>DASWJQ010000091.1:0-2828 GCA_036397095.1 Anaerolineales bacterium
CGGCGCGAAGCGCTGCGCGGTGAGCTGCTGTTGCGCGTGGTCTCGGCTCAGGAAGCTGAGCGCAAACGGGTGGCGCGTGAGCTTCACGACGACACCGGGCAGGCGTTGACGGCGATCGGCCTCGGCTTGCGGGCGGTCTCCAAGCTGGGCGACAGCGAGCTGGCCAAAGCCCGGCGCAACCTGCGCAAGCTGGAGGCCGTGGTGGATCGGGCGATGGAGGATCTGCAGCGGATGATCGCCGACCTGCGCCCGTCGCACCTCGACGACCTGGGGTTGCCGGCGGCACTGCGCTGGTATGCCAACGAACTGGGGACGCGCGGCATGCTGCAGGTTGAAGTCAACGTTAGCGGTGAGACTCGCCCGCTGGAGCCGCCGGTGACAACCGGTCTGTTCCGTGTGGCCCAAGAAGCGCTGACCAACGTGGTCAAGCACGCCGAGGAATCTTGCGCACAGGTGCGCCTGGTTTACGGCCCCGAGCAAGTGCAGCTTGAGATTGAAGACTGCGGCCGGGGATTTGATCCGGCCACGCCGCTGGTCGACGAAGGTGCCGGCTGGGGCTTGCTCGGTATGGCCGAGCGGGCTCATCTGTTTGGCGGCACGTTTGACGTAGACTCCAGTGTAGGGCGGGGGACGCTTGTTCGGGTGACGATCCCGTATGAACAAAGGGAGGTGCAGGTCGATGGCGACTCGGTTGCTGTTGGTGGATGACCACGAAGTCGTCCGCTCCGGCCTGCAAATGCTGCTGGAAAGCGAGCCCGATGTGGAGATCGTGGCTGACGCGGCCACCGGCCAGGCGGCGTTAGCGGCAGTTGAAGAGCACCACCCCGACGTAGTTGTGATGGACATCGGTTTGCCAGACATGACGGGGATTGAGGCAGCCCGCCGCATCAAGGCTATTGACGACTCGATCGCCATCGTCGCCTTGACGATTCACGAAGATGAGGAGTACTTCTTTTCAATGCTTGACGCCGGCGCCAGCGGCTATGTTCCCAAACGGGCTGCACCAGAGGAGTTGCTCACGGCCATTCGGGCGGCAGCCCGCGGTGAGGTCTATCTCTACCCGTCACTCGCCAAGCTGCTTGTGGCTGGATACCTTGAAGGTGATAGTGTAGACCGCGGCCAGACCCAACCTCTTACCGACCGAGAGAGCCAGGTTTTGGAGCGGGTGGCCGAAGGACTAACCAATGGCGAGATCGGCCTCGAGTTAAGCATCAGCCCCAAGACGGTGGCCCGCCACCGCGAGAACATCATGCGCAAGCTGAACTTGCACTCCCGCACCGAGTTGGTCAAGTACGCGATTCGCCGCGGCATTATCCAAGCCTAGTCTTCCCGCTACCCAGTACCTGACGTCCCGGAGCATGCCTCCGGGCGTTTTCTTGTAGCCCCTCGCTTGGCGTGGGGTGGATACCCCATGTTGCATGGGTCGAGTTGACCACCCTGTCAAGCCCTCAGTGTGGAGAACAGCGGATTTACCCACGTCGAGCTGGCGTCTACCCTAAGGATGCAAGCATGGAGGTGTTGTCATGGAAGCCAACCTATTGGCCTTGACCGTCGGGATACTGCTGAGGCTGATCGCCCCGGCACTGGTCCTGATCTTGATCGGAAGCCGAGTGCAACACAGTCGGGTCGGCCGGGCAGGCTAGGAGCGCGCAATGGACTCCACGGGAAGTGTCCTGACGATCCTTGTCGGCTTGGTCGCACGTTTGCTGCTCCCGGTAGGTCTGACGCTGGGGGTGGCCTGGCTGCTGGGCCGGCTTGACCGGCGGTGGCGGGCTGAGGCCGAGGCCGTCGGCGCGGTCGGAGCCCGACCGATTCAAGTGCTGCGCTGCTGGGTATTGAACGACTGCCCACCCGAACAGCAAGCAAAGTGCCCGGCCCATCGACAAACGAATGTGCCGTGCTGGCAATTGTTCCGCGATCAGCAAGGTCGGCTTCGGTCGTCATGCCTGGATTGTGACGTATTCCGAATGACACCGGCCGCCGAAGCGCTTCACGCCTGAGCGCATTTAACGAGGAGCCAGCCATGATCAAACGACTTATGCTTCGGCTGACAATAGGATTGCTGTTGGCAGTGCCGCTATCGGCTACTAGCGCGGCGTTCGCCATGGGGCGCGACTCCGCGCCAACCCAGCAGGAGGACGGTCCGGCATGCTTTGTGTGCCACGACCGGTTGCATGACGTCTGGGAAGACGGAGCGCACGGCCAGGCCGCTGTTGACCCGGTTTTTCGCCAGGCCTGGGAAGAGCAGGGTTCACCCACTCGCTGCTTGACCTGTCATGCCAGCCGCTATGATGCCACTACGGGTGAGGCCTCGGAGATGGGCGTCACCTGCGTTGCCTGCCACGGCGAGTACGTTCAAGGCCATCCGGCGGAGCCGATGCCAACCTACCGCTCGGCGACCACCTGCGCCCAGTGCCATGGCGAGACCCACATTGAATTTCTGGCCAGTAGCCACAACAATTTCGAGGGTGGCTGCATCAGCTGCCACGATCCCCACGCCGCCGCCATCCGGGCGGAAGAGGCCTCAGGTCTGTGCGGAAGCTGCCACCAGACAATGGCCGAAGGCTTTTCCCACAACATCCACAATACGGCCGGCCTGACTTGCGCCGATTGTCACCTGGAAGAAGCAGTATTGTCTGAGGGCGAGGTCCACGGCGCCCGCAACCACAGCTTCACGGTCAGCCTGTCGTCCTGCACCCAGTGCCACGATTTCCACTCTCATGAGGAGTGGGACATTGCAACGGACGTCGAGCATCCGGCCGACCTTACGACGGCTGAATCCGGCTTGCAGGCCGAGCCGGATCCGGTCAGTCCGGTCGGCTATGCCG
>DASWJQ010000092.1:0-15448 GCA_036397095.1 Anaerolineales bacterium
AGAGGCTTCCGTATTGAAGTATTCAGCCAGGCTGTCTACCGGTCGCAGTGCCGCCTCGACCAAGTTGAGGAAGCGCTCATCGGGGTGTAGATGGGCGCCCTCGTCCCAGTCAATGCCACGGTAGCGCAAGTAGGCCCCGACGGCCACGATGAAGAGAAGAATCAACGAGGGCGCAACTTGTCGTGCCCGCTCAGGGATGGATGGCGGGGCCGGTGACGTTGTCTGGGAATCCATCAACTCGTCCGTTTGAGACGGACTCCCGCTGCGTGGGCGAGCTGCCGATCAGGGGCGATCATGGGCGCCATTGTATCGCCGCCACCTCATCCGGCCAGCGAGCGGCCTCGGCCTCAGACGGAATTTCGGTCGGGATCGACGGCGGCACCAGGAAGACATAGAAATCGCGGCCATCGATGGCCGAGTCGTACAGCGTCAAGGAGCCGCCGGAGTGAAGGCTCTGCAGCAGGGTCATGGACTCGATATCTTCCGGCTTGATCAAGTACAAGTGGTAGGCGCCGGGATCGAGATCCTGACCTGGCAGATCGGCGGGCCAGACGCTGTAATCCCGGATCGGTGCACCGGCCTCGATCGCCGCCAGGCGTGAGTCGAGCCAGAAGGGATAGACCACAAAGTAAACATGATCGAAGGTGCCGACCGTCCCGGCAAATCCTTGCATGACATCGCCGGCCTCAGACACATTCCAGGTGCCGGCCCGCTGCTGCGTGGCGTAAGCCGTGAAGACCAGTCGGCCGTTAATTGCAACCACCCCCAGGAGCAGCAGCCCGGTGGGCAGGGCCGCCAGCCAATGGAAACGGGTCGGCAGCTCCCGTTTGAACCAGCCATAAGCCGCGTCGAGCGCCAAGCCGGCCATGGCGAAGACCGGGACCATGGCGCCCGTCACGCGATTAGGGGCGGGATTTTCGTTGGGAAAGGCCAGCGCCAAGGCAGACGGCAGCAGGAGAATGGGCAGCGCCACCAACAGAAACAGGTACTCCCATCGTCGCGTACGCAGGTAGGCCAGCGCCGTCATCACCACCCCAAGATGGAAGAATGCGCCGCTGATGAAGTCGAGCGCCGGCCGGTGGGGAACGGTCACCACCCAGATCTCGCCTGTGGTCCATGAGAACATGCGCAGGCTGTCCCACAAGTTGTCGAGGAAGATCAGCAAGGGGTGAGCGAGGTACGCCTGCTCGACGTTACCGACACGCGTCAGGGTGCGATAGAGCACGAGCTCTGGCTCATCTACCACGACCCGGAACAGCGGGAGGAAACCGATCACACTGACGAGCACCAGGCAGCCGAACGCCGTCAGCGCCGGCAGCCGTTGGTCGGCCTGGCGCATGTGCAAGAGGTAGATGAGAAACCCGGCCAGAAGGACACCTGGGATCACCCTGGCCCCGGAATACCCCTGCAGGCCAAGGCCGACCGCCAACCCCGCCCACAGGAAGTCATTGCGGTTACCCCGGTGCAGGCCGCGGACGAAGAAGTACATGGCCGGCGCGACTGCCAGCTCATTGAGCGGCATGCGCAAGCCGGCCCGGCTGGCAATCACCGGCCAGAAAGCAAACCCGCTCAGGAGCAGCATGAACAAGCCGGCCCGCCGGCCGCCCAGTTCCTTGCCCAATAGGTACATGAAGAGGACGGCCACCACGCCGGCCGTCACGGACACGAGCTTGAGGGTCAGAAACGAGTAGCCGGTGCCAAGAACGGCCATGACGGCCGCCGCCAGGTAGAACTCAGCTGCCTCACGGCCTGAGTTACGCGGGAAGAAGATGCGCGTATCTCCCTCAACCACATCGCGCACATCGAGCAGCTTCTCGGCCTGGTCGCTCCACATTTCGTAGGGAACCTCGACCAAGCGCCAGTAGCGGAAGGCAATTACTGCGACGGCCGCCACCAACACCAGCAGGGTCCAGCGTTCCAACTGCAGCCAAACCCGGGGCTCGGCCAGCCATCCACGCAGCCGCTCCCACCAGGAGCGCGGCGCAAGCGGGCGGTTCCACAAGGCGGCGAATATGAAGATCGCCGATCCCAGCCAGGCGAGCACAGTAATGCCCCGGAACTGATTGCCGCCGGCTGTCAGGAACGTGACCGCGCCGAGAACCAGGCCGATCGCCAGTGGTCGGGCCCGTACCTCCAAGGACAGAGCTTCGGCCTGCCGATCTTGCGGGGCCAACCCAGGAAGGTCACCCGCCACCAAGGCCCAAATGAGCAGGCCCGCAGCCAGCGAGTACAGGCCGATCTGCAGCCAGGCCTCGCCCTGGCGCCGCTCCAACCCCCATTGGGCGATCATTGCCAACAGGATGGCAGCCGGTAGTCGCAGCCGGGCCAGCGTCAGGATGGACCAACTCAGGCTGGGAAGGACGACGGGCTCGCCCTGCTCGAGCCGCGCCCGGCGAGCCACCACTGGGCCGGCCTGCGGGGCTTGGTCGGGGATCGGAATGGGATCCAGACGCAGCAGTGACTTGAACCAGTCGAGCACCGAAGGCTCCTCGGTATAGGCCTGGATATCGTCGGCTTGGGGGTTGATTTCCGGATCGGCTGACGTCATCGGCTGGGTCCCAGTCGCTCACCGCCCGGCTTGCGGGCTTTCAGCAACACGTTGACGAAACGGTCCTTTCCCTCCACGCTTGGCTGATCGTTCCTGTGATCGACCCAGCGGAAGACGGCCCGGCCCAGGTTGAATGGGTTAAGCAAGGACCCGGCGTTGGATTCCCCACTGAAACGGTCGGCGCTGCGCCTAAGTCCGGCCGGCAGCAGATTGCGCTCGAGCAGCGGCTTGCCCAGACCGTACACCAGGAAATGGCTGAAGGGAAAGGCATGGTGGGTCGCTTGCTCGAGCCGCTCGATCTCAAAACCGGCGGCAGCCGCCGTCTCGGCCAATTCCTCGGGATGGTAGAGCCGCTCATGGTTGGTCCACAGACCTACCATTGGGCCGCGCCGAATAGGTGACCCGCCCAGCCCGACCCGACTGCGGTTGATCGGGTCCCACCAAAAGGGAAAATGGGCATGGGGAACCGAAATAGCCAGCACCCCACCCGGTTTAAGGACACGATGTAGCTCACTGAGGGCTGCCTGCTCGTCGTCGACGTGCTCAAGCACCTCCGACAGCAGGGCCGCCTCGAAGCTGGCCCCAGCAAATGGCAGCCGGTACAGATCTCCGCTGAGCAGCCCGGCAGGCACGGCCTCGGTTCTGGCCCAGACGAGACGTTCCCACCACTCGTCCAAACCCACCAGGTTGAGCCGGCGCAGGCGGGCCATCGCCATCAGATAGAAGCCCATGCCACAGCCGGCATCCAGCACCCGGTCACCATCGTTCAGCTCGAGGTATTCGAGCAGGATCTTGGCCCGCCGGCGATAGGCCATGTCGGCTTCGTTGCGCAGCAGCGCCTCGAGCGTTGCCTGGTCCTCGGCGGTCAGTTCCCCGGCCGCCGGCCGGCCGGCCCGGCGGGTCAGTGCGGCGCCGGTAGCCGCGAGCGGCAGCCGGTCAGCAAGCGGCTGGCCGCTGTTGCGCTGGTGGATGCGCAGCAAGATGGATTCGTATTCGGCCATGGTGGTCTCGGTGTCAAAGACCCGGCGCACCCCCTCCCGATCTGGCAGGAAGGTCTTGGCCCGTCGCATGGTGTCAACGATCGTCTCGGCCAGGCCCACCGGATCGCGCGGCGGCGCCAGCTGTCCAAATCCCGTATCGCGAACAACGACTCGCGCCCCGGGGATGTCCGAGGCCACCACCGGGGTCCCGGCCAGCATGGCTTCGATCTGCACCAACGCCATCATGTCGGTCCGGCTGGGCAGCACAAACAAATCGAGCATTGCGTAGAACTGGGCCATGCGTTGCGGGTCACGCAGCAAGCCCAGAAGTGTCAAGTGCTCCGCGTTGGCCTCGATCAGCGGTTGGGTGCGCTGATAGAAATCCTCATAGACCACATTCAGTTCGCCCGCGTAGATCAGATGGGCTTCGGGAATCTGCTGGCGGATCAACGGCAGGGCTTGCAGCAAATAGTCAAAGCCCTTCTCCCGGACCCAACGACCGGCGAAACCGATCAGGCGTTTGCCTTCAAGACCGAGCTCGCGTTTCCAGGCCTGGGCCGCCGCCGTGTTGGGCTCGACCAAATCGACCGGCGGATAGACGTAGGAGAGCTTGTGCCGCACCGGCCGCAGCAGGCGCGAGCGGTCGGCGTAGTCTTTGGAATACGACGTTACTGCCGTTGCCAGGTTGGCTGTCAACCGCAGAATGCGGAAACCGACCCATTCCAGGAACTGGTTGAAGGCGCCATCCGGCATCACTAGATCGCCGTGATGGGTCATCAGCAGAGGCTTATTGAGCAGCTTGGCCAGCGCCGCCACCAACGGACCCTCAGGCAGTGGGCTGTGGAGTTGCACAACGTCGTTTTGCCGGACCAGATTGGCGACGGCCCAGGGGAAGGCGGGGGTCAGCATGCCGCGGCTGAAGCGAGTGACAGGCTGCAGGCGGACTACCCTCACACCGTTGACTATCTCGTCACGCGACAAATCCGGCTCGTGACGCGAGGCCAGGACCGTCACCTGGTGGCCTCGGGCTGCCAGTCCTTCGGCAACCCGCACGGCGTGGGCGGTCAAACCGGTCCAATGTGGGTGGTAGTAAGTCAGAACAGTCAGGATCTTCATCTGGCCAAAAACGTCGCCAGCTGGAAGACCTTAGACCCGCACCGCAGACAAGTCGCCGGCCCGAACTGGGGACGGCGCATTATAGCAGTAGGCGTCACGCGGCGGGCGGACGGCCCTCGGCCGCTGCCTGCGCCAGGCCACGATAGCCAAGACCGCGCCGAGCCAGGGACCAGAGCCCGGCCATCAAGATAGCGGCAAAGGGCAATCCGTGCAGGGCGATCGCCATGCTGCGCGCCAGATCTGGCTCCACGTCGACCAGGACCAACGCACCCACCACGGCGCCTTCAAACGTGCCGATGCCGGCCGGCGCCGACGGCGCCGCCAAACCGAGGGCGGCTGCCACTGTAGCCAACGCGCCGTACGTCAGCGGCAGGTCCGGCAGGAAGGCGAGCATGGTGACCCAGAACGTCAGTACGGTCTGCGCCCATACCAACACCGACCACAGCAAAAATTGGACAAGGGCCGGGGCATGCCGCAGCGTTTCCAGGCCGCGGATTAAACCCATTGCCCGCCCTGCCCACACCTCTTGGTTGGGGAGCCTCGTTCGCAGCAAGAGCCACCGAAGCCAGCGGTCGGCCCGTGCTTGCTGGGCTACCGCCAGCAGCATCACCGTCAGGGCCGCTCCCACTGCCAGAGCCCCAAGCAAACCAACCTGGCCGGCGCCGGGGGGCAGCGGGAGTAATGGGAACAGGCCGAAGAACAGCAGCAGGATCAGCCCGCTGTCGAGCACTCGTTCCAACACGGTTGCCGACAGGGCCTCGGAGGCGCTGACGGGGATCCAGCGCGACAACAACACGCCCCGGACCACATCGCCCAAACGGACCGGAAAGAGGTTGTTGACAAGATAACCAATGTTGACGCCGTCGAGAAATGCGCCGAAGGGCCGATCGGTCAGCCGCCAGAATAAGACCCGCCAGCGAGCGGCCCGCAGGACCAGACCAATAAGGTTCAAGCCAAGTGCGGCCAGCATCAAGCGCCGGTCGGCGCCAAGCAGGATCTGCCACAAACGACCAAAGTCAGCCTGCCAGAATGCCAGCGCCAGCAGGGCCAAACTCAGCGCCAGACCAATCGCTACCCGCCAACCTAGGGTGATGGACTGCTTCCGCCGTGCTGTTGGAGGCAGGGCTTCCACCGACTGTTCCTTGGTCAACGCTGGCTACCCTTCCCCCAACCGCAGCACCGCCAAGAAGGCGTCCTGGGGAATGTCGACCGAGCCGATGCGCTTGAGCCGCTTCTTGCCGCGTTTCTGCTGTTCGAGCAGCTTGCGCTTGCGGGTGACGTCGCCCCCATAGCATTTCGAGATTACGTCCTTGCGCAGCGCACGGACTGTCTCACGAGCAATGATGCGGCCATCGCTCGAAGCCTGGATCGGCACCGGAAACTGCTGGCGCGGGATCAGCTCCTTGAGCCGGCCAACCAGGGCCTTGCCCTTGCGGAAGGCTTCGTCGCGGTGGACGATCAGCGCCAGCGCATCGACTGGCTCCAAGTTGACCAGCACCTCGAGCTTGACCAAATCGTCCGGCCGGTAACCGGCGAATTCATAGTCGAGCGAGGCATAGCCACGTGTCACCGATTTGAGCGCATCATAGAAATCGATAATCATCTCGGCCAACGGGATGTCGAAGTGCAGCACCACCCGGCTTGGGGCTGGGTACTCCTGCTCGATGAATTCGCCGCGCCGGCTGGTCACCAGCTCCATGACCGCACCGTAGTACGCATCCGGCGTGAAGACCTGGATGCGCATCCACGGTTCCAGAATGGACTTGATGTCGGTCTTGTCGGGCAAGGCTGCCGGCGATTCGATGCGCAGTTCCTCCCCGTTATGCAGATGGACCTGGTACTCGACAGAGGGCGCCGTGGCGATCATATTGATGTCGTGCTCGCGCTCGAGCCGTTCCTGGATGATGTCCATGTGGAACAAGCCGAGGAAGCCGACGCGGAAGCCAAAGTTGAGCGCCTCCGAACTCTCCGGCGTGTAGACCAGGGAGGCATCGTTGAGCTGCAGCTTCTCGAGCGCGTCCTTCAGATCAGGGTAATCCTCGCTGTCAACCGGATAGAAGCCGGCGAAGACCATTGGCTTGGGCGTGCGATAGCCGGGCAACGGTTCCTTGGAGGGCCGGGAGGCCAGCGTGATGGTGTCGCCGACCCGGCACTCGCGCACGGACTTGAGACCGGTGGCGACGTATCCAACTTCACCGGCGACCAATTCATCGACCGGCCGCATTTCCGGAGCAAAGACACCGACCTCCATCGGCCGGGCCTCGACCTCGGAGGCCATCAGCCGCACGGCCTCGGTGGCCGGCAGCTTGCCGTCGAAGACACGGATGTAAGCCACCACGCCCTTGTATGCATCGTAATGTGAATCGAAGATCAGCGCACGCAGCGGCTCGTCTTGGCGGCTTTGCGGCGGCGGCACCCGGGCGATGATGGCTTCCAACACCGCAGCCACGTTCGATCCTTCTTTGGCCGAGATGCGCAGAATCTCATCCTTGGGCGTCCCAATCAACTGCTCAATCTCGTCGGCGACGTCATTGGGCCGGGCGGCCGGCAGGTCGATTTTGTTCAGAACCGGGATGATCTCCAGGTCGGCTTCGAGCGCCAGGTACAGGTTGGCCAATGTTTGGGCCTCGATGCCCTGGCTGGCATCCACCACCAACAAGGCACCCTCACAAGCAGCCAGCGCCCGGCTGACCTCATAACCGAAGTCTACGTGGCCCGGGGTGTCAATCAGGTTCAGCTCGTAGTTGTGGCCGTCGTTGGCCCGGTAGGCCATGCGCACAGCCGACGCCTTGATGGTGACGCCCTTTTCACGCTCCAGGTCCATGCTGTCGAGCACCTGATCCATCATCAGGCGATCGGTAATGGTCCCGGTCAGCTGAAGCAGCCGGTCAGCCAGCGTCGATTTACCGTGGTCGATGTGGGCCACGATACAGAAGTTGCGAATCCTATTTGCATCCATCCGATTTGGGGTCCCAGACACGAAAGGGCGGGAGCGCCCTCCCGCGGGGGAAGTATACCTAACCTCGAAGTCGCAATGGGCACCAAGGATCGTGGAAGGAATACAGAGCGAGGCGGACAACACCGACCGCGGACGACTGACCGCTGACCGCCAGTAACCCACCTGCGGTTACGTCTTCGACCTTTGTGGACCTATTTCTGTACTTCGTGCCCTGGGCGACTTCGTTGTTCAAACCCCTCCATGAGAGCCGCGGGCGCCTTGCCGGTCGCGCCCATCACGCCATGAAAGAAGAACTCGACGTTGCCTTTGGGTCCCACCAACGGCGAACGCAGCCAGCCTTGGATACCAAAGCCGGCTGCCTGCGCCGCCAGCATGATCCTGAGCAGAACCAGGCGCTGGACGGCCGGATCGCGCACCACCCCGCCCGGGGCCACCTGGGCCGGCTCGGCCTCGAACTGTGGCTTGACGAGCGCCACCAGCTGGCCGCCGGGGTCGAGCCAGCCGGCGATCGACGGCAGCAAGCGGGTCAAGGAAATAAAGGAAACGTCGACGCTGACCAGCCCAACGCGCTCCGGCAGCGAGGCCAGGTGGCGAGCGTTGGTTTGCTCCAGGCTGACCACCCGCGCATCCTGGCGCAGGCGCCAGTGCAGTTGGCCGGTGCCACTGTCGATGGCATAGACACGCACCGCGCCGCGCTGCAGCAGGCAGTCCGTAAAGCCGCCGGTCGAGGCCCCGACATCGGCCGCAACAATACCGCCTACGTCGATGGCAAAGCCATCCAAGGCTCCTGCCAGTTTTTCGCCGCCGCGGGATACAAACCGTGGCAGGGGTTCAACGGTCAGAGCTGCCTCGGCCGTCACCGGCCGGTCGGGCTTGACCGCGCGTTGCCCTTCCACTCGCACCTGGCCGGCCATCACCAGCCGGCGGGCTTGGTCCAAATTGGGCGCCAACCCTTGCTCAACCAGCGCTTGATCCAGCCGTGTTTTCCCCGACATGCGGCGATTGTACTCTCGGCCTGAGCCGATGAGAGTTCGTAACGATTGGCGCGAAGATTCAAAAGACCCGAAGCAGGAAAACCCGTTGAGCTCTTGGTGTCTTCGTGATGGGAGCACTTGTTCTTGTCGCCCGGTATCGAAACTGCTATCATCCCGCCCATGTTGTGGGCCTTATTGCGCGCCATGCGCCCGCGCCAGTGGATCAAGAACGGCTTCATCTATCCGGCGCTGGTTTTCGATGGTCAGCTCTTCCATCCGGCGGCCTTCCTGCGTACAACGGTTGGCTATGTGCTGCTGTGCTTGGCCTCGAGCGCGGTCTACCTACTGAACGACATTGCCGATCTGGAAGCCGATCGCCAGCACCCAAGCAAACGACTACGGCCGATTGCCGCCGGCGAATTGACGGTCCCGCTGGCAGCCGTCAGCGGGTTCGGGCTGGCGCTCATCTCGATTGTGGGCGGTTGGTGGCTGTCACCGGGCCTGGGCCTGATCATCGTTGTATATCTTGCGCTCAACTTGCTCTATTCCTTCTGGCTGAAGCACGTCCCGATCATCGACGTCATGGTGGTCGCCAGTGGCTTTGTGCTGCGCGTCGGGGCCGGCGTAGCGCTGATCACGGTTGAACGCTTTTCACCCTGGCTCTATGTGTGCACGACCCTGTTTGCATTGTTCATCGGGTTCGGTAAGCGGCGGGCTGAGATCGTGCTGCTGGCCGAGGGCGCCAACATGCACCGGCGGGTTCTCGATGGCTACTCGATCAAGCTGCTCGACCAATTGATCGTGATTGTGTCAAGCCTGACGATCATGGCCTACTCGCTCTACACATTCTCGGCCGAGAACCTGCCGGCCAATCATCTGATGATGTTGACGATCCCATTCGTCATCTACGGCATCTTCCGCTACCTGCATCTGATTCACGTGGAAGAACGCGGCGGTGCTCCCGAAGATCTGCTGCTGCGCGACCGACCGCTCGGATTGACCGTCGTCTTATGGGGACTGTTCGCCACCGCGGTGCTCTACTTGGGACAATGACTGCCGCCTCGGCACCTGGCAAAGTCATCTTGTTTGGTGAGCACGCGGTCGTCTATGGCCGTCCGGCCATCGCCGTTCCCGTTGGGCAAGCCCAGGTCGTTGTCACCGTTACCGATCGGCAGGCCGGTGGTGTCCGCATTCGGTCGGCGGCGACGGGTTACGACCTCTCGTTGGCCTCGGCGCCTGGCGACCATCCGCTGGCGGCCATCATCCGCGCCACCCTGGGAGAACTCTCCATCCCGGATGAGCCTGCGCTTGAACTTATTGTCGAGTCCGAACTGCCGGTCGGGGCCGGCCTGGGTTCGGGAGCGGCCGTGTCGGTTGCCATCGTGCGCGCCTTGAGTGAGCATCTGGGCACACCGCTCAGCCCTGAGCGGCAATCGGCGCTGACCTTTGAGGTCGAGAAGCTGCATCACGGCACGCCATCGGGCATCGACAACACCGTAATCGCCTACGGGCAACCGGTCTTGTTCCGCCGTGGACAACCTGTCGAGCGCTTGATCGTCGGCGCGCCATTCTGGTTGTTGATCGGGGACAGCGGCGTGGTTTCGGCTACCGGCCCAGCCGTCACCGCTGTCCGCCAGCGGTGGCAGGCGGATCAAACGAGGTATGAGGCCTTATTCGACGAGATTGGCCAGATCGTCGAACACGCCGCCAGCGCCATTGCCAACAGCGCTGTCGAGCTGTTGGGTCCATTGCTGGACGCCAACCAGGCGGCGTTGATCCGGCTTGGGGTTTCTCATCCGCGGCTCGAGACCTTGATCGAGGCCGCCCGACAAGCCGGCGCAGCCGGCGCCAAGCTCTCAGGGGCCGGCGCCGGCGGTAATATGATTGCGTTGGTCAACGCAGACACAGCCAACGGCGTCGAACGGGCGCTGTTGGCGGCCGGAGCCCATCATGTGCTGGCGACCGAGGTGACACCGTGATCTTCGTCAAGCTGGGCGGCTCACTCTTGACCGTCAAGGAGCAGCCCGAGACCCCGCGCAAGGATGTCCTCAACCAGGCTGCGGCCGAAATTGCCGAGTTCTTGACCGTCGGCCAGGCTCGTGGCCTGCTGGTCGGTCACGGCAGCGGGTCATTTGGCCACAGCGCCGCTGCCGAGTACGGCACGCAGCAAGGAGCGAGCACGGCCGAACAATGGCGCGGCGCCGCCGCCGTCTGGCGGGCGGCTGCCCGTCTGAACCGCATGTTGATGGAGGTGTTGTCCGAGGCTGGAGTGCCAGCGATCTCGCTGCCGCCGTCGGCCTCGGCCATTTCGGTCGGGGGACAACTGGTCGAGCTGGCCGTCGAGCCGGTCGAGCGGGCGCTCAACGCTGGCCTGGTCCCTGTGGTCCAGGGCGATGTCGTCTTCGACCGGCGCCTGGGTGTGGCCATTGTCTCGACCGAGCAGGTGCTGCTCCTGCTGGCCCAACACCTTCAGCCGGACCGAATCCTGTTGGCCGGCCTGGAGGCGGGGGTGTACGCCGACTACCCGGCGCGGCAACGGCTCATGGCCGAGGTCAAACCCGACGACCTGCGTCGAGCCCAATTGGCCGGCGCCGAGGCAGCCGATGTGACTGGCGGGATGGCAGGCAAAGTCGAGCTGGCGTTGGACATGGCCCGCTTGCCCCACCGCCCCGTTGTGCGCATCTTCTCTGGGGATCAGCCGGGTGCGCTCCGCCAGGCGCTGGCGGGCGAACCGCTCGGCAGTCTGGTGCTGGCCTCCTAGCTCCACTTTCTCGGCGGGTACAATGATGGCCAATCGGCCCGCAGGGCTCCCCTTCGATGGGCCGGCCCAGATCCAACATTCCTTTGAGGAGGCACGTGTGAAGGCAATCCTGGACGAGCTCGGCATCCAGCCGGTCAATCCTGGTGCATGCAGCGGTCCCGACCGTTGGCATCAGGATCCCGCCGGAGCCGAGCACGTCTCCTACAACCCCACAAGTGGCGAGCCGCTTGCCACCATCCTGCAAGCGACCGAGGCCACCTATGACCAGGTGGTGGCCAAAGCCGACCAGGCCTTTCAAACCTGGCGCACACTGCCGGCGCCGCAACGCGGCCAGATCGTGCGTGATTTGGGTCAGGCCCTGCGCGACAAGAAAGAGGCGCTGGCCGATCTGGTGTCGCTCGAAATGGGCAAAATCCGGGCGGAAGGCCAGGGCGAGGTCCAGGAAATGATTGACATCTGTGACTTCGCCGTCGGGCTTTCCCGGCAGTTGTACGGCCTGACGATGCAGTCGGAGCGGCCACAGCACCGGATGTACGAACAGTGGCATCCGCTCGGTGTGACCGGCGTCATCAGCTCCTTCAACTTCCCGGTGGCAGTCTGGTCCTGGAACGCAGCCATCGCTGCAGTTTGCGGAGACACGGTCTTGTGGAAACCATCGGGGCTGGCCCCGTTATGCGCCATTGCCGTCCAGAACATAACCAACCAGGTGATGGCCGACCACGGGCTGACCGGCATTTTCAACCTGGTCATCGGCCGCGGCTCGACCGTCGGTGAACGCCTGCTCCACGACCCGCGCATCCCCCTGATCTCCTTCACCGGTTCGACCAGCATTGGCCGTCACGTCGCCAGCGCTGTCGCCAAACGCTTTGGCCGCACGATCCTGGAGTTGGGGGGCAACAATGCCATCATCGTCACCGAGAACGCCGACCTCGAGCTGGCGACGCGAGCCATCGTCTTCGGCGCCGTCGGCACCGCCGGCCAACGCTGTACCTCTACTCGCCGCATCATCGCCCACAAGGACATCAGCGGCGACCTGACGGACCGGCTGGTCAGCGCCTACAGCCAGGTGCGCATTGGCGACCCCCTGGATGACGACACCTTGATGGGACCCCTGGTCGATCCATCGGCAATCGAAGAGATGTTGGATGCGCTCGACCAGGCCAAGGACCAGGGCGGCAAGGTCGTCTACGGGGGCAAGATGCTGCCGGATTTGGGCCCCAACTTCATCGAACCGGCGATCGTTCACATGCCGGCGCAGACCGACATCGTCAAACAAGAGACTTTCGCCCCGGTCTTGTACCTGCTTGAGTACGGCAGCCTGGACCAGGCGATCGAGCTGCACAACGGCGTGCCCCAGGGTTTATCGAGCGCCATCTTCACCGACAGCGTGCGCCAGATGGAGCGGTTCTTGTCGGTGGCTGGCTCCGACTGCGGCATCGCCAATGTCAACATTGGCACCTCGGGCGCCGAAATCGGCGGGGCGTTTGGGGGTGAGAAGGAGACCGGCGGCGGGCGCGAGTCCGGCTCCGACGCCTGGAAGGGCTACATGCGGCGCCAGACCAACACCATCAACTGGTCGAGCGAATTGCCACTGGCGCAGGGGATCGAATTCGGCGCCGACAGCTAAGAGCAAGAAGCTAACAGCGCAAGGACGCAAATGGCGGTAATCAGCATTCAGCTCTCTGCAATGTGCAGTCCCCTGGCTGGTTGCCGACAGCTGACGGCTGAGACTTGAAAGCCTGTCTCGTACCGTTTCAACTTTGAGTCTTTGTGTTATGAAATCTTGATTGCCAGCACCGCTGAGTTAGCTTCCGAAGGGCGTGGGCGACGGACCGTCGGTGGGTTCCGGCGGTGCCTCGAGAAACGGGATTTGGTTGGGATCGCCGGCCACCGTCACCGCACCACTCCAAATCCAGCCAACGCGTCCCTGTTCGCCGATGCGGGTGATGTAGTACCAAAGGCCGCTGTCCTCGGTGAGGTATTGGCCCACCGCGTTGGCGCTCTCGCCTTGCAGCATGAAGTCGATCACTGCATAGGCCTCACCAGGATAGCTGCGCACGTTGGCATTGTAATCGGCGATCACCAACGGAGCGTTGGGGGTCCCCGTTTGGCTGGGTGCAGCCGTGGGCGGTTCGGCGCTCGGTGTGGGTGTGGCCGCCGGCCGGGTTGGCGTAGGCGTTGATGCCTGGCGGGTGGCTTCGGCCATGGCCTGGGCCGTGGCCAGCACATCCGCACTGGTCAAGGTCGCGGTCGCGGTTGGACCAGCCGGCGCGCCCAGGCTGCAGGCGGACAGCAGCAAGGCAAGCATCAGTTGCCAGACGACATGATTGTGCCTAATGCTCATGGTAGGGACTCCTACCGGAATGGTGTCGACCGGTCGGGGGGATCGCCCGCCGTGCGGGCAGGCCGCAGTATACCGCGCCACTCACCGGCTGCCTTTCGCGTGGTACAAGCGTCATATGCTCACGAGGCCAGAGCTTGGGTAGGATGGTGCAGATGGATGGCCTGCAATCCCGCTCGGTGAAGACCGACGTGGCTGCCCGTCGGCCGGAGGCAAGTAACTCGGTGGAGCCCGAAGGGGCACCGCATCCTGCTTACCTGCAGATGCAAGAGAAGCTTGACAAGGCCCGGCAGCGCATGCTCAGCGCCGCGGTCGCATTCTGCGACGGATTAATTAGCGCGGGTCAACTGCGGGCCGTGCGTGAGATGCTGCGCGAGCAGGAACTGCGTTTTGCCAAGTTGGAGGGTGAAGGTTCTCCGCCGTTCGTCGAACCGGCCGCCCCAACCCCCGCGACCAGCCCGTCCGTTCCGGTCGAACACCTGCAGCCTGCCGAGCCCGCAGCCGGGGCGGAGGGCCTCTTCGACCGGCCGCGCGGGCCGATTAACGAAGAACTTCAGTCCATGCTTGGCCACTTGGACGAGAAGATCGGTAACCTGGAGGGCGACTTCCAGCAAGGTCGGATCAACGCTTCGCAGTACCGGGCCATCCGCCGCCACTACATGGAGCAGCATGAAGTAGCGCTGCGCTTGCACCGGGCCAACCCTGCGAGCGACCGCTGGCGCATTGTGCTTGAGGAAGGCAAGACCACCTTCCTGATGCAGTTGAATGAGGCCGAGTGCCGCTGCATCGCATTCTACGACTTGGCCAGCCGGGACTGCATGCTGCTGCAGGGCGAGCTGCCCAACGAGGCCGAGGAGGCGATGCGTTTCCTGTCAACCTTCGGTCACGGCCCGTCCGATCAACCGACAGGCCGCATGTTTGCCACCCAGACCGATGATGGCGCCAACCTCTTGCTGATCCCGGGACGCTACACGGCGGCCCTGGTGGCCTTCTCTGACGAACCGCCGGGCTGGCAAGTGCGGGCCTTGCGCGAGGTCTTGCGCAACTTCGAAGCTGCCAACAACGTCGCGTTGGACCGTGGCGAACGCAAGGCATTGGTCTTCCCCAATCTCAATCGTTTCTTTCGCGACTGACACCGCGCTACGCCGCTATCCCTGCCGGAGACACCGGGCGGTGAATTGCGCCTGGTGATAAGATGGACCCCGCCCATCACCGCTTCGCTGGCGGCCACGGGCAGCCACCGACTGATCAACGCCGGAGGGAGTAGACCCATCGCTGGCCCACTCGCTTGCCAGTCCCGGACTGTTGCGCGCCGCATTTTGCAGTGGGGCATCCCCCTGCTCTTGTTGGCGGCCCTGCTGGTCCCGCCGGGAGCCCTGGCCCAAGTGGACGGCCGCTACTATCCGGAAACGGGACACACCCTTGACGAACGGTTTATCTCCTTTTTTGACGCACACGGTGGCGTGATCGTCTTTGGTTTTCCGATAACCGAGAGCTTCGTCGATCAGCCCACGCAGCACCTGATCCAGTACACCGAGAACGCCCGCTTCGAATGGCGCCAGGATCCGACCGGGCACGTCGAGCTGGCCCGGCTAGGCGAGTTGATCGGCGGATGGCAGCTGCCGTCGGAAGACCCGGTGGACGGCGGCGGCTGCCGGTTTTTTCCCACTTCGGGCCACGCCACCTGTTATGCCTTCTTGTCCTTTTTTGACCAGTACGGCGGCCAGGATCTGTTCGGGGTGCCGATCTCGGAGTTCGTCATCGAAGAC
>DASWJQ010000093.1:0-1855 GCA_036397095.1 Anaerolineales bacterium
ACCCCTATCCCGCCAAATGAATTTCCTCGTCACTGGCGCGGCAGGCTTCCTCGGATCCGCGCTGGCCAATCGACTTGTCAGGGAAGGGCACCAGGTCCGGGGCCTGGATGACCTCTCGGCCGGCGATCCGGGGCGGCTCGATCAAGATGTGCTCTTCACCCGCGGCGACGTAACCGACCGGCCCAAGCTCTGGTCCTTGCTGCAAGACGTTGACTGCGTCTACCACCTGGCCGCCCGGGTTTCGGTGCCGGAATCGGTGCTGTATCCCCGGGAGTACAACGCGGTCAATGTCGGGGGGACGGTCAGTGTCATGGAAGCGATGCGAGATGTGGGTGTCAAGCGGGTGGTGTTGGCCTCCTCCGGCGCCGTGTACGGCGACCGGCAGGAACAACCCCTGAACGAGGACACGCCACCGGATCCTCGGTCCCCCTACGCGGTGTCCAAGCTGGCTGCGGAGTTCTATGTGCGCACCATTGGTTCGCTGTGGGGGATCGAAACCGTCGTGCTGAGGGTGTTCAACACCTATGGCCCCGACCAACCCCTGCCGGCCGCCCACCCTCCGGTGATCCCGAATTTCCTGCGCCGCACGGTGCGGGGTGGAACGCTGGTCATCCATGGGAAAGGCGAGCAGACCCGGGACTTCGTTTTCATCACTGACGTCGTCGAGGCGCTGGTCTCGGCTGCGACCGCGCCGAGCATCAGCCGTTCGGTGATCAATATCGGAAGCGGAAAAGAGACCAGCATTCGCGACCTTGCCCAGCAGGTGCTGGAAACCGTTGGAACCAGCGCGGAGTGGCTGTACAAAGAAGATCAAGACCCTGGGACCTCTCGGATGTGTGCCGACATCCAGCGGGCCCGAGTCACGCTAGGTTACCGGCCTCAGGTCACATTGCGGGAAGGACTCGCCCGCACGATCGCCAAGGACCCGCGCTTCCAACCAGTTCCGGTTGAATAGCCAAGATCGATCGGCCTCGCTACTCCCGCCGCGACTTCGCTCTTCCGACCCTGGAAGTCTGCCGCCGCCTCATGGGACAGCTGCTGGTGCGGCTCGAGCCAGACGGCTCGCGGGTGTCCGGCCTGGTGGTGGAAGCCGAGGCCTATGTTGGCCAGGATGACCTGGGTTGCCATGCCAGCGCCGGCCGAACTGCCCGCAACCAAGTCATGTGGGGCGCTCCCGGGCATGCCTATGTTTACTTCACCTACGGAATGCACTGGATGCTCAACTTGGTGACAGAGGCTGAACACTTCCCAGCCGCGGTGCTGCTGCGGGCGATTTTGCCCTGTGAGGGCCGGGCCCGAATGCGGCGGCGCCGGTCGAGCTGGCGCCGGCGCCGAGGCGCCTCCGCGATCGGCACGCCGCGGCTGGCGGACGGCCCGGCCAAGCTGTGCCAAGCCCTCGGGTTGAACGGCCGCTGGAACGGGTACGATCTCTGTGGCCCGGCCGCCGAGATGTTCATTGAACGCCGGCCGGCGGTCACGACCGTAACCTGTGGGCCGCGGGTCGGGTTGAATCAGGTGCCGGAGCCGTGGAAAAGTATCCCCTGGCGCTTCCAGGTTGCTGAGCGGCATCACGCACGGCTGTTGGCGCAGGAGGAATCCTCATGACGCTGTTGAAAGGAAAACGAGCCCTCATCTTTGGAGTGGCGAACGACCATTCAATCGCCTGGGGCATCGCGCAGGCAATGCACGAACACGGCGCCGAACTGGCCTTCTCCTATGCCAGCCCGCTGCTCGAACGGCGGGTCCGCCCGCTGGCCGAATCGGTCGGCTCGAATTTCGTCGAATTGTGTGACGTCACCGACGATTCGCAGATCGAGGCCGTGTTTGCCAAGGCGAGCGATCAATTCAAGCAACT
>DASWJQ010000094.1:0-6403 GCA_036397095.1 Anaerolineales bacterium
GTCAGCATATCCGGCCGTCACCCCTTGTTCGGCCAGGGCCGTTTCCAATGATCCGACCGCCTCAACGGAGTAGGGGCTGAACTTAATTAACCAGTTGTTCTGGGCATACGACATGTTCAGCAGCCCCACCAAGACGATCCAGGCGGCGATTGCCAGGTGGGCTAGCCGACCGACCTGCCGTGTAATCACAATTGACGCAAGACCAACGATTATTGAGAGGATGTGCCAGGTCGGGAGCAAGTGTCGAATACTGTGAAGATCGACCGTGTTGCTGCCCAGCACGCTCAGCACAAGCGGAAGGACGCCTACGATCCCGAGCACGGCGATGATGTCCGGCTTTGCATTTGGCCGGAGCGAAACGATGGCCCACCAAGTTTGCCGGTAGCGCCACACGAACCAGATAAACGCTGCTGCTCCAACGATCAGCAGCAACAGCAGGACAAACCATCGCGCCAACAGTGTGTCTTGCATGAAGGCGGGAGACGGCCAGCCGGCTAGCGAAGGGAGAATCGTCCTGGCTAGCAGCTCGACCCGGCCAGGGATCCCGGTGGGGCACGAGGATCGGATCACGCCGACGGGCACGACGCCTTCCGCTGCCCACCGCCAAAGAAGAGGAGAAATCCCAAGGAGCCCGCCCAACCCAAGCCAAGTGCCCGTCGAGACCAAGTGTCGTCGTCTCTGTGAGATCCGCAGTATCAGCCAGAGGAACCCGCCTCCGGCCAGGAATATCACCACCTTGGCGAGGGCAGCCAGACGTCGGAAATACCACGTAGGCTGACAGGCCCCACTGAAAAACGCCAGGGTGGCCAGCCCAAGCCCAGCAACCACGATGAGTGACATGACAGTATCAGGTCCAAGCCGGAAACGCCGGTCCATCCAGCCCACGAAAGCGGCGTAGCCGGAGGCCCACTCTGGTGACTGCAGCAATGTCACGAGCCCGATGCTGGCCGCGTAGGCTACGATCATCGGATTGGACCACCAGCCAATACCGAGCAGAAGGCCAAGCCCGAAGTAACCAATGACCGAACGCTTCGGCCCGTAGTTAAGGTGACGCCAGATCAACAGGGCGGCTACTCCGCAGACTAGCAGCAGGGCATACCCGCCGATGGGCTGGAAAGTCCAAGAAAGAATGTGGAAGCTGGGAAGCGAAAGGATCAAGGTTGAAATCGCAGCCGCTTGCCAGCCGAACGCCCGCCACACCAAGAGAGCATTCAGTCCCAGAAACAGCGTCATTATTGCGATGACGGCTAGGCGGAATACCGGAACGGCGTCACCGAACAGGAGTATGAAACCGGCCGCAAGGATCGATTCCAGGCTTCCGAGATGCTGCGTTCCGTAGACCACTACCGGCCATTCTCCCGCTAGTACGCTCCGACTCATCAGGCCGAAGATGGCCTCATCGCTGTCGAAGTTCTGCTGCCATTGAAGGGCGGCCCACAGCCGGATGCTGGCCCCTAGCACAACCAACAGCGCAGTCAGGCCAAGCTTCCCACGGCCGGAGGATTGGACGGATTGCTCGGTGGTCACCCTGTTCTTAATGGGAGACATCCCCGCCATCATTTGTCGGTGATAGCTGTGGCGCCATTCCGGTTGAGGGGGAATCCTGGGCGGCTCGCCTGGCCCGCCAGGCGAGCGCAGCCAGTGTTAGAGCCCCGATCGAGAGACCTAGTACGAGGGCGGCACCATAGGCCGGGTCGGGATGATTAGCGATGAACTCGCCGCTCAAGTCAATGCCGCGGTTCGGGAACAACTCGGGCATGCGCTGGACTCGCCACAGCTTGACGTGCTGCCACAGGTCTTGCGCTAGCAGCGCGACCAGACCCAGCACTCCCAAGAACTGCGTGTTGCCGATCTTGCGCCTGCTCAATAGGGCCTGGAAATGGGTGCCGGACGCCAACAGCAGAGTCAGAATGGTAAATATGACAAAGCGCGTTGCGACCCGCTGGCTCGAGATCAGCGGGATGCCCATTCGGTTGATCGGCTCGAACGTCTGCCCGATCGAGAGGAAGAACATAATGAAGGCCGGGATGGCCAGCGCCGGCGGCAGTCGTTCCGCCGGCTCCGACCGCAGCCAGCCAACAAGGCCGAATCCGAGCAGAAAGGCCAGCCCAATCCAGCCGACGTAATGATCGAACTCCCACCAGCCGAGCGTAGTAAGCGGCGTCTGGCTGAAGACCAGCTCGGGGCGAGGCGCCCGCAGATCCGTCAGCGCCTGCCACACATGGCCAACGCTGACAAAGCCGGACAGAAACTCCGAGTCGAATTTCCCATACTCCAGAGCCGGCGGCAGGATGCGCACGGCGCTGACCAGCAGGCTGCTGAAGCCACCGATCAGGCCGTAGCGCCACAACCGTCGCTGGCCGACAGTGAGCGCAGCCATGAACATCAAGCACATGACGAACAAATGGTAGGCGCCCTGCAGGAAGATGGCGAACAGGATAAGCGCGAAGCCCAGGCTCCAGCGCCACACATTGGGACCTTCGAGAAGATGAAGAATGGACTCAAAGAAGAACGGCAGTAGGAAGTAGCCGGCCCAGTGCATGTGGCCGACCACAATGTGATCGACGATGTGGCCGTTCAGACTGAAGAGGAGAAAGACGACAACAAAGACGAGGGGCGACCAGGCGAGGCGCCGCGCCAGACGAAGCATGCCGACGAAGCCGGCGGCGTAGAGCAAAAGCGTGTTGAACAACACGAAATGCCCCAGGCTGAGGACGCGCAGCGCAAGAATCTGGGGTGAGAGGATGACATCCGGCGTGCTTATGAAGCGGTCGGTGACATTGCGCAGCGCTGACCCGTCCGGCATATGCAGCGGCAGACGCCATTCCATGACTGCGTTCTGCAGGAAGGCAAGCCGGTGGCCGGTACCCTCGGCCCAATCGTGAAGATCAAATGGAATGCGGCCTAGGTCCAGAATGTAAACCCAAATGGCGGCACCCAGCAGGAATGTCAGACTGTAAGCGGCGATGGCCGCCAGGCTTCCGGTTCCACCTTGTTCCGGCCGCCCAGTCAGGGAACGACTGGCGTCTTCCCAGACTTGGGACAGTTTGTCAATCACAGGTCCAACTCGACGAGGAAGAAATCTTGTGGACAGCCTGGAAGCCGGGCATGCGTACACTCCTGTCTCGATCGAGGGCACGAACTCGAAGCGCGTTTTCAGTTCAACAGTCTAAGCTGAGTTCTGCGGCTACGGTTCGAGCAGCCCGTACACGGCGTTGTCGTTGAAAACCGCCAGCACAGGCGTGTTGAGCTCCTGCAATTGGCGCTGGAGGCTGATGGCGCCCGAACCAGCTCCAGTATCCACAATGATGAAGTTGACGCCTAATTGGCGTAACAGGTTGACCGTGACTTGGTCGAACGGCCTGCGAAGTTCGCCTTGAATCCGATGGTACTGCTCCGGCGGAAAGGCGTTGAAGAACCCGCCGAGGTAGGGCTTGCCGTGCTCCAGCGTGTAGTAGACATGGAGCTGGTCGGTCATGAGCTCAGCCGGAAACTCGGCGACGGCGCCGTCGCCCGGCTGCTGCGCCAGCCACAAGTCAACCGGCCGCGGTTGGACGGTCGAAAACGTCTCGAATGGCCCAGGATAGTATTCGAAGAGCACAGCCGCCAGCACCAACAGCGGTAGCCAACGCCCCGACGTCCGGCGCCGTAGTACATGTAGGCCCAGCCCCCCCAAAAGCACTGCCGGCCCTAGCACCAGGATCGCCGCCCGCTTGAAAGTGCGCAGGCGGTCAAAGAACGGCAGCCATTGATAAAGGTAGAAGCCCGGCAACCGGAGCGAGAACGTCTCCTGGCCCAGCCGGGCCTGCAGGGACTCGGGTAGCGCCAAGCGGACCACATCTTCGTTCCAGTGCAGGTGGGTCCCCAGCGAGAGTACCAGCCCGGCGATGGCGATTAGAACCAGCAGGACAATTGCGGCGGACGGCAGCGCCAATTGCTTGCGGCGGACAATCGCGATCAGCACCAGCCCGGCCATCGCGATCCCCAGGTACAGGCTTCCCTCGATCCAAGAATCGCGCGAAAAGTTGCTTGAAACCCAACTGCCCCACAGGAAATGGTCGGTTGACGGCAGCAGGTAGTCCGACAGGCTGGCCGACCCGCCCGTCACCGCAAATACGTCGCGCTGGGGCAGATTGCCGCCGGTAGCCAGCCTGGCGTACGGCCAAACGGCCGAGGCCACCAGGGGCAACCCGACTCCCAGCCCAACCGCGATTTGGCCGGCGAGATGCCCCAGCGGTGGAAGCCGGCGCCAGGCTACAACCAGATAGACGACAACGGCCAGCCCGATCCCCAGAGCCGTCAGGTACGTGGCGTACATCGACGAATGGGCCAAAAGGCCAAAAGCCCCGCCGACCAACGCACCGAACCACAATGCGGATCGCTGCTCGCTCAGCACCTTGACCAAGCCGAGCAAAATTAGCGGCAGCCACATGGTCGCCAGCACATTCAAATGACCCGCCCTGAAGTGGGCTATCCGGAAGGGAAGCAGGCCGTAGGCTGCGCCAGCGACGAACGCGGCCCACGGATCCCCCGTCAGCTGCCACACACAGTAGTAGGCTGCGACGCTCGACAGGAAGAAGCTGAGCAGCACGGCCAGGTTGTAGCCCAGTACCGGATCGCCAAGCAGTGAACCGGGCAGGCCCGCCAGCACCAGCGTGGTGGGGATCTCGCTTCGGGCCAGTTCCCAGCCTTGCGGGTAGTTCAACTGTGGCGCAAAATATGGGGAGACCCCACGCTCGAAAAGCGCCTCCTGGAACCAGCCGACCATCCAGACGAAGTGCATATTGTCGCCGAAATCACCGACGACCGCCTGGCCCATATGGAGGACCAGTGGCCATGTGAATCCGACAACCAGGACGAGAAATCCCAATGAGGCCAGCAGGAAATGTCGCAGGTCAGCGGGCCTGTTCATGTGGCCATCACGTGAGGGCGAGCGCTGGCAAGCATGTCAGCCGGGGCCCGACGGTGATGAAATCCATTCACAGCTGAGCGCAGGTCATCGCAGCCGGCGACCGCTCACGGCTGGCGGTCAGATTCCTCTGGGCCAATCTCAACCAGCGATTCATCTCCGAAGTAGTGCACCCGGTTGCTCGAAACCTGATCGGACACCATGCCAAGCAACCAGACCAGGAGTGCGGCAGTGTATAGGAATATGGTCGAATTGGGGAATACCAATCGCTGGGCATTGACCACGCCGGCCACCCAAGCGAGAGTCCCGAGACCCGCCAGCGCGACCCCCGTCGGGATGAAGATGCGCAATGGATCGTAAATCATGATCATTCGCAGGATCAGCGAGAAGAAGCGCAGACCGTCCCGCCATAAACGGATCTTGCTTGTGCCACCGGTCCGCTGGCCTACTTCAACCGGCACAAAAGCGACGCTGTACCCGGCTTTGAGGAAGCCGAGCGTGGTTGTCGTCGGCGCCGAGAAGCCCTCCGGGAAAAGCGGAAGAAAGTGAACGGCAACCTCGCGGCGCATCGCCCGGAAGCCCGAGGTCAGATCTTCTATCTTACGCTGGGAGAGCCAGCCGGCGAAGCGATTGTAGACACGGTTTGCCCAATTCCTGTACCAAGGACCCGCGTAGGCGGCGGTTCGGGCGCCGATCACCAGATCGTAAGGTGGCATTTTGGCGAGCAAAGCAGGAATATGGTCCGGCGAATGTTGGCCGTCGGCGTCCATTGTCACGACATACTCGCCCCTGGCCGCCCGGATGCCGGATCGAAGGGCGGCGCCGTTACCGCGGTTGACCATGTGCTGGATGACCCTCAATTGGCCGGCGTGCCTGCTGCGCAGTGACGCCAACGTGCGGCCGGTTTCATCCTTCGATCCATCATCGACCGCAATAATCTCAAAGCTCCGCCCCATTCGGCTGAAGACTTCGATCAGGGCTGGGACCAGAGCCTCGATCGCGTGGGATTCCTGGTAGATCGGGAGCACGACCGAAACGTCAAGCTCGGAATGACCTGCCTTGATCCCGGTCGAGACCGGATTATCGCGTTGCATAGCGCACCCTTGAGCCGATTCGAGCCGATCGAGCCTCCCGATTGCCCCAAGGATACCGGTAGAAACTGGCCTGCGGAAGCTCGGAGCCCAGTTGAAGCTCCGCGTAATCAATGAACTGCTGGTCGACCGGTTCGATCGGATGGAACACAACCAGAACCGCGCCCTGCACCATGAGCTGGCTGGCAAATTCGAGCTGCTGCTGGTAATCCTCTCGATAGACCTGCTGGTAGTGATCAAATCGGATGGGCCGCACATAAGCGGGCCTTTCAGCTAGAACATAAACCAACTCAGGGTTGTTTGACACAATTGGTTGATCGCCATCGATCGCGGCCAGCCTCTCCGTGACTTCGGGCCAAGTATACCGATAGCCAACGTAGCCGATGGCCTGCAGCGGATTCGC
>DASWJQ010000095.1:0-5822 GCA_036397095.1 Anaerolineales bacterium
AGACCGCCCTCCGAGATACTCAAAGAATACAAACGCCGGGTACTTCATGGTCACGATCGACACATAACGAGATAGGGAAGTGAAGTACGGCAACCATTGCTGCTCGAGGTCGACCAGCGGAAAGGCCAAATCGGCGAAATACTCAGCCGTTCCTTCGACCCACCAATCGCGCGCCTGCTCCTGCATCAGCGCCCCATAGTGCATCCATTGGAAACAGTGGAAGGTCTCATGGGCCATGAGGTGTTTGAAGTTCTCCAGGTTGATCCCTTCCGATACGGCATAGATCGTGACAATGCACGCGTCTTCAGGTACTGTCCCGCCTATGATGGCATCAGCAGCCGTGACCATGCCTTCTTCGGGGGGCTTGGTGACCAAGCCAAAGACAAAGTTCAGCGAGGGCAACGCCCCATATTGGCTAAAAGTGGTGATCGCCTGTTCAGCGGCCAGCCTGGTTGCCTGGAGCATCAGCTGCTTGTCCCCGCCGTTGGGACCCCAACTCGCCGGGTAATAGATTCTCACGGTCCCATCCGCGTGGTTGAAGCTATCGTGCAGCCAACAGACCTCAGCCGAGCCCTTGGGAAAGCCGTCGGCGGCCAGTTTGGCGCATTGTTCCTGACTGTGAGGAGAGGCCAGCGGCATGCCCCCACCCTGGCTCGAAGACGCCGGCTGGCTGTAGGCCTCAAGCGTCTCAATGTCCGGTGACACGATTTGCAGGAGCTCTTCGATCCGCTGGCGTGCGGCTGCATCCGAGCCCGATTGTAAATAGGCCCTGGCATTCCACAGCAAGGACGAAGCCTCCAGTCTTAGGATGCCGGCTGGATCGACCGCCCCGCCCTCCGTCTGCAGCCCGGCCAGGTACTCAAGGCCGGCGATCAGGCCCTCCCCTTCCGACCACAAACTCAGCTCGACATTGCGCTCAATCAGTTCCATGAAATCGGCCGGGATATCTGGTGGCTCGAGCGGCTGTACCGGCTCTGGCTGGCTGTCCGGCCCGCTACCCGCCTCGTCCACGCTTAAAACGGTGGCGATTGGAGTTCCTTCGGTGGCAGGATCCCCACTCAGCGGTCGGCCGAACAGGCCACAGCCTAGCGAGAATACAAGTGGAAGGCTCAACAGGGCAGTTCGAATATGTCGCATGGATCGCTCACCGTTCCCTATGATCGAAGTTGGTCTCGGGGCTCAGGTTGGTCGCTATTTGGACTGCCAGCGGTCCTTTTCACAGGCCGGCGTTGGAGCCACGGGTTTCAATTTGCGCAGACACTCGCCGAGGATATAGCGGTCACTGGGGAAGATCGGCCAAGCGCGGCACCAGCGCTTCGGCCATCGCCCTGACCACCGCCTCCTCGGGGCCGATGGTTTCGAAGCCGATGGCGCCCTGCCAACCGAGCAGCCGGTATTGCTGCTCGCTCTCTGAGTAAGAAAGGAAGGCGCTGTCGCCCAGGCCCGACACTGGCTCGGAAGGATCGCCCGTTCCAAAGGCGGCCCATTCCGCCGGTGTAAGGTAGGCGATGTAGATGTCGCCCAAGGTGTTCTCGGCCGTAACTACGGTGTACCAGCAATCGACGATATCGCCGTTGCGGTTGGTCGTCGGCTGATTCTTCGGCGTGCCACCGGCGAAGCTGGCCACCTCTTCGACGGTCAGCAATTGACACAGATCGACGTCGGGCACACCGCCCGATGCAGGAGGGCCGACTTGCGAGACCGGCGGCTCCTCGGGCGCCGTGGTCGCCTCGGGGGGAGGATCGGCCGGTTGGTCCTCCGCTGCCCCGTTGGAGGGCGCGGGTCCCGCACAAGCCAGCAGGATCAGTGCCCCCAACCCGACCAATCCAGGGATTGTCAGCACTCGTGGTTTGAAGGTAGCCATCTTGCCTCTCATGCTCAACGATCTCTCCCCCGCTCAGGGAGCCGACCTAATCTCGCTGATTTCAGCAACACACGGGAACGACTCGACGTCATCGCCGACCTTGGCAAGGATGAACGGTCCCCACGCCTTGAACTCGATCTGCGAGCCAAAATACAGTAGCGGCCACAGGTTGGAGTTGCCATCGATTTTGCCTGGCAGCCCAGGGAGGTCAATCGAAATCGACACATCCTCGGGTGCGAGGCCGGCTGGCAGCTCCTGGCCGGCCAGAGCCGCTAGCGCATCTGTCGGCGCCTGCCACGGCGCGCGTTCGAGCACCAGTGGTATCACGACCGACTCACCTGGCTCAAGGACGGGCAAATCGATCCCCTTCGCCTCGAACAGACGACCGCTCACAGGCACTCCGGCCAGTTGATTTGTCGCCAGGTTGTCCACGCTCAGGCCGCAGACTTCAAGATCCTCATCACGCAGCGAGGCGGTTTCCCAGCGGCGGAAGATCTCGATGCGGATGATCGCCGGCTGCTCCAACGCCAATTCGTGCGGGAGCCATTGGGGCTCCTGTGGTTGCGAGACGCTCGTATTGGCCGCTTGTTGACCCAGTTTGGCGCCTTGGGCCAGCGACTCCTTGATTTCATTGCGACAGGCTGGGTCACACTCGTAGTTCTGATTGTTGAGCTCGGCGGCCGCCTGATCGGCGGCGGCGTTGAGCGCCGCCTCGGTGATTTCGTCCCCACTGAGGTTGCCCTTGGCGGCGCTCTCAATCAGTTGCTGGCATTGGCTGTCACACTCGATATCCAATTCGTCCGCCGCCAGGCTGGCGCCGTAGGCCAATCCGTCCTCGAACAGCTTGTCGGGGTTGCTCACACCTTCGAAGCCGGCTTTGAGCAAGTCGCGGCAGGTTGCGTCGCAGTGAAAGCCGGTAATCTGCTCGGCAGCCGCCGCCAGCGCATAGTCCAATCCTTCGCTGAACAACTTGTCGAAATCAGGGATTTCGGGTGGCAAGCCGAGGGCGGCCATGCCGGCATTGACGGCAATCTCGACACCGGCGCGACAGATCGGGTCGTCGCCGCAGACCGCATCCGCCACGAGATCCACCACGAATTCCTTGGCCCCGTTGTACAAGTCAGTGGCGAGGCCAACCAAGCTGGTGAGTCCGCCCGCCAAGGCATTGGCCCCATCTTCGATGCAATCGCCCAAACCATCGAGGCTGAATTCACCACAGCTTGAGCCTCCACTATCACAACTCACGCCGGGGCAACCACAGCTGTGTGCGCCCTCCGATGAGAGCACCCACGGCTCACCGGTAATTGGGTGAGGCATCACAATGTCCTTCGTCAGGACACTGCAATTGGCAAAGGCGGAGTCGGCCGCCCGGTAGGGTGTAAAGCCGAGAATCCTGGCCTGGTAGATCGGCCCCGAGGCTGTTCCTGGCGGCAGGGCCTGGCCGCTGGGCAGGTAGCGAACGATCGTCGAGTTTGAGCTTGGCCCGACGGCATTGGCGTAGACCCCAGAGACACCGGCCATCGGGATGACGCGGATATAAAACGTTTGCGGCAGATCAGGCGAGAAGGACCCCTGGGGCGATGGCTCGCCAAGCAGTTCACCCAGCTGTTTCTGCCCCTGGCTGATCAAGCTTGAGAGGTCCCAGAGGGAACTACCTCCACCGCCAGTGTCGAGGTACTGGTTGAAATTGATGGTGAATTGGCCCCCCTGCCCGTAGGCGGTGCCGAAGTGGATGAGGCCCGGCGGATTTAGACCGGTCCCGATCGGGAACGGTGTTGTCGACACCTGCCAGCGGCCAAAGGTCGCGGCAGGCAAGGGGGTCTCCCACTCGAAGACAACCTGCTTTCCCGGATCTTCGCCGGTCAGATTAAGCTCGGCAGCATAGTGTGGAATCGCCAGCGCCGTGTAGGTTTCAATCTTGAGTTGGGTTTCAGTCGGGGGCCAGCTTCGATTGCCACCACCGAGCACACCATCGTAGGAACCGAGGAATACCAGTGTGCCGCCCTGCCACCCCCAGGCTTCGGCGACCAGATGAACAGACGTGGTGGAGGCTTCAAGTAATTCGACGTCAAGATACTCGCTGATATGGAACACGCCCGCGTTCGGCGCCAGGAAGTTATCCTGGCCCTCGGGGATCCTGCGCCAGTCCGAACCATCCAATTTGTAGTACAGGTAGAGACGATCGACGGGCGTACCCGGGACCACCGCACCGTCCATGAACCAGAACCCGTCGGCGCTGCGGTCTTCAGCGGAAAGGAAGATTTCCCCCAAGAAGGCCAGCACTTGGGGCTGTCCGGCGTCCGGCGCTGGCTCGACTGGAGGAGCCGCCGGTTCCCCGCTCTGTGGTTCGGCCGGCGGCAGGTTGGGCACCGCAATCGGGATCGTCAGCTGGCTGCCAGGCGCCACTCCCTGGCCGGCATGTGGATTGGCCTCCAGCAGAGTCGAGCTGTCCGTGTCAAATGCTTCCGCAATCAAATCCAAGTTCTCACCCGGCTGAACCGTGTGGACATAAGGGAAACGGACATCGGCACGGGCGGTGGCGAAGATCCGGCTGGCTGACGAACGCGCCGTCCTGCCCTGCCCATCAACAGCCACGACCTGCAGCTCGTGCTCACCCTCGCCGGAAGGTGTCCAACTCCAACTAACGGAGGCAGACGGCGGCGCCGGATCATACGTTCGCTCGGCCCAAAGCTGGCCGTTGACCCACAATTGAAGTCCCCGGACTCCCCGCTGGCTTTGGGCTTCGCCAATGGCGGCAATCGTGCTGTGGAGTGGCACGACATCGCCGTGGATCGGACGACTGAGTACAACCAGGGTTCCGGAGGCCTGTAATCGGGCGCGGATGACGGGCAACACCCAGATGGCGACGCCGATCAAGACCAGTCCTAAGGCGGCGGCCGCCGGCAAAATGATGGCGGCGGGGACCGGCCTCCGGCCTGGCCCGCCACTCTGCGGGCGGTTCCAGTCTCGATCCGACCGGACTCGACCTTGCTCTTGCCCAACCGACGAGTGGCTGTCTCCTGGATCGAAGGTAGCTGGATCACTCTTCATCGCCTCTGCCCTTCTGCATAGCGCACAGTCGAGGACACGACAGGCTCAGTGCGGCACTGCCTGGACATTGACGTACATCGTCCAGGTAGCATTCATATTGCCCGCCGCATCCCAGGCCCGGCCGTCATACGAGAGCTGTCCGGCCGAATAAGGGCCACCTTGTAGGACGCAAGTCGTGGTGTTGGTGCAGGTCTTGGCATGCTGCAGACTTTGCCCCGGTGGCCCCACCCAAATCTCGATCCGGGCGACGCCGACATTGTCGGAGGCATTGGCAGTGAATGTGATGGCCATCTGCTCCGTCACCGATGCTGGAGAGTGCCCAACGCTGACGGAGGGCGGCTGGTTGTCTGGGATCGGTGAGGGTGTGTTGGTTCGGGTTGGCGGAACCGGGCTGGCGGTGTAGGTTGCCGATGCGGTGCTGGTCGGGGTTGAGGTTGCTGTCGGCACCCCGGTCGGCGTCGAGGTGGCCGTGTTCGACGCCGTTGGCGAAGGCGTGCCGGTTGGCTCGATTGCGATCCTGACCGTGACTGGCTCCGACTCCACCCAACTGGCACCGTTGCCTTGCGCCCGGACCCACAAGCGATACTCGCCCGGGCTCGGTGGGTCCCAGGTGTGTCGTTGGGTGACAATGGTGGCCTGGTCGTTTTCTGGCTGCTGTGAGGCGATGGTGGCGTCTTCGACCAGGAATTCGACCTGGGCGATCCCGCCAAGGTGGGCGGCGTGGGCCACGATTTCGACCGGTGCCAACGGGAGCGCACTCTGGTCGAGCGGGGCGTCGATCCAGGCCTGGATCTCGCCGCCGGCGGCATCGGGGCCACAGGCCGACACAAGTAATGTGGACGCCACGAGCAGCATGAACACAACAAGGACACGAACCGAAGCCAGCTTCATGCCAAACTCCAGCCTC
>DASWJQ010000096.1:0-4574 GCA_036397095.1 Anaerolineales bacterium
TGCGACCGGACAGAGGATGAGTCCATCGAAAGATCGAGCAGCTACCGACGGGACAGGAAGGAATGTTTCTACCTCGGTGGCCAGCATGGATATCCCATGACGGATGTTCTCATAGTTGGCCAGTTCTTTCCACCCGAGACCGGTGCGGGTGCCCGGCGGGCCGGCGCGCTGTCCACCGCCCTCGCCAACCGGTTAGATCTGGTCGTGCTCACACTCGAGCCGAGCTATCCTGACGCTTCACTTTATGGGCCCGAGGATGCTGCCAGAATCGACATGGAGTCCGAGTTCCGCATCAAAAGGTTGTTCCGCTTTGACCCATATCGCGCCTCTCACTCCAGCCGGGGTCTGGCCGAGATCGGTATGGCAGTGCGCATCGCCTGGGCCGCACTCAGGATGTCTTGGCAGACCGCCATCGTCTCCACCCCAAGCATGTTTCTGGCGCCGTGTATGTTCCTGGTTTGCGTCCTGCGCCGCCGGCACTTCATATGGGACCTGCGAGATCTGACATGGCGCTATATCGCTGAAACAGGCAGGGCAGGGCGGGCGGAGCGGATTATTGGCCGGGGGATCGAGCTGGTCATGGGATGGCTACTGCGAGCCGCCTCCCTTGTGATTGTGACGAATCAAGGCGCCGGAACGATGTTGGCGGCCGATTACGCCGTAGAATCCAGCAATATTGTTGTCTTACCGAATGGCGTCTCCAGGGCGTTTTTCGACCAATTTGAGTCAGCAGAAGCGCACACACAAGCGAGACCCGTCGTCCTGTATTTAGGTCTGCTCGGCCGCAATCATGGCGTTGAAGTGCTCACACAGGTGGCGCCCCTTGTTCCGGAAGCGGATTTTGTTATCGTCGGTGATGGACCCATGCGGCCTGCGATTGAAGCGCGGCTGAGAACTCAAGACCCAGGCAATCTTAAGCTTCAAGGCTACAGTGTCGATCAAGAACGGATTGTCCAGTACTACCGGGATGCCACGATATTGTTCAATCATACGTTGGACACGCCGACGCTCTCTCAAGCAGTCTTGGCGGCCAAGATTGTTGAGTATATGGCGACTGGCAAGCCGATTGTTTCGGGTGGGGCCGGAGTGCCGGAAGACCTTCTCAGGTCGATTGGCTGCGCAGAACTAGTTCGGTCGGGTGATCCGCATTCGATCGCAAATGGTGTGCGTCATCTCTTGGCGGACCCGGCGCGCCGCGCTGCTCTTGGGAAACGCGGTCGAGAGTACGTGAGCGAGTACGCGCTGCGGGAGGAGCTCATGGGTCGTTTCGCCGAGCAGTTCGCTGTCTGGCAGCGAACTGGCGGAAGGGACCCATTTGGCGGTCGCACCGGTGTCTGATCGAATGGTCAGTGTGTCGGTGTGCTGCTGGCGCCAATGCGTCCCGGAGACAGGCGGGGATTTGCACATTGTCCAGCATTGCCTCGTCCACACCCGCAAGGGCGGATCTGAATGAAGCGAGACAGCTTGGCCCCAGCCAAAGGCGATTCGGCTGCGCACTGGCGCCGCTACAGGCTATCCAATCTGATGCTTACCGCGCTGCTCATCGGCGGGCATCTCTGGGCTGTGGTTGTGAGCTTCTTGGCAGCCTTCGTCCTGCGCCGATTCTTGGGTGAGCAGGGCCTCTTCTTCTCGCCGCTGCGTCCGGAGCTCGGCTTCTTCCTCGGCTACTGGCCAATCGTCATTTTGTGGCCCCTAATCTTCTGGCGTGGGGGGCTCTATCTCGGGGCGTGGTTGGAGCCCGAGGAGGAACTACGCAGGATTCTCGAGGGAACAACGATTGCAAGTCTGCTGGTAATTGCTTCCACCTTTCTCACCCAAACCGGGCCCGAGTTTTCTCGCCCCATCCTCGCAGGTTGGTGGATGCTCTGTTTGATATTGGTTCCGCTTCATCATGCCGGCATCAAGCACCTATTCAGGTCGCTTCACCTTGGCCGGCCCACTGTGATCGTTGGCGAAGCCGGCCCTGCCCAAGAGGTGATTGCTGCGTTGCGTCGGAAGCGCTTCATGGCGCTTGATCCGGTTGCTGTATTCACAGACGACAATGGCCGTTCCCCTGATCAGATGGACGGCGTGCCCGTTGCTGGCGAGATTGAACACGCCCAGCAGTGGGCGGATGAGCGACGGATCGACACGGTTTTGATCGTCCGCCCCGATCTGCCCAATGCCGAGCTGGTTCGCATCACTGACTATTTTGGGGCGCGGTTCCGGCATGTCTACGTAATCCCGGATCTATCGGGAATGTCAACCGCCGAAACCGATATCCGTAATATTGAAGGCACGCTGACGCTCGAAGTGCGCAAGAACCTGCTGCTCCGGCGGAATCAGGTTTTCAAACGGATCCTTGATCTGCTGGTCACATTGATACTTGCGGTGCTGGCGGCACCGATCATGTTCGTCATTGGCCTAGCACTTGCCCTCGAGCGGCAGGGTTCTGTCATGTTTGGCCACCGGCGAATCGGAAAAGATGGCCAATCGTTTGTGGCTTGGAAGTTTAGGACGATGGTCCGAGACGCAGACGAGGTGCTTGCCCGTGCGTTGGCGGGGGACCAGCAGCTGCAAGCTGAATGGGCAGCAAGCCAGAAACTCCTGAACGACCCGAGGTTGACACCCATCGGCCGCCTTCTGCGCCGGCTGAGCATGGATGAACTTCCCCAGATTTGGAACATACTTAGAGGTGAGATGAGCCTGGTCGGGCCACGGCCGATCGTAGCCCACGAGATCGAAAAGTACGGAGAAGCCTTTCAGCTCTATACGCAGGTGCTTCCCGGATTGACGGGCCTCTGGCAGGTGAGCGGCCGTTCGATGGTCAGCTATCCGGTTCGCGTCCGCTTGGATTCATATTATGTCCGCAACTGGTCCATCTGGCTCGACCTGGTCATCATCATCCGCACGTTCGTTGTCGTACTTTCTGGCACGGGTGCGTATTGAATCCGGATTGAGAGTGAGTCTGACATTCGTTGGCGAGAGAACTTAACAGAGGAGCTGATCAAACCTTCGAAACGCAAGAGGGTGGCGGCGGCATGATGAAGAAGCTGGCCTGCTCGGTCGTTATCTGCACAAGAAATCGATCGATGGAGGTATTTTCGCTCCTGGAACGACTGCGCAGACAAACCCGCTTACCAGAACAGGTTGTCGTGGTGGATGGGAGTGATTCTCCGATCGGGGAATCACCCCCGGCGGTGGAGGAAGTATCCGCGTGGTTATCACAGGGGACCACCCTCGTTATCGTCCACACCGAGCCGGGGCTGACCCGGCAAAAGAATGTCGGTGCGCGACTGGCGACAGCTGACATAGTGCTGTTCCTCGACGATGACGGTACCCCTGATGCGGAAACGATTGAAAGGCTCATGACCGTCTTTGAGAATCATCCAGAGTTTGATGGTGGCATGGGCACGGTCGAACCAGCAATAAACCGGCCACTCCTGAACCTATTTCGCAGGTTCTTTCAGCTAACCCACAACTTCGGATCGGGTCGCTTTCTCCCATCCGGGCTTGCCTCATTCCTGCATGGGAGGGACAGGTTTGCCTCGACCGAGGTCCTCAGCGGCGGTTTCATGGCTCTGCGCAAATCGATTCTGGAAAGGCACGCATTCGACGAGAAGCTGGTTGGCTACAGTTACATGGAAGACTTGGATTTCTCCTGGCGGATCTCCAGAGAAGCCCGGCTCTTCTTTGAACCGGCAGCGATTCTGCACCATCCATTTAAAGCACCACGGGGCAAAGTTGCTGGAGACCGGGCGCGCATGTTTGTGCGGCACCACGGCTATCTGTTCTTCAAGAACATCTTCCCGGGATACCCCTTCCGTTTGGCAGCCTTTGCCTGGTCTATTCTCGGCTACTTCATCCTGCATTCCCTGCGTGGAGATGGCCATGCCATCAAGGGAGCCTTCCTGGGGCTTGTTGACGTCTTCCGCCGGTGGTGGCGCATTGAGCCTTCCTACCAATAACAACATCCTCCATGCCATCCGTTGGAGGGGAAGCAGCAAACGCATCAGCGTGGACCTGCCGTCGATTCGTAGCCGGTTCAGCTCGGCTGAGCCCAGCGAGACCAGGCCCCGGATGAGCGGGTCGCACTGCTGGTCAGGAGTCCAAATCATAGAAACTCATCACTTGGGATCCACTCGTTGAGCACCCTTAGGCTTGGATTGACCTATGCCCTGGGTGATGTTGCCCTCAAAGGGCTGTCGCTCATCTTGGCGCTGGCTTATGCCAACAGCCTCTCCACCAGCGACTACGGCATCCTGGCCATCGTCACAGCAATCTCTGCACCGGTCGCGCTTTTCCTAGGTTTTGGCCTCAAGGCCGCTGTGTTCCACTTCCACTTCGCACTGCAAGACACACGGGAGCAGCGGTCGTTTCAAGCGACTGCATGGCTGTTCACGGTGGCCGTGCCGTTCGTTGTATTGCTCCTGGTGGATACGCTCTTGGGGCGCAATGTGCTGGTGCTGCCTGGCACAGGAGACATTTCCACATTCCTCAGGTTCGCGCTGTGGGCCGACTACTTGAACACGACATTCAAGCTAGTCATTCAAGAGATCCTGCGGGCCGAGGAGAAGGCCAAGGTCTATACCGCC
>DASWJQ010000097.1:0-35098 GCA_036397095.1 Anaerolineales bacterium
TGGCCGACAACGCCGCACCGCACCGTTTCGCCCAGACGCTCGGCGGCGTCTTCCTCGTCCTGTCGACCGCCGGCTTCTTCGCCGGCCTTCCCGGATTGGGCTGGTTGCTGAGCTGGCTGGTGGTGGCCCTGGCTGCGCTTAATCTGTTCGTCGGCTTTTGCGTTGGCTGCGCCGTGTACTATTGGTTCAACCGGCTGGGCCTGCCGGGCTTTAGCCAGGCGCCGCCGGCGGGCGGCCTGCCTGGCATGCGGCCCAAGGAATCGGCCGACAATGGTTGAACGCTTGCTGTGGACGGCGGCCATCATCGGGCTGGCCCTGCTTGGCTGGCGCCTTGCCAACGCTGTTTGGCTGCGGCGCCGGGCCGGACAGGCGAGCCGCATGCACGACCTGGTGCCGGGCCGGCCGGCGGTTGTCTACTTCACTGCGCCCGGCTGTGTGCCCTGTCGAACGACGCAACGGCCGGCCTTGAGCCGGCTTCGGGAACGATATGGTCAGCGACTGCAGGTTATCGAGATCGATGCCTTGGCCGAGCCCACCTTGGCCGATGCCTGGGGCGTGCTGACGGTACCAACAACCTTTATCCTCGATCGTGACGGCCGGCCGCGCGGCGTGAACCACGGCGTGGCCGGCACCGCCCGATTGGCGCAACAACTGGCCGCCATAGGCGAGCCAGCGCCGGCCAATGCCGGCCAGACGGAGCCGGCCGCCACCGCGGCAACCGCCGTTGGCCGCAGCCAAGGAGGTACGAATTGATGGAGAAGCCACCAGGGATGCCCCTATCCCACAACGAGATTCTGCGCTATTCGCGCCACTTGCTGATGCCCGAAGTCGGGCTGGAGGGACAGCAGAAGCTGAAGGCCAGCTCGGTGTTGGTCATCGGCACCGGCGGCCTGGGATCGCCGGTCGCCATGTACCTGGCGGCAGCCGGCGTCGGCCGCCTTGGCCTGGTTGACTACGACGAGGTCGACTTTACCAACCTGCAGCGCCAGATCATCCACGGCACCGCCGGCCTGGGCCAGCGCAAAGTCGTGTCCGCCCGAGACCGCCTGCTCGACATCAACCCGAGCATCCAGGTGGATGTCTACGACGAGCCGTTTACCTCGGACAATGCCTTGCGCATCGCCGAGCCGTACGACCTGATCGTCGACGGCACCGACAACTTCCCGACCCGCTACCTGGTCAACGACGTGTGCGTCATGACCGGCAAGCCCAACGTCTACGGATCCATTTTCCGCTTCGAGGGCCAGGTCAGTGTCTTCTGGGCCGAGCGCGGTCCGTGTTACCGCTGTTTGTTCCCCGAGCCGCCGCCGCCGGGCCTGGTGCCATCCTGCGCCGAGGGCGGCGTCTTTGGCGTGCTGCCGGGGACCATCGGCACGCTGCAGGCCACCGAGGCCCTCAAGCTGCTGCTCGGCATTGGCGAGCCATTGATTGGCGAGTTAATGCTGTACGACGCACTGGCCATGAGCTTCGACCGGGTCAAACTGCGCAAGAACCCCGAGTGCAAGGTCTGCTCACCCAATCCCGAGGTCACCGAGCTGATCGACTACGAGGCCTTCTGCGGCGTGCCTAGTCACGATCGGTCGGAGGGCGAACTTGACGCCGCCTGGGAGATCGAGCCCGAGGAACTGGCCGATCAACTTCAGAACGGCGGCGTGCGGCTGATCGACGTGCGCGAACCACACGAGCTGCGCATTTCCCAGATCCAGGGCGCCGAACTCATCCCGCTGGGCCAACTGGCCGGCCGCATGCACGAACTGGACAGCGCCCAGGAGATCGTGTTGTTCTGCAAGTCCGGCAGCCGCTCGGCCCGGGCGCTCGAGCTGCTGGCGGGCGCCGGTTTCCGCAAGCTGAAGAACCTGCGCGGCGGCATCAACGCCTGGGCTCGCGATGTCGATAGTTCCCAACCGATCTATTAGCGGGATGACCGCTGACAGCGGACCGCAGACCGCGAGACGACGGACGATGGACCATGGACCATGCCTTGGCATGACAGTGACCGTCCGTTCAAGGGTCAAGGCGCACGACCGCCCATCGTCTATGGTCTTGGTTCCCCCCCTGGCGGTCGGCCGTCCGCCGTCTGCGGTCTGACCTACGCGCCTCCGGCAGAAAACACCTCCTGATCCTCCTGCCGTGCGATGCGCCGACCTTCGTCCACATCAACCCGCATCAGCAGCCAGCCACCGATGATGAAGAACAACACCAGGCTGAGCACCGCTGGCTGGCTGCGGCCGAAAATGCCGACCGCCGCCGCAAACACCAGCGGCCCGGTGAAGGCCGAAAACTTCTCCATGATGCCGAACAGGCCGAAAAACTCGCCGCTCTTGCTGGCGGGTGACATGCTGGCGTACAGGCTGCGGCTCAGCGCCTGGCTGCCGCCCTGCACCACCGCCACCATCCAGGCCAGGAACCAAAACTCCCAGACCGAATTCAGGAAGAACCCCCAGACGGCGATGACCGCATAAAAGGACAGGCCGATCAGGATGCTGCGTTTGGTGTCGATGCGGGCAGCCAGCGACGTGAATAACGGGCGGCCAACGACGTAGGCCAGGCCGAGCAGCCCCAGCTCCAGGCCGGCCACGCTGGCCAGGATCACAAGCAGGTTGCTCTGCCGCTCAACCCCGGCGCCGGTGACCTCGGCCGGCAGCAAAGCCCCGCCGCCCAACCCAACCAGCGGCAGCGCCACCAGATTGAACAGCACGAAGGCCAGGTAGAACCCGCGGCGTTTGTCGGCCCCGGTCGGCAGCCGGCCAAAGATCAGGCTGTAGGGGATGCCGACAAACTGCACCAGCAGCAGCGCCAGTACCAGTTCGAGCGTGCCAAAGCCCAGCTCGGCCCCGTAGATGGCGGCGACGGAAATGATCGTGCCAATGCCGTCGTTGTAGATCAGGAAGGCCAGCAGGAACTTGAAAAGTTGCCGGTACTGGCTGATGTCGCGCAGCGTATCCCGCAGCCGTGCAAAGCTGACGCGCAGCACGCTCTGGCCGGGTGCCAGGCGGGCCTCGGCCGCCGGCGGCTCGGGCACGATACGCAGGATCGGAATCGAGAACAGCGCCCACCAGATGGCCACACTCAGGAACGAGAGCCGCGGCCCCCAGGTCCCGGGCAACAGCTGGATCATGGCTACGTTGACCGCCAGCAGCAGGCCGCCGCCGAGGTAGCCCATGGCGTAGCCGCGGGTTGAGACTGCGTCGCGGTCTTCTTCGCGGGCCACATGCGGCAAGAGGGCATCATAAAACACATTGGCGGCGGTAAAGCCAACCCGACCGACGATGAACAGGATCGACGCCAGCAGCCAGTCTCCGGTGTCCACCAGCACCAGCAGCCCGGTGCCGACAACACCCAACCCAACAAAAACGGACAGAAACGGTTTCTTGCCGCGCTTGACGTCGGAGATTGTGCCCAGAATCGGCGAAAGGATAGCGGCAATCAGCAGGCTGATGCTGATGCCGGCGCTCCAATAGGCGGTAGCCACCGCCGGGCTGGGCAGCGTGGATCCAGCGACCTGGCTGTAATAGATGGGGAGCACCGCCGCCAGGATGGTGGTGGCGAAAGCCGAGTTGGCCCAGTCGTACATCGTCCAGGCCCAGATCCGGCGGCGATAGGTGGCTTCCGAGACCTGGTGGACAGGGGCGGCGGCGGTCGTCATCCTCTTCCTCCTGGAGTGCGCTGGAAGTGCGATGACGGCCAGTCTACACCCGCCGGTCTTGGCGGCAAATGAGCTCGGGGTTGACAGCCACTGGCTTCAACCTCTATACTCCGTCAACAACCGATAAACCAACGGCTGTGACAGGGAGTAGTACGCGCTGAAGCGGCGGCCTAGTGAGCGGGAACCAGTGGGAACCCCGCCCGAGCGCCAGCGCCGAATGGGCCCTCGAGCCGCCGGCCGAAAGCTCAAGCCCGATCCGAGCAAGTAGTCCGAGCCGGAGACGCCACCGTTACCAGGGCGAAGGGTATCGCCGCTTGCGGCCGTACTCTACCGAGTGAGGCTGGCCCTTCCAAACCCGTCGCATCACCGGCGGGTTTTGTGGTTAATCGCCAGGCCTAACCGAGGTGGCACCGCGGGCGACAGCGCCCGTCCTCGACCGAGGGCGGGCGTTTTGTGTTTCTGCGCCCGCATCGCCGCCGGCCCTCACGCGCCGGCAACCGTGCACCAGGAGGTAACCATGAGCCAGACTACGAAGTTCGTCCTGCCCGAAAAGGACATGCCCGACGCCTGGTACAACATCAACCCCGACATGCCGGCCGATCCGGGCCCGGTGCTCCACCCCCAGACCCAGGAGCCGGTCACGCCCGATTTCCTGATGGCGCTTTTCCCACAGGAATTCGTGATGCAGGCGGTCAGCACTGAGCGCTTCATTTCGATCCCTGGGCCGGTGATGGATATCTACCGGTTGTGGCGGCCGAGCCCGCTCTACCGGGCGCACCGGCTCGAGCAGGCGCTCGATACGCCGGCCCACATCTACTACAAGTACGAGGGGGTGTCGCCGGTCGGCTCCCACAAGCCGAACACGGCGGTAGCCCAGGCCTACTACGCCAGCCAGGAAGGCGTGGCCGGCTTCAGCACCGAGACCGGCGCCGGTCAGTGGGGTTCGGCGCTGGCGATGGCCTGCAACTTCTTCAACCTGGACTGCAAGGTGTTCATGGTGCGGGTCTCGTACCAGCAAAAGCCCTACCGCCGGGTCATCATGGAGAGCTACGGCGCCGAGGTCAGCGCCAGCCCATCCAACGAAACCCAGTACGGCGCCAGCTTGTACCAGCAGAATCCCGACCACCCCGGCTCTCTGGGCATCGCCATTTCCGAAGCGGTCGAGGTTGCCGCTACTTCCAACGGCCAGTACAAGTACTCGCTCGGCTCGGTGCTGGGACCGGTGCTGATGCACCAGACGATCATCGGCTTGGAAAGCCTCAAGCAGTTCGAACTGGCGGGTGAGTACCCCGACATCCTGATCGGCTGCGTCGGCGGCGGCAGCAACTTCGCCGGCTTCGCCTTCCCCTTCCTGCAACGCAACCTGGCTGGCGAGGCCGACAGCCGGATTGTGGCCGTCGAACCGACCGCCTGCCCGACGTTGACCAAGGGGCTGTACACCTTTGACTATGGTGACACCGCCCGTATGGCGCCGATCGTCAAGATGCACACGCTGGGCCACACCTTTATCCCGGCCGGCATTCACGCCGGCGGCCTGCGCTACCATGGCATGGCGCCGCACATCTGCGCGCTGTACGACCACGGCGACATCGAGGCCCGCGCCGTCGGCCAGGTCGAGACCTTCGAGGCCGCGCTGCAGTTCGCCCGGGCCGAAGGCATCCTGGTGGCGCCGGAGACCGCCCACGCCGTTAGGGTGGCCATCGATGAGGCCTTGCTGGCGCGTGAATCCGGTGAGCAAAAGGTGATCGCCTTCAACCTGTCGGGCCACGGCTACTTCGACCTGGCCGCCTACGACCAGTTCCTCAAGGGTGAACTGACGCACTTCGAGTACCCGGCCGAGGAAGTCGAAGCGGCGATGGGGGCGCTGCCGCAGGTCGAGCCCGCCTAACAGACTCGGAGACTCTCTCTCCTCAACTTGGTGATGGCCCCCATGCTGCCCATTCGGGTACCATGGGGGCCATGCCGCTTTCCCGGGTCCGGCTCATGCCGCTGCTGCCGATCGTGCTGCTGGCCGCCAGTTGCGCCGTTCCCCCGGCCGGCCCGCAGGCGACCGCAACCGGCGCCTCGACCCGACCAGCCACGGTCGTACCGACCCCAACGCTGGCCGCCGAAATCCAAGGCCCCAACCTGAGGCAGACCGCCGGCGGCGGTTGGCAGGCGCTGGGTCTGCTCACGAACCGCTCGGAGACAACCGTCGAGGCGCTCAACCTTTCCATTCAACTTGTTGGCCCGCAGGGCCAGGTTCTGGCCAAGCGACCGGCGACGACCGAGCTGACTCTGCTCCCGGCCGGCCAAACGTCACCGTTCTTCGTCTCGTTCCCCGCTGGCACAGCCGCGGAATCGGCGGCACTGGAGATTGCGAGCTACCAGCCGGTCACGTCGACCCACGTGCCGCTGACCGTCAACCTGGCGGCGGTCCATCAGATGCCGGGCGGCGGCAGCCGCGTGTTGGGGACGATCGCGGCCGAGGGCAGCCGCGGTGCCGAATTGGCTGGGTTGAGCCTGGCCGTGTTCGAACAGGACGAACTGGTTGCTCTCTCTGAATCCCCGACCGCTGCACGTTGGCTGACGCCCGGCGACGAACATGCCTTCGAGGCAACCCTGCCTGGTGCGGCCGCCTTGAACCAGTTGATCGCCTACGCTGTCGGCCGCAGTGGTCCTTTGCCGCCGGCGCCGCAGGTCGAAGTCGAGCTTGATCCCGGAGTCGGCATTGATGCGCAGGGCAACGCCGTGCTGGCCGGTACGCTGGTCAACCAGGGCAGCCAGTCGCTGCCGATTCGCCTGCTGCTGACGGTCCGGCAGAGCGGCCGGCTGGCCCGCGTCGTTGCGCTGGCCAGCCCCATTCCGCTCCGCCCGGATGAAACGCGCGCCTTCGGCCTGCGCCTGGAAGGGCTTCCCGACGGCGATCCGGAGACCACACTAGCGGTGGAGACCACCATCGAACCCCTGCCGGCAAACGAGTTGACTGGGATCGCCAGCCTGACCGCAGTCATCAACTCGTTCGAGCAGCTTGGCGGCTCGGTCTTCTTGCGCGGCGACGTGACCAATGCGGGCACGATTGGGGCGCGTGACCCGACGCTGTTCGCCGCCGTGCGCAATACCGAAGGTGAACTGCTGGCCGCCGCCTGGCTGACGGCGGCGTCCGATCTGCCAGCCGGCCAGATGGTCCCCTTTGTGCTCGAGCTGCCGCTGCCGGCGGAGGTGAACCTGGCCCTTGCCGAGTTCGACCTGCAGGCACTGGGCTGGCTGGCCGCCGGCGGCTGACGGGGCCGCTCAGGGTGGTCTGATATAATCGCAGCGTTCCTCCAACGGAGGAACGTCATTATGTAACGCCGCAACGCTTGCCTCCCGATCGGGTTTTCACACGAGGGGCACAATCGCAGTGCTCAAGGAGGAGACGCTCATGGAGCGTAAGGAGCTGCTGCGGATGTACCACGAGATGGTGCTCATCCGCCGCATCGAGCAGCGCGCCGCCGAGCTGTACCAGCAAGGCAAGATTGGTGGGTTCCTTCACCTATATATCGGCCAGGAAGCGATCAGCACCGGCATCGGCGCCGCCCGCCAGCCACAGGACCGCCTGATTACGGCCTACCGCGACCACGGCGTAGCCATTTCCAGCGGGATCGACGCCAACCGGGTGATGGCCGAGCTGCTTGGCAAACGAACCGGCACCTCGCTTGGCTTTGGCGGCTCGATGCACATGGCCGACACCGACAAGAATTACTGGGGCGGCCATGCCATCGTCGGCTCACACCTGTTGTTCGCCGCCGGCATGGGTCTGGCCGACCAATACCAGAAAAACGACAGTGTCACCATTTGCCTGTTCGGTGATGGTGCCACCAACATCGGTTTCTTCCACGAAGCGCTTAACCTGGCCGGCGTCTGGGACCTGCCCGTCCTGTGGGTTTGTGAAAACAACAAGTACGGCATGGGCACCGCCGTCGAACGGGCCTCGGCTGTCTCCGAGATCCACCAAAAGGCCGAAGCCTATGGCATGCCCCACAGCCAGATCGACGGCATGAACGTTCTCGAGGTCTACCAAGCGGCCTCCAAGGCGCTCGAACACGTGCGCAAGGAAGGCCCCTACTTCCTCGAAGTCGTCGCTTACCGTTTTGAAGGGCACTCGATGGGCGACCCCGAACGCTACCGCACCAAGGATGAGGTCGGCGAGTGGGAAGCCAACGACCCGATCGGGGTCTTCCGAACCCATCTGGTTGAAAAAGAGAAGGTCAAGGAAAACGAGCTCGACAAGATTGAACGACAGGTCCAAACCGAGGTCGATGAGGCCGTCGAGTTTGCCGAGTCGAGTGAAGAGCCGACCTGGGATGATCTAGTATCCTCGGTCTACGTCGAGCCTAACAGGGACGAACAATGGCTCAGATAACCATGCGCGAGGCAATCTCCCAGGCCCTGTGGGAGGAAATGGAACGCGACGAGCGCGTCTTCATCATGGGCGAGGAAGTCGGTGTTTGGGGCGGCACCTATGCCGTTACCAAGGGCTTTTACGATCACTTTGGTCCCGAGCGCGTGCGCGACACGCCCATCGCCGAAGCCGTCATCATTGGTGCGGCCAACGGTGCGGCCATGGTCGGCCTGCGCCCAATTGCCGAGCTCATGACGATCAACTTTGCCTTCGTCGCCATGGACCAGATCGTCAACCAATCGGCCAAGCTGCACAGCATGTTTGGCGGCCAATTCACGGTGCCAATTGTGATCCGGGCGGTCGGCGGCGGTGGCCGACAACTGGCCGCCACCCACTCGCAGACGCCGGACGTCATCTTTGCCCACTTCCCCGGCCTCAAGGTCGTCGCCCCGGGTACTCCACACGATGCCAAAGGTTTGCTGAAGACGGCCATTCGCACCGACGATCCGGTCATGTTCATCGAAAACGCCACGCTGTACCAGGTGCGCGGCGAGGTGCCGGACGAGGAATACACCGAGCCGATCGGCGTGTCTAAGGTCCAGCGTGAAGGCGACGCTGTCACCCTGATCACCTACTCTAAGATGGTCCAGTCCTGCTTGCAGGCGGCTGACGAGCTGGCCAAGGATGGCATCGAGGCCGAGATCGTCGACCTGCGCTCACTGCGGCCATTGGATATGGGGCCGGTGATCGACTCGTTCAAACGCACCAACCGGGCGGTCGTGGTCGAAGAGGGCTGGCGCTCCTACGGTGTTGGCGCCGAGGTGGCCGCCCGCCTGTACGAGGAGGCCTTCGACTACATCGACACCCCTATCCGCCGGGTTGCCCAGCGCGAAGTGCCGTTGCCTTACAACCGGACGCTGGAGCAGATGGCATTGCCGCAAGTCGAGGACGTTATCGAGGCCGTCAAGGGAGTTGTCTGATGGCTGAAGTCATAAACATGCCCAAGCTGGGCTTCGACATGGCCGAGGGCACCCTGGTCCGCTGGGTCAAGAGCGAGGGTGACCGGATCGAACGCGGCGAGGTGCTGGCCGAGATCGAAACGGACAAGGCAACCGTAGAAGTCGAATCCCAGGCCAGCGGCACAATTCTCAAGCTTCTGGCCGAAGAAGGCGCCGTCCTGCCGATCGGCAAGCCGATCGCTGTAGTCGGCGAGTCGGGTGAAGAAGTCGACGTTGACGCCCTGACCGGTGGCGCCAGCGAGGAAAGCGCCGAAGCCGAGGCGCAACCAGCCAAGGAGCCGAGACCAGCCGAGGCCTCGGCCGAGCCAGCCCCGGCCAAACAAGCTCCATCGTCTGAGCCCGAACCTTCCGGCAACGGCTATCCCGGCGGCGTTAAGGCGTCACCGGTTGCCCGGCGTCTGGCCGAGGAAAAGGGCCTCAATCTGAACCAAGTTGCAGGCAGCGGGCCCGGCGGCCGAATTGTCAAGAAGGATGTCGAAGCCGCCATCGAGGCGGGACCCAGCCGGGCGCCGGCCGGCGCCGCGTTCAGCGGCTTGCAGTTATCGACCGAGCCGCGGCAAACGGAGCGGGTCGACGTCAGCCGGCTGCGGGCCGCCATCGGACGCCGCATGACGATGGCCAAGCAGGAACTGCCGCATTTCTACGTCACAACCGAGGTCGATGCCGGCCCGCTGATGGATTTGCGCCGGCAGGCCAACGAACTGTTGCCCGATGACCAAAAGCTGTCGGTCAACGATTTCATCGTCAAAGCGGCCGCCCTGGCGCTGCGCCAGTTCCCCAACCTGAATGCCTCGCTCGAAGGCGACCAAATCGTGCGCCATGGCGGCATCAATGTCGGCATCGCCGTCGCCGTCGAAGGCGGCTTGCTGACTGTGGTCGTGCGCGAGGCCGACCAGAAACCGATCGCCTCCATCTCCCAGGAGTCGCGCACGATGGCCGAGCGAGCCCGCCAGGGCAAGGTGCGGCCAGACGATGTCGAAGGCTCAACCTTCACCGTATCCAACCTGGGCATGTTCGGCGTCGACCATTTCATCGCCATCATCAACCCGCCCGAGGCCGCCATCCTGGCGACCGGCAGCGTGCGCAAGGTGCCGGTGGTCGAAGACGAGCAAGTGCGCATCGGCCAGCGGCTCAAGGTGACCATCTCGGCCGATCATCGTGTGACCGACGGGGCCGAAGCCGCCCGCTGGCTGGAGGTCTTTCGGCAAATGATCGAGTCCCCGCTTCGTTTGATGCTCTGACAGACATCCCAGGGGACGAGCAAATCCGAGAACAACGGGAGGAAAGTGCCCGTGTCGACCAACCCAATCAACCTCAGCCCCAATGGCAGTGTCTTGGTAGTTGATGACGAGCCTGACACCGTCGATCTGATTCGCCTGACCCTCGAGACCGCCGGCTTCACCGTCCATCAGGCGCCGGATGGCACCTCCGCCATCCAGATGATTCAGAACGGGACCTATGATGTCGTGCTGCTCGATATCATGATGCCCGATATCTCCGGCTTCGACGTCCTACAACAACTGCGCAATCAGGGGGTCGAAGTGCCCCCGGTCGTCTTCCTGACGGCCCGCAAGCAGGACGAGGACCGACAGACCGGCCAAGACATGGGCGCCTCTGACTACCTGACCAAGCCCGCTACCCGCGGCGAGCTGCTGGACGCCATCCAACACGCACTGGAGCAATGAGCAAGATGGATTCGCTCGCCTTCTCGCTGGCGCAAGCCAAGGCCATGGTTGATCAATTGCCCAACTTTCTGCGCTCGGAGCAGACCTTCTGGCCGTTGGGCAGCGGGCCCGGCGGCCGGCGTCTTGCCCGACTTAGCCTGGGTCAACTTATTCTGACGCTCGATGACCTGCGGGTACAGGCGGAAGAGATGTCCCCCGAGCAGGTGCGGGACTTCGCTGCGCTGGCCGAGACGTACGAATCCATGCAGGCCGAGCGTCCGGCCAACCTCGAGGAAAAGGCCTGGAAGGAACTCGACCAACGCCTGAACTTATGGAAAGCGTACCTGGATGAGCTGGCCAGTGTGGCCGGTGCCCCCGAATCCTATGCTACCGACGTCCGCCACCGCGTGTTGTTGTCCCGGCTTCAGGACCTTGTGTCTGACGGCGAGCGACTCGAGAACCTCAACGACCAGCTGACGGCCCTGGACAGCCGCCTGCGCGGCCGGTTTATGGTCGGTCCCTTCACGTGGCATCCACGGTTGGCCACCCTGTACGATGAGCGGGCCAACTGGTACCTGTACGGCCAACCCAAACCCCACCCGTAAACCAAACGACCTAGCAAACAAAGCCGCCAGTCCAGTTGGGCCGGCGGATCGTTTGAGACACGCAGGGGCCGTTACCCAGGGACGCCTACGTCCAAGAAAGCGAGCCTCCCTGAGCCTGTCAAAGGGGACGTAGGGTCTGTCCCCACATCGCACTTCAACAGAGTCAGGGACTGTTCAATTCATCCCTGGTGTAGGGACGGATCGACGCAGGCGCAGCCGCCCCTACTTGGCGTAATCGACCGCGCGGGTCTCACGGATCACGGTCACCTTGATCTGACCGGGATACTGCATACCCTCTTCGATCTTCTTGGCGATGTTGCGCGCCAGGCGGGTCGCTTCCAGGTCGTCGATGTCTTCGGGCTTGACGATCACCCGGATCTCTCGGCCCGCCTGCAGCGCATAGCTTTCCACCACGCCCTGGAAATCGTTGGCCGTGTCCTCCAGCGCCCGCACCCGCTTGAGGTAGTCCTCCAGACTCTCGCGGCGGGCCCCGGGCCGGGCGCCGCTGATGGCATCGGCCGACTCAACAATCACTGCCTCCACCGATTCTTGTTCGACTTCATGGTGATGAGAGGCGATCATATTGACAATGTTGGCGGCGACGCCATGCCGCCGGGCGAACTCGGCGCCCAGCGCGGCGTGGGTACCCTCGACTTCATGGTCCATGGCCTTGCCCAGGTCGTGAAGCAGGCCGCCGGCCTTGGACGATTCGACATTGGCACCCAGCTCGGCGGCAATCACGCCGGCAAGCTGGGCTGACTCGATCGCATGCGCCAGCTGGTTCTGGCCGTAGGAGGTACGGAACTTGAGCCGCCCTAGTTTCTTGACGATCTCAGGATGCAGGCCGTGCACGCCGGCTTCGTAGGCCGCGTTCTCGCCTTCCTCGACAATCAATTGATCGACTTCTTCGCGCACCTGCTGCACCGTTTTCTCGATTTGGGCTGGATGGATGCGCCCATCCAGCACCAGCTTCTCCATCGAGCGGCGTGCGATTTCGCGCCGCACCGAGTCGAAGCATGAGATGGTGACCGCCTCCGGCGTATCGTCCACGATCACATCAACGCCCGCTTCTTGCTCGAAGGCGCGGATGTTGCGCCCGTTGCGCCCGATGATCCGGCCCTTCATATCATCGGACGGCAGTGGGACAACCGATACGGTCACCGCGGAGACATGGTCAGATGCGACCCGCTGGATAGCGTCGGCCACCAGCTCGCGCGCCCGGCGCTCACCCTCGGCTTCGGCCTCCTCTTCGATCTGGCGAATGATGCGGACCATGTCGGCCCGCGCTTCCTTCTCCACTTCACCGAGAAGCTGTGCTTTGGCTTCGTCGCGCGTCATTTGTGAGACGCGTTCAAGTTCCTGCACTACCTCGGCTTGTTTCTGCTCAATCTCGTTGGCTTGCTTGTCAAGGGTGCTCTGACGCTTGTTGACCGCCTGCTCCCTCGTCTCCAACCGCTCAAGCCGGTCGTCAAGCTCTTGCCGGCGCCGCTGCAAGCGGTCGTCCTCGCGGGAGAGTTCTTCCCGCCGCCGCGAGGCCTCGGCCTCGGACGAGTCACGGATACGCAGGGACTCATCGCGTGCCTTTAATTCGATCTCGCGGGCCTCCGCCTGCGCGTGCTCGGTGATCCGTTGGGCTTCGGACTGCTTGCCCTGAATGACACGATTGGTTTGATAACGATGGAACAGGAAGCCGCCACCGGCCCCCAACAGCAAAGCCACGCCGACTAGGAGAAACATCAATTCCGTGCTCACAGATCTACCTCGCTTTCATCATCGGCCGTCGATTGCCATAGGCCGTCGACGACTGATGCAATCATGGGATAGCGGAAACCACGGCGCCCCAAATATGCGCCCACCCGCTGACGAAAATCATCTTTCGATAAGTTCTGATAGCGTCTGGCTGCCTTGCGTCCGGCAGCCCAGATCGCCTCTTCCTCGGCGAAGTCCTCCAGTGCAGCTTCGATAGCCAGCCGGGGCACGCCCTTCGCCTTGAGTTCCGCTCGCAAAGCAAGTTCGCCGCGCGGCCGGAAGGCGGTCCGGTTCTCGACCCAGGTTTCGGCAAATGCTTCGTCATCGACCAGGGACGTCTGTCGCAGCTCAGCAAGGGCCGCCTCGGCAACCTCTTGCGGGACTTCGTGCCGGTCGAAGTAGCGCCGCAGCTCTCGTTCCGAGCGCGGTCGCCGGCTGATCAGGCGCACGGCTCGTTGGCGAGCGGCTTCGACCGAGTCCTTGCGCTGCAGGGCCTGGATCTCGTCTTGGACCAGCTCATCGCCAACCTGCAGACTGCCCAGCAGGCTGGCGGCCAGGCCAAAGGCGAATTCCCCGTCCAGCGAGACATTCACCCGCCGGCTGTTTCTCTTTTGGGGGCGAAGCGCCGTTATCTTCGGCAAACCGCCGTCTACTCCTTAAAGCAACGAGCCACGACCAACCGAATCGGTCGCGGCTCGCGCCTGGAATAGGGCGATCTCAGACGAACCTCGATTTGACTCCGCCTAGCGTGCCCTCGTCATGCAGCACGCCGCGGTAGGCTATCGCTCCAATAATCTGGAGCCGATGTCGTTCCCTTCACCTTCCGCAGGTACCAACCCGTCCAAACTTGCGGTGTCGTTTCGTATCGTTGAGATCAATTCCATCGTCAGCGCCGCGCCGATTCGCTTCCACTCGCGCAGCTCGGTTAGGTGTCCAGGTCTCGCCTGTCCACAGTCATCAATCTCCCGGCCCACCGCCGACTGGTGTCGGTCATCCTCAACGGGCCCCACTCCTCCCGGACCTTGCACTTGAAAAGAACTGCCGGTGTCGGGATCCTGCCGGTCTCGCCGGCGCCTAACCTCCCGACCCTGCCCTATTGTAGTCTGCCTCTAAGAATAATACGAACCGTGCTCTTTGACTCTCCCGAATCCCTCCCGCTCGCCCATTCGTGCCCCGCGCTGGTCACAGTTGAAGCCATCGCCGAATTGCCGGACTCGCCTCGCCAACACCCGTTCGCATTGCTTCGGAGAAGAGGTGGCCTGCCGACTGCTGAGGGGCCAAAGGGGCGGTGTACAAATGTGGCCAACCGACAGATACCGGCGCCCACGCCAACTGTAAAGCAAAACGGACAGGCACAGCCTGTCCGCCTCTCTGTCGGAGACCGAGGCCCCCGCCGTGCCGTGTGCCGCTGGGTTTTGAACCTGCAAGTGCAGGTGGGATCTTACCCGCGGGCTCCGCCTTGGCCGCAGCCTAACGCGTCACCCGACGAAGCTCAGATCCATTTGAAAAGCTGTTGGCTCAAACCGTTTCGCGGACATCACGAACACAGCAGGGTTCATACCCTTTATACCATGACGGCGGGAAGCCTGTAAATCGCGGTCAGCCGGCGGCGGGTGTCTCTGAAGATTCCACTACCTCGATATGCAGTTCATCCAATTGTTCTGGATCCACCGGCGATGGCGCGCTGGCCATCACATCGCGCGCCGCCTGGTTCTTGGGAAAGGCGATTACCTCACGGATGTTGGGCTCTTGCGCCAGAATCATGGCGATGCGATCGATCCCGGGTGCGATGCCACCGTGCGGCGGCGTGCCGAATTCGAAGGCCTCCAGCATATGACCAAAGCGCGCCTGCGCCACCTGCGGGTCGAGCCCGATCAAGTCGAAGACCTTCTCCTGCAGACCGCGCTCGTGGATACGAATACTGCCCCCGCCGACCTCGTAGCCGTTGAGTACGATGTCATATTGCGCACCCCGCACGCGGGCCGGATCGCTGTCGAGCAGTGGCACGTCCTCTGGCAGGGGAGCCGTGAACTGATGATGGCTCGGATCCCAGCGATCCTCCGCGTCGCTCCAGAAGAACAGCGGAAAATCGATGATCCAGGCGAAGGCCAGGACGTTGGGATCCTTCAATCCCAACCGGTCGCCCAGGTGCTCGCGCAGGCGTCCTAAGGCCTCGTAGACGATGGCCGCTTGATCGGCCACGAAGAGCAGCAAGTCACCGGGCTCAGCTTGCATGGACTCGATAAGTGCGGTCAGCATGTCATCGCTCAGGAACTTGCCGAACGACGAGCGCTGCTCGCCGCCTGTTTCCAGCGCCAGATAGGCGAGACCCTTGGCACCATGGGAGGCGACCAGTTCGGTCAGCTCGTCGATCTCGCGCCGGCTGTAGCTGGCGCACCTCTTGGCGTTGAGGCCACGCACCGTGCCCCCGCTGGCCAGGACCGTGTCAAATACCTTGAAGCCACTGCCCTCGACGACCGCTGATACGTCTGCCAATTCCAGCCCAAAGCGCAGATCGGGGTTGTCCTTGCCGAAGCGGTCCATCGCTTGCTGGTACGTGAGACGCGGCCAGGGCGTTGCCAAGAGCGTGCGCGCTGGCGTCACCTGTTCCACCAATGAGGTGAAAAGCTCCTCGGCCACCTTCATCACATCCTCGCGGTGGACGAAGGACATCTCTAGATCGAGCTGGGTGAACTCGGGTTGGCGATCGCCGCGCTGGTCTTCATCCCGGAAACAGCGGGCGATCTGGAAGTACTTCTCCACGCCGGCCACCATCAGCAGCTGTTTGAGCTGCTGGGGCGATTGCGGCAGCGCATAGAATTCGCCGGCATACAGTCGCGACGGGACCAGGTAATCGCGGGCGCCTTCCGGCGTTGTCTTGAACAGGATGGGGGTCTCGACTTCGAGGAACCCCTGGCCATCCAGGTAATCACGGATGTACTTGACCACTTTGTGGCGCAATGCCAGATTGGCCTTCATGCGTTCTCGCCGTAGGTCCAGGTAGCGGTAGCGCAACCGGACCATCTCATCGACTTCGCTCTCATCGTTGATGGCGAACGGCGTGGTTTTGGCCGGGTTGAGCACTACAAGCCGGTGAGCCTCGACTTCAATCTCCCCGCTCGGCAAATCCGGGTTCGCGCTGCCAGCCGGCCGGGCGCGCACCGTCCCTTCCACCTGGACGACAAATTCCGAGCGGACGTCTTCGGCCGTCTGATGAGCATCGGCCGACAGCTCCGGATTGGCCACAACCTGGGTCAACCCCCAGCGGTCGCGCACATCGAGGAAGGTGACTCCGCCGTGATCGCGACGCCGGTTGACCCATCCCGCCAGCGTGACTTGCTGGCCGATGTGTTCTTTACGCAGTTCGCCGCATGTGTGTGTCTTGTACATCGACCCCTCCCGGGGAAAGAAAAAGCCGCCCGCTCTGTCGTAGCCGGGCGGCGGAAGTCCTGGCGAACCGCGCTAGCTCAGCGCCGGCTGCGCCTGCCTCCGCCGCACTGGATTATCGTTAGCGTTAATCCGCTGGCTGCCTATCTGCTTGAGGTTGTGCACCATCGTTCCGCGATTATAGCACCCGCCAGACAGCAGGGTCAACGCGGCGCCGCTCAGTCCAACGCCTGCCAGTCTTCGGCCGTATCGACGTCAAGCAAGGCCCGCTCGTCGGCGGGCACCGGCTCGATCATGAATTGATCGAACACCGCCCGGCCGCCGCGGTCACCCTGGACCTGCGCCAGCGCTTCGAATGTAATCCTGTCAAACAAAACCGGGTTGCCCCATCTGTTGGCGGCTCGGGGGGCGACGATTGGTGCCAACGTTGCCCGGTGGGCCGCCACCAGCCGGCTTATCAGCTCGCTATCAACCAGGGGCATGTCCGCCAACAGAAAGACGACCCCCTCGCAGCGCTCGGCGGCGGCGGCCAGGCCAGCCCGCATCGACCCGCTCTGCCCCTCATTCCAACGCTCGTTGACCACAACTTCGACGCCACGTGTCCCGATCCGCTGTCGCACCCGGTCGGCTTCGGCGCCCAGCACAACGACGATCGGTGCCAAGCCTGCCCCAGCGGCCGCCCACACCGCTCGGGCCACAAGCGGTTGACCATGCCAGCTGTCGGCCTGTTTGAGCGAACCCATCCGGCTGGCGCCGCCGGCGGCCAGCACGACTCCAGCAATCCGGCCAAAAGCCAGACAAGCGCCGTTCTCTTGTGGCGGGGCCAAAACCACGCTGGCCAGACGCTCCGTGGCCAAGGCGCCCTGGGCAACCTCTTGGGCCGCTTCCAACCTGTCGGACCCGCCGATCAGCAGCGGACGTACGCTAGCAGCCGGCGGGATCCCCTTCAGCGAGCCGTCGGTCGAGGTCAGCAAGCGGACCAGGTGTGCCGGGTCAATCCGCTGGCCGAGCTCGAGGTCCGTCACCTGCGCCAGGCGCTCGGGGCGATGGACAACCTCCGGCCCCAGCAACTGGCCGATTGCCCGCAGTCCGATGACCGGCACCACCAGATCGCTTGTCGGCGGAATAACCGGCTCATGCTCTGCCGGCGCCTTAAGGGGCCGCTGGCGCGAACCATCGGCTTCAACAAGCAGCACCCCACCCCGCTCGGCCAGCAGGTGATGGAGATCGTCGATCGCCTCGACCGGCAGTCCAGCCAATTTGCCTTCGTCATTAGCCAAGGGCCGGCCGCTAACCAGCGCTGACCCGTGCTCGATGGCCGCCTCGACAACCTGGCCCAGATCATCACCCAACCGCCAGATCAGATGCGTCGCAGCCAGATCCGCTTCTTGAGTCGCCAGATGGGTTGTGGTCGTCACGAGGACCGGCCGGTGGCCAGCCAGCTCACGGACCAAGCGGCGCATGGCGCTGGTCTTGCCACCGGCGCCCACGAAGCTGACGACGGTGCCTCCAACCAGCCGCAGCGCCTTGCGCAGCTCCAACTCAGTCCGCCAGTTTGGCCCGGATCTGCGGCCGGGTCAGCAGCGCTTCCAGGACGCCCCCACCGACGGCCAGGGCTTTGTCCGAAATCTGGGAGGCGTAGCCGGATTCGAGACGCGGGTCCAGGTCACCGACTTTCATGCCGGCCTTGACCGCCACGCCATCATGGATGATGCCCCGCAGCACACCGTCAAAGGGGGCCTCTAGCCGGTGCCCATCGACCGTCGCCAGCGCGGCGCCTTGCTCGACCGCCTGGCCAATCTCGGCAACCGCGGTCAGCACGCCGGTGGCCGGCGCCCGCAGCACCCGGTCCCGATCTTTGCCACCGACCGGATCGGGAACGCCAGTGTCGGCCTGGGCCTGGCCGGCCCAAATCACCCGGCCCAGATGGTGGCCACGCATTGTCTCGACCACGGCGTGACAGTCCTTGCCGGCGGTGAAGCCCGGCCCCAGGCCGATGACCATCGGCGCCGCCTCGCGTCCCAATTCGGGCGGCTGCTTGCGCATGCGGCCATCCACCAAGCCGTCTGGATTGAGCGCTTGGCGGCTGGCGGCCGCTGGATCCACCAACACCGGTATCTGGCTCTTGGCCCAGGCTTCGACGACCGCACCCGCGTTGGCCACCTTGACGGCCGGCAAGTCTTCAATCTGGACCTGCCCGGCATACACGGCCTCGGCCAGCGCCACCAACCGCCGTACGGCCAGCGGCTGTTCGATTTCGCAGACGACAACCTGGAAGCCGGTGCGATGCAGCCTGGCGGCAACGCCAGTCGCCAGGTCACCACCGCCGCGAAGCAGGATCCTTGGGCCGCCGGTCATGGCTACGGCAGCGGTTCGAGCCCGCGGCTGATACGTTCGGGGGTCAGCGGGAACTCGTCAAACCAGATACCGGTTGCATCCCGCACGGCCGCCGCAACCGCCGGAGCCAAGGGGATGAACGGCATCTCGGCCATACCACGAGCCCCCCACGGCCCAATTGGGTCGGGCACTTCGAGCACGATGGACTGCACTTCGTCGGGGATGTCGAGCACGCCTGGAATTAGATAGGTCGACAAGTGCTGGGTTTGCACGCGCCCGTCAGGCTGCTGAAAGTCCTCGAGGATCGTGTAGCCGGCCGCCTGGACCACACCGCCCTCAATTTGCCCGATCACCTGCTGCCGGTTGATGGCCTTGCCGACATCATCGGCGCACACCACCTTGCGCAGGTGGACATGCCCGGTCTCTGTGTCGACTTCGACGAAAGCGGCTTCGGCCACATAGCCGTAGGCAAAGTTGGGTTTGGCCTTGCCGGTCTCCGGGTGAAACATCTCGGTCGCCGGCGGGCGGTAGGTAAACTCGCCGATGGCCGGCCGCTCCTCGTCCTCCCAGCGGCGCAATGCGGCTTCGGCCGCCCCGCGGATGGCATTGCCGGCCATGAATGTCATGCGCGAAGCCGAGGCCGAGCCGGAGTCGCCCGAGCTGGCGGTATCCGAGACGTCGAGCGCAACCCGGTCGGCGGACACCCCGACCGCTTCGGCGGCCATCTGGATAAACACGGTATGGGCGCCCTGGCCGACGTCGGCGCCCGCATGGCGCAGGATGACCCGTTCCACCTCGGCGCCACCCTGCAATTCGATCTTGGCGACACACTTCTCTGGCGCACCAAAGGAGAACCCGACGTTCTTGAAGCCGCAGGCGAAGCCCACCCCACGCTTGACATGCCGCTCCTCAGCGCCCGCGCCGTTGGGTCCCTGCCAGCCCTCCACCGTGTGCTGCCACCCGGCGGCCGAGGCGCACGAGGCAATGACCTCTTCCAGCGAAATGCCAGGCGGCAGCGGTGTGTCAACCGACAGCAGGCTGCCTTCCTTGAGGACGTTGCGCATCCGGATTTCGACAGGATCCAGCCCCAAGGCTTCGGCCAGCTTGTTGATCTGGCCTTCGGCGGCAAAGGCCGCTTGCGGACCCCCAAAGCCGCGGAAAGCGCCGCCGGGCACATGGTTGGTGTAGACCGAGTACGCGTCGACCCACACGTTGTCAATCTCGTAAGGCCCGGTGCACATCAAGGTGGCGTTGCCCAACACCTTGGTCGAGGTGTAGGCGTAGGCCCCGCCGTCCTGGATAATCTCGACCTTGGCGCCCGTAACCTTGCCCTGCCGGTCGGCGCCCCACTTGGCCCGCAGGACGAACGGATGGCGCTTGTGGTGGCCGACGACCGACTCCTCGCGCGACCAAATCGTCTTGACCGGCCGGTTGATGCCGCGTTCATGCAGCCGCAAGGCGGCCAGCGCCAGCACGATCTGTATCGACATGTCCTCGCGGCCGCCGAAGGCACCGCCGATCGCCGGGTAGCGAACGCGGATCCGCTCAAGTGGCAGGCCCAGGGCGTGGGCGATCTGCTCTTGGTCCTCATGCGTCCACTGGCCGGCAACCTCCACCGTCACTCGGCCCTGGCCGTCGAGGTAGGCCACACCGGCTTCCGGCTGCAGGTAGGCGTGCTCTTGGGCCGGCGTGCGGTACTCGGCCTCGATCACCACCTCAGCCTGGGCCAGGGCAGCCTCGGCATCCCCCTTGCGGATCTGGTACTTGTGGAACACGTTGCTTTCGTGATCCGGGTGAATGACCGTCGCCCCGGGCTGCATGGCGGCCACCGGATCAGTCACCACCGGCAGGTCTTGGTAATCCACCTCGATCTTGGCGACTGCAGTCCGGGCGATGGCTTCGGTTTCTGCAACCACCACCGCTACTTGGTCCCCGACAAAGCGGACACGGTCGGCGTGCGGCTTATCCGAGCCGGGCCCGCACAGCACCGGCTGATCGGGCAGGATGAGCCCGTACTCGTTCACGGGAACATCCTTGGCGGTCAGCACCAGCAGCACGCCCTCGATTGTTTCAGCCTGGCTGGTGTCAATCGCCCGTATGCGGGCGTGCGGCCTGCCAGCGAACAGGATTTGCAGGAAGGTCTGGTCAGGGTAGTTCAGATCTCCTGGGAAGCGCGTCTCGCCGGTGACTTTGCCGCGGGCGTCGACTCGTGTCATCCCCTGGCCCAAGCTGGTCATCCAAGCACTCCTAGATGTGGTCGTCGACCACTGCCGCCAGCTGCTCGTCGTTTGTGTCCATCCGCTCCACTTCTCGCGCCAGGATGCGGCGCAGCACGGCCAGGCTGGCGGCATAGGTTGGATCCATGCCGTAGTAGGACAGCGATCCCGCCCCCAAGTTCCTGCCTTTGCTCAGCGGTGTGTCCGAGGCATAGTGCAGAATGCCCAACTCGAACGGCAACTCATGCAGATTGACAATCTCATCCGTCGGATAGCGCTTGGGCCTGGCCATCTCGTAGATGGCTGACAGGTACGGCCCGGCCTCCATCTCGATGTCGGTGTACCCCTCCCGGTAAAACACGTCGATGTATTTGGGGGTCTGCAAGAAAGTGCCGCGGACGCTGACTGCCTTCTGATTGTCGAGCACGGTGCCGTAGACCAGATCCGCTTCGACATCGCCTGCCCGAAAGCAATTTTCAAACAGATAGGTGTTGTGGGATTGTTCATCAAAGACCACCGACGGGATCATGACATCGCCAATCACTCCATTGAGCGTGGCCGCCTTGCCCACAATGAAGACCCCGCGCAGATCGCCGACACGGCTGGCGATCGAAGTCAGCAGCAGGTAGGCCGCCATCCCCAACGGGTAGTCGATGTTCACAATGTAGGACTGGCTGGCTCGCAGCCGCTCGACCAAGTCGTGCGGCAGTCGCGGATCAATTCCGTCGGCGTCCAGCTGCGACAAATCGATCACTTGCGCCTCAACATCGAAGCTGTGCTCGCTAGGCACGCGCGTGATGCCGCTGCGCCGCTCGACGTCTTCGATCTGCGGCTGCAAGTGTTGTCCCTGCGGCGTCTGAACATAGCTCTTGAGCGCGTAATACAGGAAGTTCTCGGGGCTTGAGGGAACCTGGCGCGCCTGGATGTCTTCCCATTCCGCCAACAAGTCATCTTCCCCCGGCCCCTGGATGAAGGCCAGCAGTTCTTCACGCTGGCGCAGGGCGAAACCGGTCAGCAAATTGGCCAGACTGTGCGTGTTGCTTGACACGAAATAGACCGGGCGATGCAGCAGATTGGGATTGCTGGCTTCGACCTGCTCCCACCACAACTCGGTTGCGCGCCGGTAATCATTCAGGGTCGAGGCCAGCAGGCGCACTCGCAGCCGCTTCTTGCCCCCGGCGATCGCCCGCAGCAGCGGCCAGAAAGCCGCACCCCAGACTCCGCGCAACCGCTCCAGGTCTCCAGCAGGCACGCCGATGGCGTGACTCAGCGCGGCTAATCCTTCCAGATCATCGCTGGGGGCCTCGAGAAAACGCTGCAGTTGGTCGCCCTGCATCAGGCCATGTAGCTTGTTCCATTCGATTTGGAATGCGGTCAGGAGCGGGATAATATCGTCGATATCGGAGCGGCTGGCGATGTAGCAGGCAAGCGTATCCTGCCCATCAAAGAACGAGCGCCGTCGCCTGGCGGCCGGCGGCGCCGGCTGCCACGATTCAATATCGCCCACGCCACGGAGCTGGAAGACCTCCTGGCTCTGTCCCAGTATCACCCGCTCAACTTGGGGCATGCATGGCGGCAGGCGGAGCGAACTGTAGATCAGCGCACCCAGGTCGGGCTCGCTCCCCCTGGCGCTGGGATGCAGCGCCGAGCCCATGCCGGCGTGCACTTCTTCAAGCGTGCGGATTTGGATGTCGGCGGAGGAGCGCAACAACGAATAATAGGTCTTGATATACAGCTCGATTTCTTCCGAGCCTGTGTTGGGAACGGTTCGATCCATCTCGGTCTATCGACTCCGGCTGCGCCATTTGCCTCTGCGGCGCAGCTTGCGTGGCCTGCGCGCATCGGTTTCGCCCGGCTCAATCGGAAAGGCAAGCGCATAGCCGAAGCTCAGGATGCCGTAGCCGAGCAGCATGACAAGGAATGCCACCGCCAACTGCAGCAGCGCGCCTGGCGGCAGCCATTGGGAGAGGAACCCGGGGTAGTACAGTTCGGGGGGCAAGTACACCCAGCCATTGACTTGGTTTTGCACCAGTGCCCAGCCGGAAACGAAATAACCGACCGCCGCCAGGATGATCAGCAGCAGACAGCCGATCCCGCGCCACACGGGATGCAATTGTCGGCGCTTCTCTCGCGCTTGAACCTGGTCGCGGAAATGGTAATTGCGGTGGCCCATACGAACCTCCTGGCCGCCGGCTCAGCCGGCGCCTTCGGCCGATCTGCTCGACCCTGCCTGTTCAATTGCTTCGATGATCTTGTAATAGCCGGTGCAGCGGCATAGATTGCCGGTGATGGCTTGCTTGACCTCCCACTCGGTCGGCGCCGGCCGTTCTTCGAGCAGCTTGGCCCCCGACATGATGAAGCCGGGTGTGCAGTAGCCGCACTGGACTGCACCGGCGTCGACGAAGGCTTGCTGCACCGGGTGCAATTGGCCGTTGTGAGCCAAGCCCTCGATCGTCACAATGTCCGCCAGGTGGGCGCGCGGCGCAGGTACCATGCAAGCCATCACCGCAACACCGTCCAGAGAGACGGTGCAAGCACCGCACTCGCCTTCGGCACAGCCCTCCTTGGTACCAATCAACTGGCCTTCCTCGCGCAGCAGCCGCAGCAAGCTTTTGTCGTGGCCGCTGTCGAAACGGTGCGCCCGGCCATTGATGGTGGTCTCAATCCTCGTGCCGGCCTCGTGGACCACGTCTTGGGGCAGAACCGTGTCCCAGTGGTAGGTCTCGGGCCCCCATAACATGACCGGCCGCTCCGGCAGCCCGGCCCGCTCTTGCCGATGGGCGATGGCCCGCAGGGTGCGCCGTGTGCCGGCCTCCACCATCCGCTGCCGGTATTGAGCCGAGCCGCGCACATCATCGATCGGTGTCGCCGAGCTGCGCGCCAGGCGGCTGGCCCCGTCGATGACCTCGGGCGTTAGCGGTTTGCCGACAAGATATTCTTCGGCGGCTTCGGCATGCACTATGACCGGCGTGACGGCGCCCAGGGTGACGGCCGCCCGCTTAACAAGTTCGCCGTCGAAATCCAGGACAATGGCCACATCGACGATCGAAATCGCCTGCGCCCGGCGCAAGCCCAGCTTGTAGAAGGCTGAGCGGGCGGTCTCGGGCGGCAGCGGAAAGGTGATATCGACCATCAACTCGTCGGGCTGCATCACGGTCTGGCGCACCCCCAGGTAGAAATCGCCTAAGGCAACCATACGTTCACCCCGGGTAGACCGCAGAGTCACTTGAGCAGCCAGCGCCATTAACGGCGTGATGCTGTCGTTGGCCGGCGAGGCTGTGATCAAGTTGCCGGCAATCGTCGCCCGATTGCGAATTTGCGGCGCCCCCACCTCCCAGCAAGCCCGCGCCAGACAAGCGGCCCGCCCCTGAATCAGCTCCGACTCGGCGCAGTGGTTGTGGCTGACCAATGGACCTAGGTGAACCCAGCCCTGGTCATCGAGATGGATTTCGTCCAATCCTGGAATTCGGGTGATGTCAATCAGGCGTGTGACGTCCGGCCGTTGGCCACGCTCCAGTTCCAGGATCAGATCGGTGGCGCCCGCCACAATGCGGGCCGCCGGCGCGTACTCGGCCAACATGGCTGTGGCTTCTTCGATGGAGGTGGGCGTGTTGTAGGCGTGCCACAGGCTCATGGGTCAAGCGGCTCCATGCTCCGCCCCCAGGCTCTTCGGCTGGTGAGCCATCCTCTCGGCGGTCCCCCCCCGGTAGAGCATCACGATTTGGGCCATCATGCTCAGCGCGATTTCTTCGGGCGTCTCGGCACTCAATTCTAAACCCATTGGCGAAACCACCCGGCCCAGCGCTTCCGGGTCAACACCGCTGGCCAGCAGCTGCTCGACCGCCGTCTCCCAGCGGCGCCGCGAGCCGATCACACCCAGGTAGGCGGGATTGGCTTTGAGCAGCGCCGGCAGCAGGGCCAGGTCGACTTCGACACTGCGGGTGGTCAGCAGGATGAAAGTATGCTCGTGGACTTCCAGTTGTTCGGCCAGCGTGTCAAGCGGGGCCGTCACGTAACTGTCGGCGCCCGGCGAAGCCTCGGGCGTGGCAAATTCCGGACGGTCGTCGGCGACGACAATCCGGAAGCCAAGCCAACTGGCCAGGTGACAAACAGCCTGGCCAACGTGCCCGGCGCCAATCACCATGACCGTCGGGGGCGATTGAATCGGTTCCACCAGCACCTCCATCTCGCCTCCGCACACGCCAACATCCCCCTCTTGCGGGTCACGAAAGGCGTAGTTCAATCGCTCCAACCGGCCCCGCTCGATCACCCGTTGCGCGGCCTCGATCACCCGGTGTTCGAGCTCACCGCCTCCGATCGTGCCTTCGGTGCGGCCGTCGGGAAAGATGACCATCTTGCTGCCTTCATGCCGCGGCACCGAACCCTGTGCCCGTATGACGGTGGCCACGGCAGCCCGGCGCCCGGCTGCTTCGATATCGGCCAGCCGCTTGTAACTGGTCACACGTCCTCCAGCAGGGCCAACACCACCGGCAGCAGTTGCTTCTTGCGGGAAACCACGCCGCGGGCTTCGAGTGTGCCGTCAGAGAGCAGTTTGTAGGGTAGTTCGCCCAGCGCCGGCGGGGCGGACTGGACCAGCATTCGGCTTGAGCCGCCAACCACGTCCGTCACCATCAGCATGGTGAAGTCGAGCGCCCGTTTCTCTCGCAGCCGTTCCAGCGCGGCCCTCAGTTCGTCCAGGTGATCGCCCAATTCGAGCATATCGGTCACTTCCACCTGGGCGATACCAAATTTCCAGCCCGCTTCGTCATAGATCTTCAAGTCGGACGTGACGATTTTGTCCGGCTCGCGCATCGCCAATCCGGCGCCCGCCTGCAGCAATTGGCGACCAAAGCTCTCGACCGTCTCGCCATCGAGCGGGGAACCGCCGGTGAACGCCCAGCGGCCCAACGTGGCGGCCGCCCCCTGATCGCGCCCCGTCGTTGTCGGTGACGTGAGCGCCAGCGTGTCCGACAGCAGCCCGGCCAGCAGCAGGCCGGCGATGGGCGGCGGGGCGCTCATGCCGGCGCCCTGAATCTGCTCGGTTACCAGCGTGCTGGTGCTGCCGACCGGCTCAACTGTGAAGCGAATGGGTGCGCGGGTCGGAGGATTGTCCAATCGATGATGATCCAGCACCTCAAGCAGTTCCGCTTCTTCCAGGGCGCCGATTGACTGTTCGGGCTCGTTGTGGTCAACCAATATGATCCGCAGGCGGGGCGGGTCGAGCAGATCGCGCTGCCGGCAGACTCCCAGGTACTGCCCACTCTCATCGACCACCCAGAATTCATTGCGCTCCTCGCGCAGAATGCGCGGCAGCAAGTCCCGAATGCGCCAGGCGGCCTGGAAGCGCGGCACTTCCGTGTCGGCCCCCTCCAGGCTGGGCAGCTTGAAAATGGCGGTCAACGGCTGATCGGAGTCATCAACATGCTGACCGAGCAAGCGGCTGAGCAATCGGAACAGGCTAAAGGCGGTCACCAAGCCCATCGGCCGCCCATCGCCGTCGACCACCGGGGCCGCAAATCCGGTCCGATTGGCGATGGCCCACGCCTCACGCAGTGGCTGGTCTGGAAGCACGCTGTCCAAGCGGCGCAGGATGGCCTCAAACCGGGGCGAGGCATCCGACAGGAACTCAGGGGCCTCCAGGCCAAGCCGGTTCAATGCCCAGGCCGTTTGGTCATTGACGGCGCCGGCCCGGGCGGCCTGCACGTCCTGGCCATCCCGGGCACTGAGCAGCCAGGCATAGCCCACCGCCGAGGCGATGGCGTCCATGTCGGGGTTGACGTGTCCGACGACAAAGGTAGGTGTCATTGTGTTCATTCTACTGCGTGAAAGGGGCCGGCCGGCGACGCCGACCGGCCCCACCAGGCCGCTGGTTGATGCCGTCTCAATGGGTGATTTTGGTCGGCCGGACGCGCCCGCAACGCCTCAAGCGCGGTTACGCAGCGCTTGCCAGACGCGTTCGGGTGTAATCGGCGCCACCATCACATCGGCGCCGCAGGCGTCAAGCACGGCGTTGCCGACCGCCGGCGCCACGCCGTCCATCGGGATTTCGGCCACCGCCTTGACGCCAAAGGGATGCGACGGCTCAATCGTCTCGACAAAGATGGTGGTCAGTTCGGGCATCTCGTGCGCGGCGAAGATGTGATAGTCGCTGAAATCAGTCTCGCGTGCCACGCCAAGTTCGTCGTACAGCATTTCCTCGCAAACGGCGTAGCCCAACGCCTGAGTCATCCCGCCTTCGATTTGGCCCGAGGCTGTCAGCGGGTTGACGATGACACCCGAATCGACGGCCATGACCAATTTGTCGACGGTAACCGCCCCCGTCTCGATATCGACCGTAACCTCGGCGAATTGGGCGGCGAATGGCGGCGGCGACACCGGCGAGACGTAGGAGCCGATGCCCATAATCTGCTCCTGGTTCTCGTGGTGCAGCGAATTCAAGGCGACTTCCGCCAGCGTAACCGAGCGCCCATCCGGCGCCCAAGCGCCCCGGTCGGCCAGGCGGATGTCCTTGGGGCTGAGGTGCTCTCCGGTCTCGGCCGACAGCATGTGGGCCGCCCGCAGGCGGATGCGCTCAGCAGCCGCCTCAGCCGCCCGCACGACCGCCCCGCCCGAGATATAGGTGGTGCTCGAAGCGTACGCGCCTTTGTCAAACGGCGTAAAGTCGGTGTCGGACGAGTAGACGACGATATCTTCAATGGGGATACCAAGCACCTCGGCCGCCTGCTGCGCCAGCACGGTATCGGATCCGGTGCCCAGATCGGTCGCCCCAACCAGCAAGTTGAAGGAGCCGTCATCGTTAATTTTGATGCTGGCGCCGCCCATGTCCAGGTAGGGGATGGCTGTGCCCTGCATCACCGCGGCCACGCCAATACCCTTGCGCAGGTGCGGCTTGCCAGGCACCTGGCGCCAGTCCGGCTGGCCCGACTTCTGTGCCCAGCCGATGGCGGCCGCACCTTGCTCGACGCAGTCGGCCAGACCGCAGGTGTTGATCGTCTCCGGGCGCGGCTGGCGGCCCTCCGACCAGGCCGTGCTGAAGGGGTGGACTTCGCCGGCTCGCAAGGCGTTCTTTAGCCGGAATTCCAATGGATCCAGTTCCAACTGGCGTGCAATCCGCTCCATGTGCCGTTCGACCGCCCAGTAGCCCTGGGGCACGCCGTAGCCGCGGTAGGCGCCCGAGGGCGGTGTGTTCGTGTAGACCACATCGGCATAGAAACGAATGTTGGGCGCCAGGCGGTAAGGGCCATCGCCAACGTACAGGGCCATCCCTTTGTGGCCGGTATTGCCGGTCACGGTCAGCGCATGACAGCCGTAGGCGCCGGTGTCGCTGAGACAGATCATCTCATTGGCGGTGATGGTTCCGTCCGACTTGAGGCCGGTCCGCATTTTGATCTTCATCGGATGGCGTGAACGCGCCGCATAAAATTCTTCGGCACGAGTGTACTCGTAACGCACCGGCCGTCCGGTGGCAATGGTCAGATGGGCAGCGACGTCCTCGATCATGACCTCCTGCTTGCCGCCAAACCCACCGCCAATGCGCGGCTTGATCACCCGGATGCGCTTGGGCGGCAGCCCCAGCACCGGCGCCAGCTGGCGCCGCACATGGAACGGCACCTGCGTGCTGGTGCGGATGACCAGCCGGTCATCCTCATCCCAGTACGTGATAGCGATATGGGGCTCAATCGAGGCCTGCTGCACCTTGGGCACCTCATAGGTTCCCTCGATGATGTGATCGGCCTGCGCCAAGCCGGCTTCGATGTCGCCGATGTCGATGCGGATTTCGGCCGCCAGATTCCGGCTTGCATCTGAGTCGGCGAAATCGACGTACTCCGGTTCGTCGTGAATGACCGGCGCACCGTCGGCCAGCGCTTGCTCCGGATCGAGAATGGTGGGCAGCGGCTCGTATTCGACTTCGATCAGCCGCACCGCTTGCTCGGCGATGGTCTCGGTCTCGGCGGCGACCATCGCCACCCGATCACCCACGAATCGCACCTTGTTGTCCAACGAAAACGTGTCGAGCGGCCCCGGGATTGGGTCGGACTGGCCGGCGGTCGAGTACACCACCCGCGGCAGGTCGTGCCAGGTCAAAACCGCCGCCACGCCGTCAAGCTGGCGGGCAGCGCTGGCGTCGATCCGCTTGATGCGAGCGTGGGCGTGTGGGCTGTGCAGCACCTTGGCCACCAGCATGCCACGCATCTCGAAATCGTCAGTGAACGCAGGTTTTCCCTGCACCAATTTGATTGCATCGACCTTGATCTCGGGCTTGCCGACCGCCCGCCAGGCCTGTGACTCAGGGGCAACCTTGATCCTGGGCATGACGTCGGTCAGCACGGTTAGACCATCCCCCAGCGGAGCCAGCGGCTCACGCTCTTCCGGCGCCTGCGGCTCAAACAATTCCGGCGGCGCCGGGATGGCACCCTGGATCGGGGCCACCTGCTCGCCGCGCTTCACCGCCGCCGCCCGCAGGATCGCCTGGACCGGCTTCAAGTAGCCGGTGCAGCGGCACAGCACGCCAGACAGGGCGTCGCGTACCTGGGCCTCGGTCGGGTCGGGTTCGTGCTCGAGCAGCCAGCGCCCGGCCAGCACCATGGCTGGCGTGCAGAAGCCGCATTGGATGGCGCCGGTTTCGATAAAGGCCTGCTGGATGGGATCGAGACCTTGGGTCTCGCGCCAGCCAAGCTGGGGATGGCTGCCGATCGCTTCAATGGTGGTGATCGACTTGCCGTCGGCCTGGGCGGCCAGCATGACGCAGGTGTTGACGGGTTTGCCGTCGAGCAGCACGGTGCAGGCTCCGCACTCGCCGGTTTCACAGCCATGCTTAACGCCGTGCAGACCGAGCTGCTGGCGCAGCAACGCCAGCAAGGTGGCATCGCTGGCGATCGCCAGCTCGTGATCTTGTCCGTTGACGTGCAGGTGGATGTTCATGAGCCCACCACCTCCCGTGCGACTCGGCGTGCCAGCACACCTGCCACCTGGCTGCGGTAAGCGGCGCTGGCCCAGGCGTCTGCCGCCTGGCTGTAGGCGGCTTCGGCGGCAGCGCCGGCGGCGTCCACTTCACCGGCAGCCAGCGCTTCGCCTGCCTCCGGCAGCAGGATCGGATGCGGGCCGTAGCCGCCGAGCGCAAGCAGATAGCGACGCGACCCGTCCGAGTCGAAGCGACTGGCGGCTGCCACCACAATTGGCAAATCCATGGGGGAACGCGCCACCATATCAAAGGCGAGGGCGTCCGGGCGCGGAACGCTCAGTTCAGTGACTAGATAGCCATTGCGCTTATCCTGGCGCTGCTTCAACAGCTCGGGCAGCGGCAGCGTCAAGTCGCCGGGCTCGAGCCGGACACTGGCGCCCAGGCTGAGCAGACAGGTGAGAAGGGTCGATCGACTCCCGGCGGCATGCAGCAAGCCTCCCAGCGTGGCCTGCTGGCGCATGTTGAGCGCCATCTCACGGCGCACCGCCGGCGCCAGCGCCATCATGTCTTCCTTCAAGTGTTGGTAGAAATTTTCCAGGCTGAGGCTAGCGCCAGCCCGCAGGGAGCTCGGACCCGCCTCGAAAATGGTCAGGCCTAGATCCTGCAAGTCGACGACTCCGGTCAGCGTGCGCCGGCGCGGGGTGAGCCAGGTGCCGCCGCCCAGGGGCAGGCCGCGCTCGAGCAGAGCCAGCGCTTCGTCGAGCGTCTGGGGTCGGTGGTAGGTCAGGCTGGTCATGGTGGCCTTCCTTTTGCGCCGGCGGGTTCTTACTCGGGATATACCCGCCAGCCAAGTGTCTCAAGCAATTCGGGGGTGGCCAGCGTTCCAGGATAGTCCATCAACACGGCTTCGGCGTCAGCCAGTCGGGTGCCATCCGGCAGACGCAGATCGGCGCTGGCCAGGTAAGCGTTGCGCCGCCGCTCTTTGAGCCGACCCTTGAGCAGCAGGCTCTGGCCCACTGGCACGGGCGCCCGGTAGCGCACCTCGAGCTTGGCCGTCACCAGGAAGTGAGTTGGGTCTTCGTCCATTGTGACGCGGCCGACGATCTCATCCAGCATGGCTGCCACCACCCCCCCGTGGACTACGCCTGGGTACCCCTGATAGCGGGCGGGCACCGTGTAGTTGGCCTCCACCTGCCCCGGACCCGCACTGTAGAAGTGAATTGCCAGACCGTAGCGGTTACGCAGCCCACAGACGAAGCAGTCGCGCGAGTTGGGCTGCTTGAGCATGATCGACCCCGCGCTATCGCCCGCCTCCGGTGCAAAGTGGAACTTGCGACTGTCGTCCATCACGCCCCGTTCGGGCTGAAGGTATCGATCAATAAGCGCACGTCCCCGCCGACCGGATACAGGATCGGGCAGGTGGCGCCGTGGTCGATGTACTCCTGGACCTTGCGCCGCGCATCTTCCGGCGTGCCCGAAGCGGTGATGCGCTCGACCAGATCGTCGGACACGAGATGTTTGGCTTGTTGGATTTGCTCGTGGGTGGCGGGCCAGCCCAGGATCTCCTGGATCTTGGCCACAGTGTCTTTCGGTACCTGGCTGGCCCTGGCAATATGAGGCTGCTGGGCCAGGTACTGGGTCAGAAGTTCGCGACTTGTGTCTAAGGCTCGCTGCCGATCGTTGTCGACCGAGCACACTACCAATTGCGGGCGGTCAATATCGTCCAGCGACCGGCCGGCCTGCGCGGCGCCTTCGGCCAACTGCTCCAACGCCTGGTCGTTGTAGGACGGCGGCACGCAGTAGTTGAGCACGGCGCCATCGGCGATCTCACCGGTCAGGGCCATCATCTGAGGACCGGTGGCGCCAATGTAGATCGGAACATGACGCGGCTCGCGCCGTCCGTGAACCACATCCAGCTCAATCCCGTCGACGTGATGGAACTCTCCATGAAACGTGACCCGTTCCATCGCCAGCAGCCGGCGCAGGACCTCGACCGTCTCGCGCATCGCCGTCAGCGGCTTACGCCGCTCGATCCCGACATGCTTGGCCAGCGGATCCCACCAAGCGCCAATGCCGCAAATCACCCGGTTAGGGGCCAGGTCGTCAAGCGTGAGAAAGGTCGAGGCCAGCAGACCAATGTTGCGCGTCCAATTGTTGATCACGCCCGAGCCGATCTTGATACGTTCGGTTACGGCGGCGTAGGCGGCCATCGGCACGATCGCATCGCGCACCAGCCGTGATTCGGCTTGCCAGATTGCTTCGAACCCCTTTTGCTCGGCGTAGCGGGCGTATTCGAGGCCGTCACGCAGGTCGTGGGCATCTTGCAGGTAGAGAGCTACTCGCTGGTTGGCCATGGTGTGCTCCCGTTGTCCGCCTCGGTATGGGCCTGGAGCTCCCGCTCCAGCAGCTCGAGGTCTTCCGGTTTGTCGACGTCCAGTTCGAAGGAGGGTAAATGGCAGACCTCGACGCGGGCGCCGGCCCGCTCGGCCCGCTCGCAATGCCGCTGGAAGCTTTCCGCGCCAAAATCATACTCAATCAGACCCGGCGGCACCGATAGCAGGGCATTGGTGCCCCGTCCATGACGATCGGGCGCCAGCACAATCACCGGTGGATCGACCGCCAACGCCAGCAGGCGCTCAAGATCCGCCCGGCGGACCAAGGGCAAATCGGCCGGCAGGATCAGCACCCCCGAAACTCCGTAGCCGCGGGCAACTACGGTGGCCCGCACCAACGCCCGGTTGAGTTCGGGTGTGCCACGCTCCATCACGGTGCGGGCCCCATGCTCGCGGGCCAGCGCCAGCGCTTTCGGATCACGGCTGACAACCAGCGTATGTTCGACATTGGGCACTTTGGCCAACTCATCCAGCGTGTGCAGCAGCAGCCGCTGGCTCAGCTCGGCCCGCTCTCCGTCGCTGAGGACCGAGGCCAGCCGGGACTTCGCGCGGCGCAGTGGTTTGACCGGTACGATCGCCCAGATCGTCACGCCGGCACCCCCGCCGCCAGCCGCTCGGCGAAGGCGAGCACGGAGCGCGCCAGTGCAGCCCGATCTGCACGTGAACGCATGATCGTCTGCTGTGCCGACGTCTCGATGCCCAAGGCGGCCACCGTTTCCGCCTCCGCCTCGTCGGACTCGTCCAGCACGAAGCCGGTCAGCAACGGTCGGTAGTGCTGGGCGACGGCGCTGGCCGACGGCTTAAAACCCATCTCGGAAAACATCTTGGCGGCCGGTCCCTTAATCGCCAAGCCCCCGACGATCGGCGATACGGCCACGACCAATTTGTCGCGCAGCATCAGGCGGACGCCGGGCAGCGCCAGGATCGGGTCCAGGCTGACCCAGGGATTGGAGGGACAGAAAACAACCACATCGGCCCAATCTAGTGCCTGCATGACACCGGGTCCCGGCTGGGCCGACTCGATGCCGGCGAAAGCAAACCCATGAACGACTGGCTGGCAGCGGTGTTCGACGAAATACGATTGGAACGGCAAGCTGCCGCGGTCGGTCTCGACGATGGTGTGGACCGGCTGGTCGCTCATCGGCAGCACCGAAATCTCAACGCCGAGGGAGCGACAGATGCGAGCCGTCACTTCGGAAAGGGGGACAGCCTGTCGAAGCCAGTGGCTGCGCATCAGATGCAGCCCGAGGTCGCGGTCGCCCAGATTGAACCAGGTCGGGCCGCCCAGTTGGCCGATCGTGTCGAGCGCTAGCCAAGCTTCGTCGGACCGCCCCCAACCGCGCTGGCGGCTGGCTACGCCGGCCAATGAGTAAACGACCGTGTCCAGGTCCGGTGAAATGTGGAGGCCGAGATGCTCAAAGTCGTCGGCGGTGTTCACAATCGCCCGCAGCCCGGAGGCAGGCAACACCTGCGCCAAGCCATCAAGCAGCTTGGCGCCGCCGACACCACCGGCCAAGGCCGTGACTTTCATCGCCAAATCGTCACCTCGTCCACGGGCCGGCGCGAGCGGTCACGGACCGGTTCGGCCGGGTAGCCCATGATTAACACACCCTGCGCTTCCCAGGCAGGGGGCAGGTCCAATTCACGACGGACGAGATCGGGGACGAACAGGGGTGCACATACCCAGCACGCGCCCAAGCCTTCCGCTTGAGCTGCCAGCAGCAGGTGACCACCGGCCAGCGCCGTACTCTGGACGGCCATCATCCGCTCGGCCATCCGGCGCTTGTCATCGGGGTAAACGTCCATTTCTTCCGTCGTCAGGCACAGCAAGATGGCGAGTGGGGGGTCGAGCAGCCGTCGCCGGCCGCGCTCGACCAGGCTGTCAACCGTCTCGGGCGGCAAGCCGTCGGCCTCGAGGTCGGCCCGGAATTGCGCCGACATGGCCTCGACCAGTTGCGCCCTGACGGCCCGGTCGGTCAGCACCACAAAACGCCAGGGCTGCCGGTTGTGGGCGGACGGCGCCCGGCAGGCGGTCGCCAGCACACGACGCACAAGCTCGAGCGGCACTGCCCGGTCCTCGAATTGCCGGATCGACTTCCGGGCATGGGCCAGCTGGTGGAAATCCTGTGCAGTCTGGATCACGCCTTGCCAAACACTCGGGTCGGTCGAATGCGGTAGATCACCCGTGTTTCGCCGGGGCGGACCGGGTAGTTGCGGTGCCCCCTGTACTTGAAGCACAGATCATTGATGTGCTCGCGGGCGCCCTCTTCGCTTTGATCCACCACCTGTCCGCGCACGGCCAGGTAGCGGTAGGGATCATCCGGATCAACCATCGTTAACGCCACCGACGGCCGTTCCGTCATGTTCTCGTCCTTTACTCGGCCGCGGGCCGTGTTGACACGAAACAGGTCGCCTTCCAAATCGAACCAAACTGGCGTGACCTGGGGCGAGCCGTCGGGCATGATGGTGGCCAACACCGCCAGGATCGGTTTGTCATCGGAAACAAGATCTTGGTGGGATTTGGGGACGCGGGCGGACACGATACCTCCTCGAAGGACGTTTGAAGCTCAAGCAGACCAACCATCCACTCGTCATTCTATCGCGCGCAGCCGGCAGCAAGCACCAAGGCGAGAGTTGCCAGCTCCTAGCATCTAGCACTTAGTAAGGAGCAAACCTATAGCCCCCGCTTGTCTTTGGTGGTCAGCTAGCAGCGTCGCTTGATGCTAGTTGCTCGAGTCTCCTTCGTGCCCTGGGCGCCTTGATGGTTTGCAACTAGCGGAACAGGTCCTCCGATTCGGGCCTGATCAACTCGCCCAG
>DASWJQ010000098.1:0-23025 GCA_036397095.1 Anaerolineales bacterium
GCGATAACACCATCCTTCACATGCAAGAGAGCTCCCTAACGCTTTCGAGCAGAGCGGCCCGCAAACCATCTTACACCCAAATCCCCCACCCTGCCTGGCCGGACCCATCCGGTAGCCCCCCGGACTGCGGGAGCCTGCCCAGAGCTTGTCGAAGGGTGAGCGAAGCCAAAGCATCCGCTCTCGTAATGCCCGCGTTGTGTGCGGGGCGGTCGAAGATCCAGTGCTCCTGACTGAGCGAGATGTTAAGTGGCCACAGTACGGCGAATCGATTGACCCCGGTTAAGGGAACCTATCGACCTTTCGTCGCGCCTTCGCCGCCTCCGCGCTCTCTCTACCCGGTGCAAGTGGGCAATGATGTGGCCCCGCACCGTTACCAAGTGCTCCTCGGGTGAGTAGTCTCGCGACCCCTTGCGATACGGGATTGCCGTTTCTGCGGGCAGCTTGACGATGCATCGACGGATGGTTGCTTGAGCGCGGCGGATCCGTCCAGCAATACGGCCCACGGTCATGCGCGGGATGCTTCCACACCTCGCTGATTGAGGGCGGGATATGGGCCCTCTAATACCTGTGGGTCTCGGTGGTTAGCGAGCGCACTCACATTGCGTGCGAAGCTCTCGTGCCAGAACGCAATATGACCAAGCGTGTCCTTTGCCGACCAATCGTCTACGCGCAGGGACTCCGGGTGTTCAATCTCACGTACGGCGGCGATTATCAGCTGTACAGCATCATCGAGCTGTTCTCGGAGCTCTTGTCGCGTCGCTTCCCTGGATAAACCTGTCTGTTGCCAAGTTCGGGGGGGCACGATGCGTTCTCCAACATACGACCTGCTGGCCGGGGCATAACTGGTTGCCAAGGCCGCGTGGAGGCCTCGAGGTGAGCCGCCCGGCCAGCCCAAGGCTAGTATCGCGCCAAAGCCAAATACTCGGCTGGCCGGGTCGGCATCACCGAGTTGTTGGGCGGCGCGAAGCGATGATTCTCGCCTGCTCTAGCCAGCAAGCGTTAGGACCAGCTTCCCGGCTACCATATGGCTGCTGAGCCGTCGCAGAGCCTCTAGGATCTGCTCCCACCACAACTCCCCAGCTCCTTAAGGATGAGCCTAGCCTCGGCGACCAACCGGGCCAAGTATCCAAGGTCGCGTCTGAAGGGCTCTGCGCGGTAGAAGAGCTCGAAGCCCTGAACACGGATAAGGGAGTCCAAGGAAATGTTGCGCACGTTGAAGTTGGTGAGCTGACCGGAACTGTTGCCGAACATCGCGATCGTGCCTAAAGGATCAATGGTCTTCATCAGATGGGCGAGCGTTTCACCGTCGACCGGGGCAAGGATGAGGTCTAACCGGTCCCGGAGCGGTAAAGTGTTGGAAACAACTTTGTCGGCTCCCAACTCCTGTAATCCGGTAGCTCGTACCGAATCGGCACTGACTAGGCCGGCAACCTCGGCGCCGCCCAAGAGCACGACGCCGACTTGGTGACCGGGGATTCCGAATTCCGCGCAGTGCAGGACAAAGTCCGGGTTATCTGAGTCAGCCGGGGGGGGCATGCCCTGAAGCCAGCCCAGGTTATCCGGGGGAAGGCACCAACAACACCGGCATCTCAGCTCGCATGAGCACCGCACCGGCCACGCCCGCCGACCAGCGCCGGGCAAGCCCCGCCCGGGCCCCGATCGCCATGGCGATCAGGTCGGCCTGGACCCGGTCGGCCGCCCGCAGAATGCACGCGGCTGGATCGCCGGCGAGACACAGCGTGCGCACCGGGCGAAACCCGGCGCCCAGCCTGATCCGCAGGGCGTTCAGATAGGCTTCGGCCCGCTCGGCCTCACGGTCGGCCGGGTCCGGACGGGACAGCAGCAGGATCTCACTCCGGCCCAAAAGGGAGGGGGCCGGTGCGACGACCCGCAGCAGGATGACCTCGCTGTGGAAGGCCCGTTGTAGGGCTTTGACGTGCATCAGGATCTGCTCGGCTTTGGGGGATCCATCCAAGGGGACAAGCACGATTTTGAACAGGATCGGCTCCCCGCCGCCCTGCCCCGCCTCCCCGCCTGGGACAAACACAGCCCGATCCATCTTCGCCTCCAGTATGCCGGCGGCCTTTTCCCCCATCTCCACCCGCCCAAAGAGCCGCCTAGACCGAAGTCAGCCCTCGGGGAGGAGGGCGTCCAAGTCTGGCGGCGGCGCTTTGCCCTCTGTAGGCAGAAGCAAAATCAAAGGCAGGCCCAACAGGTAGACAAGCGCCGCCCCGCGGAAGGCCAACTGCAGCCCTACGTTATCCGCCACAATCCCCACAACCAACACCCCCACGGCGCGCGCCAGGAAGGCGGTCGTCATGAAGGTGCCGTTGGCCATTGACCGGCTCTCAGGATAGCTCTCGTAGACCATGGCCATCACCACCGGCCCGATGGACAGCATGCTCAACCCAAGTAGGATCAGCAGGATCACCATCAACCATCCATTGACGGCGGTGAACGCGAGCAGACAAAGCCCGGTTAAGAAGATCGAGGCGAACATGACCGCCCGCCGGCCGAGGCGGTCGCTGACGATACCCCCAAGGAAGGCACCCAGAACGCCGGAGCCCTGCAGCAGCGTCAGCGCCCCGCCGGCCATCCATAGGGCAGCGCCGCGTTCGGTCAGGTACAGGGGCAAGAACGTGCTGGTGGCTGTCAGAGCGAACGAGCGCACCAGCCACAGCGCCCCCAACGGCAGCATGACACGGCGCATGGCAATCAATGCCGCCCCGAAGGAGCCGGACCCGCTGCCGCTGGTGGTCGTAATCCCCCCTCTTCGCTGGAAATACAGGAGACCGGCCGAGGCAATGAAGCCGATGCTCATCAACCACGGGAAGGCCCGCCGCTCCATAACGCTGAGCGCCAGGACGGCGACCGCCGGCCCAAGTGCCCGGCCCAGCTCACCCCCCACCATCCACACACCCATGCTGCGCCCCACATGGCCGCGCCCCATGTTGGCGGCGATCGTTGGGCCGGCCGCATGGATGGCGGCCGACGCCACGCCGGCCAAAATCAGGAGCCAGCTCAGGGCGGCATACGACGGCGCCACCACCAGCAGGCTCATGGCCAGACCGGCCAGCGCTGGCCCCAGGATCACCACCCAGCGCAGGTTGAGGCGATCGGACAGGTAGCCGATGACCGGCTGAATAATCGATGGCGCCTGCAAAAAGACGTCCAACAGCGCCGCCTGGGTCAGGCTGAGCGACAGCCGGGCGACGATCCCCGGCAGAAGCGGTGCCAGGAAGGCCTGGTAAGTGTCGTGGACGGTGTGGCCCGATACCAGCGCCACGAGCCCGGCCCGGCTGAGTTCCGAGGGGGCCGCCTTTGTTGCTTCCGGCCCGCCGGCGCGACGGGTGGCCGGGCCCGCAAGCACACCGGCGTCGATTGGTGGGTCAGACGACACGGTGCAGTACCGGCTTTCCCTGGACAAACCGCTGGACGTTCTCAAGCACTGCGTGCATTTGCTTCGCCTTGGCCCCAGCCGTCCCACCGCCGATATGCGGCGTCAGAATGACATTGTCACAGGTCAAGAGGGGATCGCCGTGAGGCAGCGGTTCGCGCACGAAGACATCGAGCCCGGCGCCAGCAATGCGGCCGGACTGCAGCACCTCAACTAACGCGGCCTCATCAACCACCGCGCCCTTGGCCACGTTCACCAGAAATGCGGTCGGCTTCATCAGATCCAGTTCGCGGCGCCCGATCATGCCCGTAGTTTGGGGCGTCAAAGGTGTCGACAGAAGCAAATAGTCGGCCGCCCGGACCACCTCTTCTTTGCTGCCGTAGGTGGCCTCCTCTGCCTGCTCTACCTCCGGCGGTAGCCGTCGACGCTTGTTGTACACAATGCGCATCCCAAAGGCGCGGGCCCGGCGCGCCGCTTCGGTGCCGATCTCGCCAAAGCCGATCACCCCCAGCGTCTGCCCGTAGACCTCTCGCAGGCCGGACAGCTTCATCCAGTTGAACTGGTAGGTGTGCTCGTCGGTCAGGATCGGCTTGACGCCCAAGGTCCGGTAGTCTGCCGCCGCTGTGTGCCGGTGGGCGTGGATCAGATCCTTACTCAGCCCAAGAACCAGCGCGATCGCCAGCTCGGCCACCGCCACCGCCCCATGGAGCGGCATCGTCGCCACCTGAACGCCCCGCTGGCGGGCCTCCAGCAGATCGACCCCGTCACAACGGGTGCTGTACCGCTGGATAAGCTGCAGATTGGGAGCCGCCTCAAAAACCTCGGCGGTCACTGCCTGGTGCCGCACTACAAGGGCATTCGCCCCCGCCAGCAGTGGTCCAAAGTCCCCCGGACGCTCTTCAGGTGGGGCCGCCAGCACCAGCCCGTCTGCCGGGGCCAACGACTGTGCCCAAGCGAGATCGGCCTCGGTCATTCCGTCGGCAAACACGACGGTGAACACCCCCATCGAGCCTCCTTTCCGGGCGAGGCGCCGGCCTCGCCCCGCCGGCGGCCAACCGGCCCACTCCTTCGTCCCGGATCGCCCGGGGCGCCCGTTGGCGCTTGCCGGCGGCCGCGATTCTTCGGGCACCCTACCGATCCTGCAGCCGCGGGTCGAGCGTATCGCGCACCCAGTCGCCGAGCAGATTGGCGCCCAGCACGGTGATTGTGATCACCAAGCCGGGGATGACAGTCAGCCACCAGGCGGTCGACATATACTCCCGCCCCTGATACAGCATGCTGCCCCAGGCCGGCGTCCGCGGCTGGACCCCCAGACCGATGAAGCTCAGGGTGGCTTCGACAATGATCACGCGGCCGACCTCGAGCGAGCCGATAGTCAAGAGCGGCGCGGCGATGTTGGGCAGAATGTGTCGCATCAGGATGCGGCCGCTGCCGGCCCCGATGGCCAGGGCCGCCTGCACGTACTCCCGCTCGCGCACCTCGAGCACCGAGGCTCGGGCAATGCGGGCGTAGACCGCCCAGCTGGCAATGACCAGTGCGATCACCATATTGGTCAGGCTCGGCCCCAGAAAGGCGGCCAACAGGATGGCCAATAGCACAAACGGAAAGGACAACTGCGTGTCGACGATCCGCATGATGAGCTCATCCCACCAGCCGCCAAAGTAGCCGGCGATCAACCCCAGAAAGATGCCCACCACACTGGCCAAGAACACGGTGGCCGAGGCGGCGATCAGCGATACGCGGGCCCCGTAGATCACGCGGCTCAGCAGGTCGCGGCCCAACTGGTCGGTTCCCAATAAGTGGACGGGGGTGCCGTCCTGCAGCCAGAACGGGGGCGCCAGGCGGTTAGCAATATCCTGCTCAAAGGGCGAGTGGGGCGCCAGCAGCGGCGCCAAAAAGCCGACCAGCACAAAGACCAACATGATGCTGATGCCCAGCGCCCCCACGCGGCGCCGGCCGATGGCCCGCCATAGCCGCCGCAGGTCGGGCCCTGCTTCTTGCCGGAGCAGCGCCCGCCCGTTGGCCGTGTCACTCATAGCGCAGCCGAGGGTTGAACAGCATGTAAGAAAGGTCGACGAGCAGGGCGGCCAGCATGAAGACCAGCGAGCTGACGAATACGGCTGCCACAATGACGGGATAATCGCGGGTGAAGACTGCCTGCGTGATCAGCATGCCGAGCCCCGGCCAGGCAAAGACCGTTTCGGTCACGACTGCCCCGGCGAACATGGCGCCGACCTGCAGCCCGATCACCGTCACGACCGGAATGGCCGAATTCTTCATAACGTGGACCCACAGCACCCGCCGCTCGGCCAGGCCTTTGGCGCGAGCCGTCCGGACGTAGTCTTCGCGCTGGACTTCAATGACACTGGACCGCGTCAGACGGGCGATGCGGGCCGTCGAGTAGGCGGCCAGGGCCACCGCCGGAAGCACCAGGTGCTCCGGCCCACCACGCCCGTACACCGGGAACAACCCCAGCCGCACGGAAAAGAGCAAGATCATCATCAAGCCCAGCCAGAAGACGGGGATCGACTGGCCCAGCAGCACAAAGACGCTGGTCACGTCGTCCAGTAGGCTGCCGCTCCTGGTCGCCGACAGCACGCCGGCGCCAACGCCGATGGGAACCGCCATAGCCATAGCCGCCAACGTCAGCTCGGCCGTCGCCGGCAACCGACTCAGCACTAGCTCCAGCGAATCCTGCCGAAAGTGCAGCGATCGGCCAAAATCCCCCTGCAGGATCCCGCTTAGAAAACGGACGTACTGCACATGAATCGGCTCATCGAGGCCAATCCTATGACGGTAGGCTTGAATGTCCTCCAGCGTCGCATCCGGCGGCAGCATGAGCACGGTGGGGTCGCCAGACAGCCGCGTGGCGATGAAGGTAAGCAAGGTTATATAGAAGAGCGCCACCGGGATCAGCAGCACCCTGCGTGTCAGATAGCGCACCATAGGCGTCCGGCCTCACGATGGAAGCCGCCCGACCAAGGGGCCCCGACGACGGTCAGCCGCACGATGCAGCGTCTCACCGGGGTACGAAGGCCCCTTGGCCGGGGCGGCGGTGCTCTCAGAGTCTCATCGCAGTCGAGCTCTTAGATCAGCGGTCGAGCCGGCTCACTCGAAGGAAGCGTCAAAAAGCCACACGTCCTCGTCGGCATTCGGCTGCCATTGCAGTTGGGCATCGACGCCCCAGTGGCTGACCTCATTCCAAAGGAAGATCCACGGCGCTTCTTCGTGCAGGATGTTCAGCAGCTCGCTGAAGATCGCGGCGCGGGCCTCCGGATCGAACTCCGCCTTGGAGGCGGCGATCAACTCGTCGGTCTCCGGCGAATTGTAGTACCAGCCGCGCCCACCCGTGTAGACCGTGCCGTTGATAACGTACTCGAGGTCCAGCAGGGGGTCGCCCAGCCCAAAGAACCAGAAGGCCGTGTACTGGTCGTTGACCCAGCCATCGAAGAAGGTGCCGACGTCCGTCAAATTCAAGTTGACGATGACCCCGACGGCCTCAAGGTAGCCGGCGATGGCTTCCTGGATTTCCACATCCGAGGCATAGCGGCCGCGGGTGCCGTGCCAGTCGGCCTCGAAGCCGTTGGGATAGCCGGCGTCGGCCAGCAGCTCAAGCGCCATTTCTGGATCATAGGGATAGGGCTCGATGCTTTCGTCATAGCCGAACGAGGCCACTCCGCCCACGCTCGCCGTCTGGAAAGCCCAGCCGCCGAGGATGTTTTCGATGATGGCTTCCTTGTCCACGGCGTAGTTTAGCGCCTGGCGGACGCGCACATCATCGAAGGGCGGCTCGAAGGTGTCGAAGCCGGCAAACATCACGCGCGCCGATGGCACGCTCTCCACGCGGATGTTCGGGTCGCTGTTGAGGCCCTCGACCTCACTAACCGGCGTGTGGAAGATGATATCGGCCTCGCCGGCACGCAGCGCGGCGACGCGCGTCAGCGGATCGGCCACCAAGCGCCAGATCGCCGTGCCGATGCTCGGGGCGCCGCGCCAGTAATCCTCATTGGCCACCATCGTCAGGTGGTCGTCGCGGACCCATTCGACGAACTCATAGGCGCCGGAGCCGACGGGGTTGACGCCAAACTCCTCGCCGCCGACCTCCTGATAGTACTCGTCGGGCAGGATCCAGACGGCCGTCATGCGCGCCAGCAGCGGTGCATACGGCTGCTTGGTCGTCACACGCACGGTCGTCTCATCGACCAGCTCCACGCTTTCTAGATCGGCCAGGTGCGGCCCCCAACGTGATTCGGTTTCGGGATCGATGATCAGGCCCAGGGTGAAGGCCACATCGGCGGCGTCCAACGTCTCGCCATTGTGGAACTGGACGCCTTCCCGGATCTTGAACTCCCAGACGGTGTCCGAGGGGTTCTCCCACGACTCGGCGATGCCCGGCTCAACCGAACCATCGTTGGCCCGGTGAATCAGGGTGTCGAACAAGTTGTCATAGATATTGGTTGAAGTGGCCGTGGTGTCGTAAATCGGATCGAGCGTGCCCGGATCCGAGCCGTCGAACAGCACGACGATTTCGTCCGGAACTTCGGCCTGCTCCTCCGGCGGCGCCGGCTCTTCGTCCGGCTCCGTCGGTATGGACGTGGGGGCAGCCGGCTCTTCCGGGCCGGGCGGGCCCTCCGTCGCCGGAGCACAGCCAGCCGCTGTGCCCAGCAGCAGAACCGCCAGCACCATCAGCCGGATTGCTTTGTTGGTATGCATCAAGTCTCTCCTCTTAACGAGTGGTTCGAAGCCCAGGTGCAACGCTCCTGGTCGATAGAGATTTGGACGATCACGTCCCTGGCCCCCACGCGCTTACAGGATCGGATCGTCGGCACGGATCATAGCGCCTCCTTTCAGCACGAAGTCCACCTGGCGCACTGCCGCAATGTCCTTCCACGGGTCCTGCTTCAACACAACCAGATCGGCCAGTTTGCCGGGCTCGATGGTGCCAACCTCGCCTTCCATGCCCACGATTTCTGCGGATACGGAGGTGGCAGCCACGATGCATTCCCGCGGCGACATGCCGGTTTTGATGAGATCGTCAAGTTCATCGGCGACCAGCGTCGCCGTGTCGGTCCCGACGCCAATCTTGACGCCGGCCTCGTACGCCTTGCGCACGCTGGCTATCTGCGGCGCGATCCCCTCGCGGTAGACCAACTCATAGAACTCCCGGTTGGCCGGCAGGTGATACTCGGCATAGCCGCGCTTGCCCGACAGGGTCGGCACGAGCGGGATGTTGTGCATCAGCATCAGGTCGATGGTCTCGTCGTCCAGGAAGGTGCCGTGCTCGATGCAGTCGATGCCGGCCTCGATGGCATTGCGGATGCCGGCGGTGGCGTCGGCATGCGCAGTGGTGCGCTTGCCGGCGTCGTGGGCCACGTCGACCGCCGCCCGGATTTCGTCAACCGTCAACTGCGGGTTGCCCGGGTGTTCCTTGGGCATGCCCAGGATGCCGCCCGTGACGATCAACTTGATGAAATCCGCCCCGTCACGCAACTGCTCGCGGGTTGCTTTGCGCACTTCGTCGGGACCGTCGGCCTGGCGGCCGATGTAGTAGCCGTGACCACCGGTCATCACGATTGGGCGTACGGCGACCTTCAAGCGCGGCCCAGTGACCAGCCCCTGGTTGATGGCCCGCTTGAGGCTCACCATCAGGTTGCTGCGGCTACCTACGTTGCGGATGGTGGTCACACCCGACCGCAGCGAATCCAACCCGTGCCGGGCCGCCGAAAGCACCAGGTAGTTGTCGTTCTGGCGCTCGATGTCGCGCGAGTGCTGGTCGTATGTCCAGCCGGGCCGGACGTTGCGAATGTCCTTGCGATAGACGTGGTCGTGCAGGTTGAACATGCCCGGAATGATGAATCTGCCCTTGACATCCAGCACCTGGTCGGCGGCCCAGTTGGCGGGCACGGCCTCTGCCCGGCCGACGCCTGCGATACGCTCGCCGTCAATCAGGACGGCGGCGTTCGGTTGGGCATCGCCGGCGGAACCGTCGATCAGGGTGGCTCCCGTCAGTAGCGTTCGCATCTTTGCTCCGTCTCTTGTCTTGGCCACAGGAACCTAATGAACGATCTGGCCCTCGAACAACACCCCATCCTTCAGCACCCATTTCACGTCATAGAAGGCCCGAATGTCGTCCAACGGGCTCGACCCCAGCACGGCCACATCGGCCGCCTTGCCGGGCTCGAGTGTTCCGATCCGGTCCAGCAAGCCCAGCGCTTTGGCTGAGTTTTGGGTGGCGGCGACCAGGCAATCCATGGCGCTCATGCCCAGCTCGGCCAGCAGTTCAATCTCCTCAGCGACGATGCCGGCGCTGTCAGTGCCGACGCCGATGGTCACGCCGGCTTCGATCGCCCTGCGTACGTTGGCTCTGCCGGGTTCAATGGCATGCTCGACGAGCACATCGGCCAGCTCGACATTGCCGGCCTCCCGCTCGTACATCGTGTAGCGCCAGATCCCCGAGAGGGTCGGGTCGAGTACAACCTCGTGCTCAAGAAACATTTCAATGGCCTCGTCATCGAGGAAGGAGCCATGTTCGATGCAGTCAATGCCGGCCCGGATGGCGTTCTTGATGCCACGGGCCGCGTGCGCGTGGGCCGTCACCTTTCGGTTCACCTTGTGGGCTTCCTCAATGGCCGCCCGCATCTCGGCTTCGCTAAGCTCGACATTCCCTGGGTCTTCGTCGGGGAAATTCAAAATGCCGCCGGTGGCCATCAGCTTGAGGAAGTCGGCGCCGGCCCGCAGCTGCTCGCGGGCCGCCTTGCGCACCTCATCGACACCGTCAACCTCACGGTGGCTGGCGCCGTGGCCGCCCGTCATGGAAATCGAGTTGCCGGCCACCAGCAGGCGCGGCCCGGGCAGCACGCCTTCTTCGATCGAGCGCCGCAGATCGACCATCATGTGGCTGCGGCAGCCCACGTCGCGTACGGTGGTCACACCGCTCCTCAGCTGGATCAGTTGGTTGTGCGCTGCCTGCAGGACCAGGAACGAGTCCGCCTCGCTTTCGATTTCCCTGGAGTGCAGGCGGTACGACCAGCTCGGGCGCGGGTAGCGGATCATGCGCCGATGCAGGTGGTCGTGCAGGTTGATCAGCCCCGGGATGATCGTCCCCCCCTCAACATCCAGGGTCTGGTGGCCATTAACCACGCCAATATCATTCTCCGTCCCTACAGCTACAATCTGTTTGTCTTCGATCAGGACCGCTCCCTGGGCAATGGGCTCGGCCCCCGTTCCGTCCAACAGCGTGCCCCCGCGGATTAGTAGGCCCACGAAAACACTCCTCCTTGGCTAGTCGGCCGCCGGCGTCTGCGACAGGCGGTCTTCAGCGATGGCGAACTCGTACGCGCCCCGCAGTTCCTCGATGCGCACGTCATCCAGCCCTGGCAGGGGGTGGCGCGTGGCGGGCGAGGCGATCACGCCCTTCCAGTGGAGCACCTGCTTAAGACACTGTATGAACTCGTTGCGGGCCGGGAAGGTCATGGTGACCAGGGGGTTGACCCGGCTGTAAAAGATCCGCCGCGCCCCCTCTCGGTCGCCGCTGGTATAGGCTTCGAAGACGGCGCTGACATCGGCCGGCGCGGCGTTGGCCGCACCCGAGATCATGCCGACGGCACCGTTGCCCAGCATCGCCAGCACGGTTTCTTCCTTGCCCGCCAGCGGCTGAATTCGCCCGCCCAGCCCCTTGAGCAGCGTCTTGACCTTCACCGGGTCGTGGACGGACACCTTGGCGTAGCGAACGTTGTCGGACTCGTCGATCAGCCGCTGCCAGACGGCCAGCGATACCTCGATGCCGCCGCCGCCGTCGTAGACCATGACCGGTAGGTCGACAGCTTGCGCTACTTCGATGTAGTAGCCGGCCAACCCGACACCTGACAGCGGAAAGGCCGACGGCGGAGGTGGGACCAGCACGTAATCGGCCCCGACTTCCATGGCGTGCTTGCCGAGCTCGATCGAGGTTTGGGTGCCGGCGTAGCCGATCATGACGCCCACCGGGACGCCGCCGTTCACCCAGCGCAGCACGCGTTCGGCGATGTGCATGCGCTCGGCGACCTCCAGGTTGAAGCCCTCACCGGTCGTGCCCACCACCAGCAGGCCGTGAACGTTCTCGGCAAGCAGGTGCGCAACCAGCCGTTCCAGGCTCGGTTCGTCAATGCGCCCATCATCGGTAAAGGGCGTAACCATGGCGCAGTGGTTGCCCCTAATCGCAGTCTTCATGCTTGCTCCCTCCTGGCCCTTATCACTGCCGCCGCTAGAGCGGCCGGATGGCGAGGTCGGCGATACGTGTCCTTGGCCCGGTGGCTACCACCGCCAGGATTGACTCGGCCACAGCCTCGGGGCTCAAGGCCATCTGTGGATCGGGCCGCGGCACGTCGGGCGGGTAGTGGCCGGTGAAACCGGTCGCCACCTCGCCGGGCAGCACCGCCGTCACCTTGATCCCGAATTCGGATACCTCCAGCGCCAGCGCTTCGCTGAATCCCATCACACCGAACTTGGAGGCCGAATAGGCCGCCCGGTTCTTGAGCCCGCGCCGACCTGCCCCGGATGACAGGTTGACAATGTGGCCGACTGCCTGGCGGCGCATGATCGGGATGACCGCCCGTGCAAACAGGAAGACGCCACGCAGGTTGACAGCCATCAGTCGGTCCCAGCGCTCCAGGCTATAGCTTTCAACCGGGCACCAGTCACCGATGGCAGCGTTGTTGACCAAGATATCAACCCGCCCCAGCTCTTCCAGCGTGTGGCGCACGGCCCGTTCGACCTGGCGCTCGTCGGAAACGTCGGCCGGGACGACCAGCGCCCGGCCATTGCCGTCGGCGGCCTCCAGGGCTGCCCGGCGCAGTTCGTCTTCGCTGCGGGCGACGAGAGCCACCTGCATCCCGCTTCGGAGCAGAAGCTGGGCCGTCGCCCGGCCGATGCCCCGTCCGGCGCCGGTGACAATGGCCACCTTGCCTGCCACCATGGAAGTGGTCCCATTCGCCGCCGACGCCATTCAGGCACCCACGACCGTGAAGCGGTTTAGGTTCAGGCCGTTGATCGGCACCCGCGTCCCTCCGACTGTGATCAGCTCGGTCAGCGCCTCGCCCATGGCTGGGCCCAAGGCGAATCCGTGGCCCGATCCGGGGCCGGCCAGGTAGAAGCCGGGGATGGCGTCGACCGGCCCGAAGATAATGACGTTGTCCGGCGGGTGGCCGTCGACCCCGACCCAGGCGCGCCGCAGCTGAATGTGGCGCAGGTGGGGGAATAGGCGAACGAAATCGCGGGCACTTCCCATCACGCCTTCGGGGACCGTCGCCCGCGCCATCGACTCGAGGCTGCCCTGTCCGGTCCAGGCCCCACTGATCAACAACTGGCCCGGCTTGAGCTGCTTCAGGTTCAGGTTGCGCCAGTTGCCGCTGGCTTTGGATACATGGGCCCAGGTCAGAACCGGGCGCAGGAACGGCGCCAGCGGTTCGGTCACCATCGACTGCCAATAGCGGGGCTCCAGGGGGACTTCGACGTTGACCATGCGCGCCACGCGCCCTACCCAGGCCCCGGCACTGTTGATCACGTTGGCGGCGCTGACCGAGCCGGCGGCGGTGCGCAGGGCAAAGCCGCCGCCCGGCGCCGGCTGGATCGACGTCACTTTGGTGCCCACCTGGATCGAGGCCCCGTGCCGCACGGCGGCGCGGGCGAACGCCGGGCAGACAAGCTGCGGGTTGGCATGGCCATCGCTCGGGCAGTAGGAGGCCCCGACGATCTCCAGCGAGAGGTCGGGCACCAGTTCGAGGACGTCGCGCCGATCGAGCAGAATGATGTCCTCCAGGCCAAGCGCCTGCTGCTCGGCGACCGACCGCCTCAGGTCCTCGAACTCGGACTCGTTCGAGGCGAAGCGTAGGTGGCCTCCGCGCACGTATTCGAGGTCGAAGTCGAGTTCGTCGCCCAGCGTCTGCCACATCTCGATGGCGCGGATCGCCAGCGGCATCTCGGCCGAGTCCCGCCCGTGCTGGCGCACGCCGCCGGCGTTGACGCCGGAGGCCTCCTGGCCGACCTGAGGCGCCTTCTCGAACAGAGTGACGGACAGGCCGGACCTGGCCAGGTAGTAGGCGCTGGCACAGCCAACCACTCCGCCCCCGATGATGACGACGTCGGCAGAGGCCCTCATGCCGCCTCCCCCTGCTCTTGGGCCTGCACGGTCTCCGCCAGCTCGGCCAGCGTGTGCATGGAGATCGGCTTGAGCGGCGGGCGGGCGCTGTAGTCCTGGGCCCGCCAGCGGTCGGCGTCCAGCTCCTGGGCGAGCATGCCAAGGATGGTCGGGAAGCACAGCTTGCCCTGGCACGGCCCCATACCGGCCCGACTCAACCGCTTGACGGCGTCAAGCTCGACCGATACCTGGGCCTCCATGCTGGCCACGATCGCTTCCCTTGTCACGCCCTCACAGCGGCAAATCACCGTGCCCGCGTCGGCCCAAGCCGTCCGGCCGGGGTGGAAGGCGTAGATCTCGGACAGCAGTTGGCCGTACCAGGCGCTGGCCCGCAGCTGGCGCTGCAGCCTGCCGATGCGCTCACGGGCTTCCGTCTCGAGAATCCGGTCCAGGCGCAGGGCGGCGTCAGTGCCGGCCAGCTCCCCCTGCAGCAGATTCTTAGGCAGGTAGCCGATGCCGCCGCAGTCTCCGGCGGCGTAGATCCCGGACTGGCTGGTGCGCTGAAGGCTATCCACCACCGGCAGCCAGTGGTGGGTTCGCCGGTCGAGGCGGTGCTGGCAGCCGGCCAAGTGGGTCAAGTCGGTGGCGGGGGTGAAACCAATGTTGACGGCCAACACGTCGACGGCCAGCTCCAGCTCGCTGCCGGCCCGAATCTGGTACATGTTATCGAGCCGGGCGATAACCGCCGCCTCGACCCGCTCCTCGCCAAGCGCCCGGACGGCGGCACGTCGGTACAGCAGCGGGATTCCCCGGCGGCGCAGGCGGCCCAGGTAGCCCAGCCCTTCCCTGGCTAGCGCCGGCAGGCGTGCCAGACGCAGGCCCCAGCGGATCCAATCGGCGCGCGACGCCGAATCGGCCACCGCCACAATCTCAACCCCGTCGGCCGCCAGTTGGTCGGCTGCCAGGTACAAGAAGGGCCCGGTACCGCTCAAGAGCACCCTGCCCCGGGGGACCAAGCCCTGTCGCTTGCGCAGTTGCTGCAGGCCGCCGACCGTCATGACACCGGGCAGCGTCCAGCCGGGGAAGGCCAGCGGTGTTTCGTAGGCACCGCTGGCAATCACCAGGTATTGGGCTTCGATTAGGGGGTGTTCGGGGTGATCCGTCGCCACCAGGCGGTCGTCAAACAACCCCCAGACGGTGGTCCCCGCCAGGTGGGTCAGGGGCTGCTCGGCATAGACTCGGGTCAGCCGGGCCAGCCGGTCGTCATACGGCCCGGGGTGGACAGCAGCCCCTGCAGCCGCCGTGGCGGCAGGGGCGCCCCCAACCCGGCCGCCGGGGCGCGGCGCCTCGTCGATGACCACGACCTCGGCCCCTGCACTGGCAGCCGCCACGGCCGCGCTCATCCCGGCCGGACCGGCGCCGATGATGACCACTTCCGCCGATTCCCGTCGGACCCGGCTCACGGCTCGGCAGCCTCCGGCGGAAGCTGATTGTCCCCTTCGTATTGGCAGGCCTTGACGGAGGTCCCGTTGGGCAGCATCACGCGGCATTCACCGCATACGCCGATGCCGCAGTAGTAGTTCCAGGTCTGTCTTTGGGCCAGGTTGGTCGGCGCCAGGCTCCGCCCCGGCTGGGGCCAGCCGGCGGCCAGCAGCGAGGAAGCCAGCGATTCCCCGGGTCGGCGCTCAACTTCCTCGCCGACCAGCTGCATGCTGCTGGCTTGCTCGTGCCTTACCGCAGTCAGGCGCTTGAACATGTGTGTCGACCTCGCTGCGGCCGGCGGGTTGGATCCGCCGGCCGCGGCTCACGTCCCGCAGTGTGCGTGGTGGATAGGTCTACCTAGAAAGCGTAGAGGAGAGGTGGGGGCTGCTACAACCACCCAGAAGGGACAATCTGTGGCCCGCTCGGGCCGGAGTGCGCTGGCGAATTATCGGGGCAGGAAGGAGGACGTCAGGCCAGACCGCGCCGGATGGCTTCGGCGGCGGCCCGCAGGCGGTTGGGCGCACCCAATTTCGTGGCGACCCGTTGGACCATGCGCTTGGCGGTCCGCTCGGAGCAGTGCAGATCCTGGCCAATGGCCCTGTTGGTCGATCCCCTCACCAGATGGCGCAGGATGACGAGATCTTCTTCGGTCAGACCGAGCTCATGGCGCAAATTGGCCTGGGCCTGCTCCTGAAGCTGGGGAATGACGGTGTCGATCAGGCTGGCCGGCCAGCGGCGCTCGCCGCGGGAAACCTGCCGAATCGTCTCGGCCAAGTCCTGGTCGGCCGACTGTTTGAGAACGTAGGCGTACGCGCCCGCCCGGATAGCCTCGAGGACGTGCTCTTCGTGGGCGTAGGCGCTGACGATGATGATCCTGGTCTCGGGCGCATAATGCTGCAGCTGGTGGGCGACTTCGGTGCCGTCGACACCCGGCATGCGGATATCGAGCAGCACGATGTCCGGCTGGAGGGTGTTGACCGCCTCGATTGCCTCCGGCCCGTTGGAGGCCTCACCGACGACCTCGATGTCCGAATACGAGGACAGCATGCTCTGCAGCCCGCGGCGCAACAGGGCGTGGTCATCGACTACCAGCACGCGAATTTCACTCATCGGACGCCGTTCACCTCAGACCAGCCCTTCACCGGCCGATGTCGCGGAAGATCACCCGCGTCCCCTCCGCCGGGTCCGAATGCACTTCCATGCACCCCCCATTGTCTTCCGCCCGCTGGCGCATGCTCAGGAGCCCCAGATGCTGGACACGGGCCTCGCCGCCAAATTGAGACGCGTCGAAGCCGCGCCCGTTGTCGGCCACCTCGGCCGACAGAGTCTTCTCATGAAACTTGACCGACACCGAAACCGAGGTCGCCTTAGCGTGGGAGGCCACATTTTGCAGCGCCTCGAGCACGATCCGGTAGACATCGGTCTCGATGTCCGGCGCCAACCTGAACGGCTCGCCGGCCACTTTCAGGCTGCATTCGATTCCGGTCAGCTGCTGAAAACGGCGCACGTGGTCCTGCAGGCTGGTTAGAAGCCCCATTTCATCGAGCGCTGGGGGCCGCAGGTCGTAGACCACCCGGCGCAGCTCGGTCTCCAGCTCGTCGAGCGCCTGGCGGGCGGCCTCCAGTTTGGCGGTACTGTCGGCGGCTGCGCTCCCCGGCAGCATGTTGCGGGCCGCCTGCATCTCGTAGCGGATGGCGCCCGCCAGCTGCAGCACCCCGTCGTGGATGTCCAGGGCGATCCGGCTGCGCTCCTGCTCCTGGATGCGGATCGTGTTGGTCAACAACAGGCGCAACTGCTCGGCCTTGGCGGCAATCTCTTCCTTGGCCGCCGCCAGCTCCCTGGTGCGCTCTTCAACCTTGCGCTCCAGCTCATGGCCGAACTGCTTGACCTGAAGGTGCAGATCGGCGTTGACGATGGCGATGCTGGCCAGGTCGGCGAACATGCCCAGCAGCCATAGATCCTGCTGGTCGAACGGCCGCTCCTCGAGCGGCTTATCGACGATCAATGCCCCGATCACCTGTCCCTGCCAGGCCAAGGGGGCGCCCATCACACGCGGGTTGGTCGTCCGGCTGAAGATCTCCGCCTTGCCCGGCCAATTGACATAATCATTGACGATCATGGGCTCGCCGGATTCGACCACCTTGCCGGTGACGCCCTCGCCCAGCTTGAGCGAGACCCCGGTCCAATCGCGCCAGGTATTGTAGTTGGCCAGATTATGGATCTGCTGCAGCTCGGGGTCGTACACAAAGATGGCAGCGGTGCTGACCCCCAGCAGGCTGGCGCCGCGGCGCAGCAGCGCCTCCAGCAGCTTGGCCTTGTCCAGTTCCGAGACCAGGTCGAGCGAAGTCTCATGCAACGCGACGACGGCATCAAAGCGGGTCTTGGTCTCGCGCAGCAGCCTGGCGTTCTCGACGGCGACGGCCGCCTGGTTGGCGATCACCTGGATGGCGTTGATTTCCTCCCTGTCGAACTCCGGGGGCTGCCCACGCGCCACCAACAGCACACCGAGGGCCCGCCCGCGCACCAACAGGGGGGTGGCCAGCTCCGTGGTCGGCGCGGTCGCCCCGGACTTTTCCCCTGAATCCGGCACCAGCCGGCTGGCCTGCGAGGCGCGGCCGCTGCTGGCCGCCTGCTCAACCAGCGATCCTGCCGGCAACCCCAACTGCAGGCCGCGCGCCTCCAACCAGTCCGGGGCCTGACCGCCGAACTCGCGCAGCGCCAGCTTGATGGCCTCGTCGTCGGTCAGGTAGAGCATGGTCCGCTGGAACCCCAGGTTGCTTTGGATACAGGCCACAATGCGGAACAAGGCGCTGGTCATGTCGGGCGAATCGCCCTGCTCCTGGCTGACGGCAATCAGCGTTTCGAGGTATTCGGCGCGCCGTCGGTAGGACCGGCGCAGACCCAGCAGCCGGCGCAGAGAGGCGCGTTGGCCGGCCACCGGCGCCGGGCCGGCGCCGTGCCCTCGACCGGCACCTGCGGCCAGTGCTCGTCCGAGCGTTCCAAAGAGACTGCGGGCCTGGCGGATGATCGTGTTCAAAGTTTGGTACCTGGTCGCGGCGGGCCGGAAAGTCTGCCTGCCCGCCCTAGGCGTTGGTTCAGGATACTATCACAGCAGCAACCGGCCACCAGCCAGCAGTCGAAATCCCGGCAGGCAGGGTTTCCCAGGTCCCGGATCCACGCGCTCACACTGGGCCGTCCGGCGGCCCATGCCATGTGACTTTCCGGCGAAACAAAGCCCGCAGGTCTGATCCGCCCTCGGTAAGACAAAGAATGACGATGGCAGCAAGGAACGGGCCATACGACAGGATTCCGCCATCTGGGAAGGGTATGGACCACCAACCGAGTGCGTAAGCGAGTAGGACAAACCAAGCTAGCGGATGTGACTCCGTGAATCTTCGTAAGGTAGCCTATGCTTCTCCCTCTGTACGCTTGTGTGCTACGGACAGGTGTTGAGCGGCCTAACCCATTCGAGCTGAGCGGCCCGCCTGTCATCTTTCGCCCAAAGCCGCCAAACTGCCGGGACGGATCCATCAAGTGGCAACCCGGACCGCGGGAGCCTGCCCTGAGCTTGTCGAAGGGTGAGCGAAGCCGAAGCATCCGCTCTCGTAGATCCCGCGTTGTATGCGGGGCAGTCGAAGATCCAGTGCTCCTGACTGGGCGAGTTGTCAGGCGGGCTCGCACCACATATTCCTGAAGGCATAGAGGCGGGCAGTTTAATAGTTGCTCACAAGAGAGCTACCACAACAGCCGTCAGGGCCACGCCGGCAAGAGCAATAAACAAGTCCAGCGCGAGCCAGACGTGGTGCAAGTGGATCCGCATCAGCCGTGGGAAGCGATTCCGGTTAATTTCCAGGGCCTCCTTTACCATTCTATCGACCTGGATCTCCGGATGGAGCTCATAGAGCCGCCTTCGCCAAGCCCATGCGAGTTCCATGTGGAGCTTGCTGCGTTCATACAGTTTTTCAGAGGCAATCCCACCGAAGATACCCAACACGATCAGCAATACTGTGAGGGGGAGCGAATCGCGACTTAGCCCGAATTGGGCGAGGAGCCCAAGCACGGCAGAGGCAATCAGGAAGACGATGTTGGAAAATGCCGTGCGCTGATCCTCCTCTTGCCTTACCTGCCTCCAGTCCTCTTCAAAGAACTTGAGAAGCACGTCAGAATCATCCGCCATCAAATCCCTCCCGAAAACACGATGGCCCACCTTGCGCTTTCGAGCTGAGCGGCCCGCAGTCCATCTTACACCCAAATCCCCCACCCTGCCTGGCCGGACCCAGCAATCAACACCCCGGCCGGCGGGAACCTGCCCTGAGCTTGTCGAAGGGTGAGCACAGCAGAAACATCCACTCTCGTAGATCCCGCGTTGTTTGCGGGGCAGTCGAAGATCCAGTGCTCCTGACTGGGCGAGTCGTTAAGTGCCAATTGCTGTACGTTTCGATTGTCCTACCTATGCGAGTTCGACGAGAAATCTCCAAACCCAAGAGAACTGTAGCAGCTTGGCGGTGAACGTCCAATAGGTGGGGGATTGATCAGTCAATCGCGTCTAGAACCGCGTGAGGCATGACAACGCCACCGATCACATGGATGTACCCGTTCGAAGTCCGCAGGTCGGCTTGCAGGATCGGGCATCCGCCCCACGTTGGAGGATCAAGGGTGAGATCCACAGCTGCGCCAGGTGAAGTTGACCATGTACGTTGGGGACCCGCAACGAACTCAGAGGACGGATAGAGCCGATGCACATAATGGTGACCGAGCCAAGTGTAGCGGGTGCGATTGTCCAACTGGCCTTCATCAAGTGCTCGTCGAATTTGGGGCTCGAGGTCCTCGAACCCAGCGTCAGTCGGAACAAAGATCGTGACGCCTTCGCGATCGTCTCCCATTCTTTGAGGTGGCCAATCCCATATGTCCAACCAGGATAGACGCGATCCGCCTTCCATAATGCCGGTGAGCGTCTCTCCCGCGAGCGAATGAAACTGTGTAAACCGGCTATCTGAGCGGAGCACCTCCGCGAGAGTCAACAGCCGAGCTTCGGTGGGCTTAACAATGTCGAGCGAGTCCAGGGATTCCGCCGATGCTGTCTCCGCCCGAATGCCCATGCATTCGATCGCGGCCGTTGCGGCTGTCGGGGTTGGGCTGGCACTGCCGGTGGGAGATGCCGAGGAGTTCCCACTTCCGCTGCACCCTACTGCGGTAAGAGTGAAGGAGAACAAGATCGCCAGGGAGCTCCTCAAACCCATTGTTGCATCACGAATTCTCCGTAGGCCCATTGCGACGAGTAAGCGACTGATCGAGTATCGGCCAACCCGACCGCTGGATAGACAGATCCGCGGCCCATTGCCTGACGCATCAAGCGCTTCTCAGATACGCTGGTAGTAGTTCGTTCGACAGCATTTCGCGGCGATTCCTGTTGACCTTCATACTAGCATGCGATTAGGCGCCTACCGATTGACCTCACCCGCCGCACACAGCGCGGTCGGGTGGAGCGACTTGTTCGGCGGCGTCATCCCGGGGAGAGGGCACGTCTCCATGCAGCATCCCCATTGGTGCAAGAGACTGGTGGAGGTCAGCAGGTGGCTTCCATCCAGCTTTTGACGAGACTGGTGAGTTTGGTCTTCTTCGCACGGATGTCCGCTTGGTCCTTGAACGTGACTGCGGCGCGGTCGTCGGCGAGCCATTCGAAGAGGCCGGTGTCGTCGTTGAAGACGAACGCGTCCGTGCGTTTCTTTGCGCCCCGGTGGAAGATGAGCTGGACAACGTCCTTGGGCTGCAGGCGAAAGGTGACCCGGTCGTCATCATAGCCGTAACTCGGAGCGTTCCACTTGATACGCTCGACCAGCTTCTTGTCGGCGGTGCGGACGATTGCGCGGATTGCCTGGATGTCGTCCTTGCGTTTGTGCTTCAAGTCGCGCAGGAACGCATCGACGTCTGCCTTTGCACTTGACTTGGCCGCCACGGTGGTTTTCTCCCTATGAAGTCGAGCGGCGAGGCGCTGCATCCGAGCCTCTTAACCGCCGCCGAACACCTTCGAGCTGAGCGGGCCACCTTCCATCTTTCACCCAAAGCCACCAGTCTACCTGGCCGGACCCAACACTCAACAGCCCGGGCCGCGAGAGACCGTGCTGATCGCAGCTGAAGCATCCGCTCGAGCGAAATATTAGCCGGATTGCGTTTAGCCGAGGTAGTTTTCGATATGTTGCACGATATGGGCAGCGTCCTCGGACACGCCATACAGGATGCCACTCTTTCGCTTGGAGAGCCATGGAAAACCGATGACGTAGAGACCCGGGCTCTCCGTAATGCCGGCTCGATGGCGCGGTTCGCCCCGATCGTCGAATACGTCCAGTTTTACCCAACTCCAATCAGCGTCGAAGCCAGTGCACCAGACCAGGCTAGCTACCCCCGCCTTGCGCAGATCGAGTGTTTCTATATCGCCAGAACCGTCAAGGTCCACAAGCGCAGGCTCGCCCGGATCCGGTAAGGCTGGATCAGCGTGCATCCCAGTGCGCTCAATGAAGTCATCGATGGCAGTCTTGAAGGCTTGTGATTTTTCGTCGGCGAAATCGATGCATTCCTGCAAATTGTTCCCCAGCTCCAGAATGTGGCCCTCAACATTTTGTACGCGTCCAAGCAAAGTCGCGCCATCATTCGCCAATGATTGCAGGCTGACCGTATGGCCGCCATCCGTTCCCGATACTTGCGGCTGAGCCGCATATTGTATTGATGGATCCTCCAGTTCATCAACCCTCGCTTCGAAAAACCTCATGTCTCGCCACCAATCGAAGATTTCCCGACCGCGATACACACGAGGAATCCGACCTACACGGCTCGCGCAAACATATACCTTGCGCCCGGCGTTGATCAGATCCTCTGCGATTTGGCACCCCGATTGGCCACTCCCCACGACAACGACAGCCCCGTCTGGAAGTGCTTCCGGATCCCTGTAGGCTCCCGATGCCAGGGATTTGATATCGCCTGACAATCGCTGCGCCATGGCAGGCACTCGCGGTCGACTCATGCTCCCCGTTGCAAGCACTACGACAGCGGAAAGGATAGTGTCTGTGTCTGTGCGAAGCTTGTATCCGCCTACGACCGACTTATCCAACGAGACCACATTGGTATGCTGCCTGATGGGAAGGTCGAACCTTCTGGCGTAATCTTCGAAGTATTCTGTCAGGCTATCGCGGTGGCTGAAACCATCCGGGATCTCCGAGGGGAAGTGCATCCCGGCCAGTCCGTTTGACCAGTTGGGTGTGTTCAGATGGAAAGAGTTCCATCTTTGCGAACGCCAGGACTCACCGATTCTGCCTCGCTCCAGCACTTGGTGCTGAATACGCGCTTGAGCAAGCAGGTAGCTGACAACAAGTCCCGCCTGACCAGCGCCGACTATCACAACGTCGATCGCCTCCCTCGCACGCAGCCTGCCTGGCCTAGCCGTCACCTGTTAATTCGTTGAGCATGATTCAACGCTCCTTTGCATATCGTAAACCCTCTACTTGAGTACTCCGGCTAACGCTTTCGAGCTGAGCGCCCCGCCTTCTATCCTTCACCCAAAGCAACCAGACTGCCTGGCCGGACCCAATACTCAACAGCCCGGGCCGCGGGAGCCTGCGCTGAGCGAAGCCGAAGCATCCGCTCTCATAGATCCCGCGTTGTGTGCGGGGCAGTCGAAGATCCAGTGCTCCTGACTGGGCGAGTTGTTAGCCGGATTGGTCATTTGATTAGCCGATTACTAGCCCCGTGGCTCGTGCCAGCTCGTTGAGAACAACCCGCTCAGCAGCATGTGGATAGGGAATGCTGTATTGCTCTGTCAATCGCAGTGCAACACGACGATAGAGCGCAACTAGGGTTTCCACAGCCGAAAGCATCTGCTTTGTCTGTAGCTTGGCAAGCGTCTTCAGAAGTTGCTGGAGGGCTTGTTTCCCAACCGCAGCCTCCACCTTCTCATATCCATTGGACCACGATGAGAAGTCCTTATCTATCCTCAGCAGGTGGATGCATCTCAAGCGCATGGATTGAAGGTATCCGAAGG
>DASWJQ010000099.1:0-91292 GCA_036397095.1 Anaerolineales bacterium
CGCATTCGATTTGGGATCCCGCAGCGCCCATGGCTGGGGGGTGGCCGAAAGCTTGCGCATTGCCCGAGCGGTCCTTCCCGGTGAGTTGCCTCCGCATCTGCGTCTGCTCGGCATAGCAATCGAGCCGCCACACGTCGGCGCAGCTCCAACGGCCGAGGTGATGGCCGCCGTGGGCCCCGCGGCCATCCGCCTCGAGGCGATGCTGCGCGAACCAGCCCCTGCCATCGGCCAAATCGGCTAGCAACCCGGGCGCCAGGACGGCCCTCAGCGCGCTTTCCCAGTACAGCCCAGCTCTCATCCAGGCGTTGTCCAAATTCGGTTGGCACCCAGCCACAAGTTGAACGGGCCGGCCGAATGGTCATCGAGCCACGCTAGTTCCCATCCTGCGTTTCGCGGACCCCTTACCCCGCGCTGAACCCCCCTACTCCAGCGCTATGCGAAGGGGAGCGGCAGCCAGTTGCAGCCGTGACCGATGATTCCCCACGCCTCTGCTGGTTGCTGGGCGGCGAACCCTTCCTCCTTCCCTTGGGTAGCGCGCCGGTCTTGCCCGTTGCAGGTCATTCATACCCGCTGAAATCCAACAGTGCGACGAATTCGGGGAAAGTCTGTCGCATCGGGTCGCCGAGGCCATCGACCCCGCCGTCCAGGCCGCATTGGCCCGCGTTCACGGGCTGACTCGGCCAGGTAGTCCCCAACTCCCGCGGCTGCATTCCGCTGCGTGCCGCTACCCTGCCCGTTGATCCCGGCCTACCGCCGGTTGTGACTTCCCCCCATCCAGCCCCAGACATTTGTTCGCAAGGCCCCACGCTCGAATGCCCCGCTCAAAGACCACCCTCTGGGGGAACGACTCGTCAACTACAATCCTGTCTGGCAATGGCCGGGGGATGCTCTCCCCGTGCCTTCATGGCGGGTTAGGAACCGAATTGCTCCCTCACCTTTGATCCCGTCGAGCGTGGTCGCCCACCTGTCTGGCAGCCGCCATCTGGGCTCGCCCGGAGTCTGTCATGATCGAGAACCAACGTCGCCGCCTGGCGGCCGTCTACCACGAATACCCGCGCAACTTCTGGACGCTGGTCGTCGTCACCTTCATCGATCGCTTGGGCGGGGCGCTGCTGTTCCCCTTCTTCGCCTTGTACATCACCAGCCGTTTTGGCGTCGGCATGACCCAGGTCGGCATCCTGTTCGCCCTATTCTCGGCCTCGAGCTTCGTCGGCACTGCGCTCGGCGGCGCGCTGACCGACCGCCTTGGACGCAAGGGGATGCTGATCTTCAGTCTGCTGTCGACCTCGGTCAGCAGCGTGCTCATGGGGCTGGTCAGCGACCTGAATACCTTCTTTGTACTGGCCCTATTGGTCGGAGTGTTTACCGACAGCGGCGGTCCGGCCTTCCAGGCGATGGTCGCCGACCTGCTTCCCCCGGCCAAGCGCGCCGAGGGCTACGGCATCATTCGGGTCGCCTTCAACCTGTCGGTCACGATCGGGCCCGCCATCGGTGGCTTCCTGGCGGCCCGCTCCTACCTCTTGATCTTTCTGGCCGACGCCGCCATCAGTCTGTTGACCGCCATCGTCGTCTACTTAAAACTGCCGGAGACCAAGCCGGAAGCCGAACCGGGCACCGAACCCGAGACAATAGGGCAGACCTTTCGCGGCTACGGCCGTGTGTTGCGCGACCGCGTGTTCATGATGTTTCTGGGGGCTTCAATCTTAATGGGTCTGGTTTACATGAATATGAACACAACGCTCGGTGTATATCTGCGCGACACGCACGGTGTGCCCGAATCGGGCTATGGTCTGATCCTGAGCCTGAACGCGGCCATGGTCGTGCTGTTCCAATTCGCCATCACTCGCCGCATTCAGGTCTTGCCACCACTTCTCATGATGACCGCCGGCACCTTGCTCTATGCGATTGGTTTTGGCTTGTACGGCGCCGTCGCCAGCTTCTCGCTCTTCCTGTTGGCCATGGTGGTCATCACCATTGGGGAGATGGTGGTGGCCCCGGTGTCGCAGGCGATTAGCGCCTCGCTGGCACCGGAAGCTATGCGCGGCCGCTATATGGCGGTCTTTGGCTATTCGTTTGGCATTCCCTTTGCCATCGGCCCGCTGCTGGCCGGCCAGGTGATGGATCACTTCGACCCGCGCTTGCTCTGGTTGCTTGCCTTCCTGCTGGGCTTGGTGGCAGCTGGCTGGTTCTATGTGTTGCACCGCACCAGCCCACTAGCCATCGGCCGCCAGCAAGCCGACGTGACGCCCGCCGCCAGCCAACAGCCGCAGCCAGCCACCTTCGATCCGACGGCCAACTTCCCACCCACCGACGAAGGAGAAACCGACCCATGATAGATCGCGGCCGATCCCTGTTCGATCGGGTAGACCGGCGTATTACCGAGACGATGGCCCGTTACGGCATCCTATTGTTGCGGATCAGCCTGGGGATCACTTTCTTCTGGTTCGGCGTGCTCAAGTTCTTCCCGGGACTGAGCCCGGCCCAGACCCTGGCCACCAACACGATCGACCAGTTGACGTTCGGCCTGATCACGCCCAACGTGTCGATTTACATCCTGGCGGCATGGGAGACAGCAATCGGATTGGGCTTGATGTTTGGGGTCTTTTTGCGCGCCACCTTGCTGCTGCTCTTCCTGCAGATGATGGGTACCCTGACCCCGCTGGTTCTGTTCCCCGCCGAAACATTCACGGCCATCCCTCATGCGCCCACGCTGGAGGGACAGTACATCATCAAGAATCTGGTTCTGATCAGCGCCGGTTTGGTGGTTGGTGCCACCGTCCGCGGCGGCCGGCTGAAGGCCGAGCCGGACGAGTCGGCCGCCCCGAGCTGATCGACGGACCGCGGGCCAAGCCTAACCGTCGACCGAAAGGACGTAGCGGCCGGCGGACCACACATCGACCTGAATGCGGTAGACACCCGATTGCGATAGTTGGTATCGGTCGATTAAGGCACTAAAGCCATCACCTCCGTCGTCGTCCGACACCAACTCCTGACCGTCGGGCCCGATGACCGTCAGTCGCGGATCGGTCTGGCTGCCCGGCGCCGGGTCACAGCGGATGGTGACCACCTGGCCGGCACTCGCGGCCAGCGTCCATTCATCGACGGCCATTAAGTCATCCAGTTTCCCCTGGACAGCTTGCCCGACGGCGATCGAGCCCCGGCCAGCGGCTGGCTCGAGGCCGCCGCTGAATGTGGTCGCCCCGCCCGAACTCACCATTTCCGGCAGGGCGGCCACACCCATCAGCAAAGGGAACACGATTGCCGCGATTGTCACTAAAGTCCAGAACGCCATAATGTCAAGCATGCCGAGCCGGCTCCCGTTGATCCAACCCCAAACATAGGGATAGGGTGGAAACAGAAAACCGAGCAGAGCATGGGCTCCGCCCTTTTCGCGTGCCAGGCGGTAAAGAACGTACAGCGAACAAATCAACGTTGCCAGGCCGAACACCAGAGTCAAGATCGTGCTGCCAAGCTCCATCACTGGCCGTTCCTCCTTGTATTCATGGGCCCGGCCCCACGCCAGGCAACGGCTCCGTCAATAGCCTGGCACAGGTGACCGACGGCAGCCTGACATTCGGCTGGTTCTTGGCGACGATCCGACGTCACCGGCCACCGGCTCAGGCTGGGCTACAATCAGGGCCATGTCCCATCAGCACAACCATGATCACGGATCGTCCAGCGAGAACCTGCGGGCTGCCTTCTTTCTCAACCTGGGCTTCACCGTCCTCGAGCTCATTGTCGGCTTGTGGACCAACAGCGTGGCCATCTTATCTGACTCGGTTCACGACCTGGGTGACAGCCTGTCTCTCGGCCTCTCCTGGCTGCTCGAACGCCGCGCCGGGCGCGGTTCCGACCGGCGTTATACCTATGGCTACCGTCGTTATTCGCTGCTGGGCGCGTTGACCTCCACGATAGTGCTGTTGGCCGGTTCGCTGTTCGTCCTGGCCGAAGCCCTGCCCCGCCTGCTCCAACCGGAACAACCCAACGCCAGCGGAATGGCGTTGTTCGCCCTGGTCGGCATCGCCGTCAATGGCTTGGCCGTATTGCGAGTGGGAGGTGACCATTCGATCAATGCCCGGGTGATCGCCTGGCATTTGTTGGAAGACGTGCTGGGCTGGGTAGCCGTCTTGATTGTCGGGCTGGTGCTGTTGGTGTGGGACCTGCCCGTGCTCGACCCCGTGCTCTCGATCCTGATCACGGCTTACATTCTGTTCAATGTTCTGCGCAACTTGCGCCGAACCCTGGCCGTATTCCTGCAAGCAGCCCCGGAGGAACTCGAACTGGAGCGGGTCGAAGGACAGATATTGGATCTACACCATGTGCTCGCCCTGCATCACACCCATCTGTGGTCGCTTGACGGGGTTCACCACGTCTTGACCGCCCATATCGTGGTTGACGACCAGACCAGCGGGCAGCAGATCATTGATCTCAAGTGCGATCTGCGCGACTTGACGGCCGACCTCTCCTTGGAACACACAACGTTCGAAATCGAATTTGAACGCGAAGAGTGTGGGATGCGGCCGGGCCTGATGGAGATGACTCCGGCGCCTGGCCATGGTGACGTTGTCGCCTGATGCCAATCTGGTCGATTGAGCCCAGCCTTGAGCTGCTGAATACGACTTCGCAAAACACCCTGGTTAGCCACCTTGGCATCGTGTTCACCGAAGTCGGCCAGGATTGGCTTTCGGCGCGCATGCCAGTCGACGCACGTACTCACCAGCCGCTTGGGTTGCTGCATGGCGGCGCCTCGGCTGCCCTGGCCGAGACGCTGGGCAGCGTCGCCGGCTCCTTCGTCGTCGAACCGAAACGCTCCTACGTCATGGGGCTGGCCTTGAATGCCAACCACGTGCGCCCTGTGCGTCAGGGCTGGGTCCTGGGCATCGCCCGGCCCATTCACCTGGGCCGCACGACTCAGGTCTGGCAGATCCGGATCGAGGATGAAGACGGGCAATTGGTCTCGATCACCAGATTGACGCTCATTGTCCGTGACTATGAGATGGATGAGAGCGGCCGCTCTCCGCGAGCAAGCTGGCTCGAGTCGGATGGTCCAGGGGATTCAATGGAGGCTGAGACTTAGGATGGACTTGCTCCGTTTGCTGGTAGGCGCTGCCTTGCTGACTCTCGGCCGCCGGCTCTTCTGGCTTTTCGTCGCCGGGCTCGGCTTTGTTGCCGGCCTGCGGCTGGCCGGCGCCTGGTTCAGCCAGGCACCGGATTGGATCACGCTCGCGATTGGCTTGCTGGCTGGACTGATCGGCGCCGGGATAGCATTGCTGCTGCAGCGATTGGGCATTGCACTGGCCGGCTTCCTGGCCGGTGCCTACATCGTCTCTGGTCTGCTCGAACTGCTGGGCGTCGACCCGGGAGCGACCGCCTGGATTGCGTATCTGGTGGGCGGGGTCATCGGCGCCGTCCTGCTCTCGGCGTTGTTTGATTGGGCGCTGATCATCCTGTCATCGATCAGCGGCGCCCTCATCATGTTACAAGCCCTCGATCTGACGACCGCCTCAAGCACGGTCCTATTCCTCGTCCTGGTGGTGATTGGGGTCCTGGTCCAGCGAAGGATTGGCACGGCCGCCGCTCCCTAGCTGGTCATATCTGCCTAGGGCAATCGGGCCGTCACATCGTAGAACGTCAGCGGGTCGTCCCAAGTGGCGAAGTAGCTGCGGTTGGAGAGCAGTTCGGGTGGTTCACCCCCCAAGGTCGCCAGCACCAGGCGAAAGCTGTTGACCGGCGAAAGATCATCCGGCAAGGCCTGCAGTGGTTCGCCGGAGAAGTAGTAGGCGTTGAGAATCCCCATCCTCTCAACCAGCAAGCTCTCGTCGGCTGACGACCAAACCATATGGGCGCCCGGTCCATGGTCCCCTTGCAGCACAATGACAGGCGGCCGCTCTGATTGGGCCAGAACGTCCTTAAGGGCCTGAAGCAGCATGCGATTGACATGCACCAACTGCTGGCGGTAGCCATCAATGTATTGCTGCGGCGAGCCGCCAAAGGCGTCGGCGTCGGCCAGCGAAAAGGCACCAGCCGGCACGATGGCCTCACCGTTGGACCCGAATACGAATGGCGGATGCGGCGAAATAACGTGCGCAAAAACCAACGTAGGTCCCGGCCGCTGCGTCAGGTCCGGTAGCCTGTCGAAGACAAACTCGACGCGGGCCCGGTGACGCAGATAGGGACTTGCTTCGCCGATGGCTGACTCCATCCAGCGGCGCAGCAGGTCGAAGTCGAATGCCAGCCGAAAGGCAGTTGTCGCCAGCAACTGACTCTCGAACGGGCTGAGGTAAGCAGCTTCCAGGATCGTCCGATTGAACGTGACGCCCTCCGCCAGCGGGCTCAAATAGAGGTCGGCGTCGTGCCATTCGGTTGGGGCGTAGCCGGTCTCGAAGGCAACGGTCTCATAGCCCAGCCCTTCAAGTGTCTCCCGCAACCGGGAATGCTTGACCGCGTCCGTCAACTGTCCACGCCCCGCTGGATCGTCGCCCGCCTGGGAGGCGAACGTGTCCAGGTAGGTCATGTTCAAACTCGAGGCCAATGACAGCACGGTCTGGTTGTAATTGGCGTAGCTCTCGTCGGCGACGAAGAAGCCCAGTAATTCCAATTGACGCAGAAAGGCCGCATTGTCGTGCTGGTAATACACCTGCAGAACATCCTGGCGGCCGTAGCCATCGAGCACAAGGTAGTAGATGTCGGGCAAAGCCGCCTGTGGACCAATCTCGACGGCCGGCGCCTCGCCCCCCAAGGCAGCCGGCGAAGCCATCCCCCGCTGGATCAACTGCCAGACCAGTCCAAGCAGCGGCATGGCCAGGGCGATCAAGGCCATCATGGCCACCGCTCGCTCGAAGAACTGCGGTTGGTTCAGCCAGCGAAAGACGAGCAGCAGCCAGAGCACGAGGGCCAGCGCGGCGATGGCGAGTGCAAAGCGGTGCTGGCCGAGCCCAACACCGGCCAGCTCGACCCCTTGCAGCCAGCGATACAGATGACCATAGCTGAAGAACAGTACGATCAGTCCGGTGGACAGCAATCCGCCGCGGGTGGCATCGGCCAATAAGCGCCGGAGGAGCAGCGTCCCACCGGCCGCAAGCGAGACCGCCAGCAGCAGCGGCCGGACTAGCTGGCCCGGCCCCACCTCTTCGACATTTGCCTGGTACAGGCTTAGGACGGCAAAGGCGGCCAGCGCCGCCGGATAGATCCCTCGCCAACCACGCAGTGCGTCGGATCGACTGGCGGTCGGTGGGGCCAAGGGCCGCTCCTGTGGTGCCGATACACCATTACCTGCACCAGCGCCGCGTTTCGGTTTCATCACGTTGGCGATTCGGGATCCGAACCGACCTGATCGGTCGAGATCAGCCGGCGGGCCGCGTTACGTTCACGCAGGAACAATCCGGCCAGCGCCAGCTGTAAGGCCAACAAACTGACCAGCTGCGCCTGGCGCAAGGTTCCCAACACAATCAGACTGTCGCCGCGGATCGCCTCCAGCAGCAAGCGGGCCAGCGCCATCAAGGCCACCGTGGCCAGGAAGGTGGTTCCGGCTGGACGTTGGCCCGCCTGCATGCGCCAGCTAGCAAACAGGATCCCGGACGCCGCCACGATCTCATAAAGCTGGCTCGGGTGACGCCGGGCGCCCCACAAGTCCAGGGCCCAAGGCAGATCGGTCGGTGCCCCAAAGGCATCGCCGCTGGCCAAGTGGCTCAGCCCCAACGCCACCCCCAGGCAGGCCAGCCCCGGGGCAAGCGCGTCCAGCGTGGGCCACAATGGGAGCCCCCGGCGTTGGCCGTAGACCAGGCCGGCCGCCAGCCCAAGCAGCACACCTTCGGGCAACGCCAGGGTGCTGAAGTTGAGGGCAATGATTCCAAGCGGATCCTGCCAGTAGACCGAGGCAAAGCGCACTACATAGGCCAGGCGGGCTCCTAGCAGGCCAGTCACCAGCATTGCCAGCACCAGTCCGTTGAGCGCATCGGCCGGCAACTGGCGCCGGAGGCCGGCGCGCTCGACCAAAGACAAGCCAAACCACAGCCCGGCCAGCAGCACCAACCCCGGTACCTGGAGAGCCAGCGGCCCCAACTGCAGAATCGGCAGCATCAGGAGCCCTCCCCCAGCAGCGATTGCACCGTGCTGAGCAAAGTCGATTCGCTGACCGGTCCGCCAACGATCACTTCTTGGATGACCCCCTGGCGATCGATGAAAAAGGTCGTTGGCAATGCCCGGACCTGATAACGACGGCCAACTTCGCCGGATTGGTCAAGGGCGATCGGCAATGTCAATCCCATTTCCTCGATGAAGGAAATCACTGCCGGCAGGCTGTCTTGATTGGTGGCGTTGACCGCCAGCACAACCAGGCCATCCCCGGCGTGGGCCTCTTGCGTCCGTTCCAAGGCCGGCATTTCGGCCCGGCACGGCGGACACCAACTCGCCCAGAAATTGACGATGACAACTTGGCCCCTCAGCTCGGACAGGTCGATGGTGCCTCCTTCGAGATCTGGCAGCACCAGGTCTGGAGCGAGAAACCCCTGCCGCGGGCTGGGGATCAGCCCGCCGCTCACTGCCGAGGCCGGCACGGCAGACTGCCAAATCCAGCTCGCCCCCAACACCAGCGCCACGGCCATCGTCACCAGCCAACGCTGGGGGCCTGCCATCAACCGGTTCAACGTGGTCCCACTACTTTGCAACACGCCCTCGTCTTAGTGCCCATGACTATTTCCTTCGCCTGCGGCTCCCGGCCCGGGACCCAGCCAACCGGTCCAGGCGGGGAAGGTGCTCGCTCGGCTGGCCACCCAAGCCGCCAACCCGGTCGTGAGGGGGACGGCCGCCACCAATCCAACGGAGCCGACCAACGTGCGCACCACTTCTTCGGCCAGGATCGCCCGATTTACCGCCAGCGCAAGCGGCTCGGCCGACAGGCTGAAGAGCAGCAACAGCGGCAGCGAAGCGCCAACGTAGGCCAGGACCAGCGTATTGACGGTGGCCGCCACATGATCCTGGCCGATCACCATCGCTCGCTGGTAAAGCGCCCGTGGCTCAAGCGAAGGCCGGGCCCGCTTCAGTTCGAACACTGCCGAGACCTGGCTGATGGTCAGATCGTCAAGCACACCCAGCGCACCAATGATCATCGCACCGAGCAGCAGGCCTTGCAGGTTGATTGGCCGGCCGGCGAATTGCTGCAGAAATAGTGTCTCCTCCGACCCCGTTCCGCTCAAGCGCGCCAACCCAACAAACAGCGCCGCCAGCAGGCCCGTAAGGATCAATGCGACCAACGTGCCCAGCACAGCTGTATGCGTCTTCCAGCTCCAGCCGTAAACCAGGTACAGCGTCGTCGCCAACAATGCAAACGAACCGATGATGCTGACCAAGACCGGATCGCCACCGGCCAGGATTTGCGGCAGAATGAAGTAGATGATCACCGCCAGGCTGAGCGCCATGCCCAGCAGTCCGCGCAGACCCTTCCAGCGGCTGACGACGAGAATAAGAAGGATGAATGCCGTCAGCAGAAGCAACAGCGTTGGGGTGCGCACGTAGTCGGCGAACTGGGCGACCGGTTCGCCGCCCGGTCCGGGTGATATCGTAACCAGGATTTGGTCTCCCACCTGTAGAGCGGGCTCGACAGGTGCAACCGAGCGCCGCCCATACTCCACCTGGAACGATTGGCCCGCCTGCGGCCCGTCGAGCACCACGACCTGCCATACCTGGTAGCGCTGCACCACACCGGCCACTTCGGCCTGACCGGCCTCGATCACCTGGGCGATCCTGGCTCGAGCGAGATCGGCCCGCAGTCCCGACGCCGCCGCTGGCATCCCCCGCTGGGCCAGCCAAATACCGATGAAGGCGCCAACAAGGATGAAAGCAACGGCGGACAGCGCAAACCAGATCGGAAACCTTGCCTGACTCATACGCACTCCAACAGCATTAGTCCGCCCAGCCCTCCGGCTGCTCCAATCCATTGGTTTCGAGCAGCTCACGGTCACGCAGCAGTTCGGCTGTAAGGCCCTCGGCCACCACCCGACCGCCGTTGAGCACGACCGAGCGCGTCGTGAGATCGCGCACCAGCCGCATGTCGTGGGTGGCGATCAACATCGTCTGCGGCATTTCAGTCAGCAGCTCGCCCAATTCGCGGCGGGCCCGCGGGTCGAGGCCGCCGGTCGGGTCGTCCAACGCCAGGATTTCCGGATCCATCACCAACACGCTGGCAATTGCCACCCGCTTCTTTTCGCCCTGGCTCAAGTCGTGGGGCACCCGCTTCTCGTGCCCACTCATGCCGACCGCAGCCAGCGCTTCCCCCACCTTGGATGAAATATCCGCCCGGGGCCAACCCATATGCAGTGGTCCGAAAGCCACCTCCTCCCAGACGGTTGGTGAGAACAACTGGTCGTCCGGATCTTCGAACAAAAGCCCGACGGCCGCTCGCACCACTGGCAGATTCTCCCTGTTGACGGCCAGGCCGCACACTTTGATCTCGCCGTCGAAGGCCAGCGTCCCGTTCAGCGTGAGCAGCAAGGTTGACTTGCCGGCCCCGTTGGGTCCGATCAAGGCCACCCGCTCGCCCGGGGCCAGGTAAAGGCTGACGGAGTGCAATGCCTGGCGACCGTCAGGATACGTGTAGCTGACCGACGTCAAATCCAAGGAGTGATGCATCGCCAGGCTACACCCAGCCCCGTCCTTGCCACCAACACAGGATCAATCCGCCTAGCGCAGTCAGCACAAGCAGCAGGTCGCGCCCCGTCCAGCGGAGCTGGCGCCAGGTTGGGCCGTTACCCTGATAGCCGCGCGCCAACATGGCGTCATAGACCCGCTCACTGCGGTCCAGACTCCGCAGGAACAGACTGCCCAACAGACCGCCGGTCGAAGCCAACTCGAACCAGGTCTTTCCGCCGGCCGGCCCCTTCCCCGCCGCGCGCGCCTGACGGGCCCGCAGCATACGTTCCGCTTCCTGACGGATCAGGTTCAAGTAGCGATAGGCGAACCCGATCGTGTTCACCAGCAGCCCCGGCAGGCCCAGCCGCTCCAGCCCGGTCAGGAGGTCGGTCAGCGGATAGGCGACCATCAGGATGACAAATGCCTGGATCGACAGCCAGGCGCGCGCCAGCACCGAACCCGCCTTGACCAATCCGGCGTGACTGAATGTCCAGCCCCATGGCAGCTGGCCAGCCACCTCCCCCGGTGTCGTAAAGGGAATGGCCGCCACGGCTACCACAAAGGGAAGCGCCAGCAAGGATCTGGCCAACAGACGGACCATCGAGAGCCGCAGGGCCAACGCCGCCAGCAATAGGACGCCGTAGGCTGCCAGCCATCCCGACCAGCCGCCGTCGGGCAGCAGGGCCACCCCGACGACAAAGGCCAATGTGGCAACCCAAGCGGCCCCCGGATCGATGCCGGGTTCATTCACCGACGCCGTCCGAGCCAGCCGGCGAGCAGGGTGCCCAACGCATATACAAGCAGCGTGCCAACCGCGACCGCCAGCAGGGTAGCCAGCGCCGGGCTGGCAATCCCGGGCCAAGTGTAGTCGACCAGTCCCAAGGAAGGACCGGCGGTGGCTCGTCCGGCAAAACCACCGGCGAGCGCGGCAGCTTCCAATGCGTCGGGCAGCGGCGAGGCCAGCGGCGACAGGCTGGCGAAAACCAGGGCAACGGCCAGACCCAGCACCACCCAGTTGGCTGGCCGGCCTTCGGCCTCTCTGGGTCGGACCAACGCCGGTCTTACCGCATGCAAGAAGACCAGTACAGCGACGGTGATTGCGGCTTCGACCGCGCCGATGACGGCGTGGCTGCCGGCCATCGCCGGTAAGCCAAGCCAAAGCGGGAAGGTGCCGCCGACAGCCAATTCGACCGCTGCCGCCATGGCACTCAGTTCGACCGACAACCAGGCTCCAACAAATGCCCCGGCCAGACGCCGACGCCGATCGGGCGATCGATAGCCGGCCCAATGAGCGATGGCCCAGCCGCTCAGGCAGGAGAAGACCGCCAGGTTCAGGATGTTCCAGCCCATCACCAACAGGCCACCATCTTGAAAGACCAGGCCCTGGAGCATGGTGACGGCCGTCATACTGACGACCGCGGCCCATGGGCCGATGAGCAACGCCAACAGGCTGCCCCCTAGCAGGTGGCCCGAGGTGCCCGCCGCAATTGGGAAATTAAGCGCTTGGGCAGCAAAGACAAAGGCCGCCAGCACGCCCATAAGCGGCAGTTGGCGATCGTCGCAGCTTCGGTCCGATCGCCGCAGGGCTATCCCAATGCCTGCCAGCGCCAACAGCCATCCGAGGGCCCCCAGCCAGGCCGGCAGAAAACCATCGGGCAGATGCATTAACCACGGTTTGGCCAACGTTAACCGCCCGTTCGCTTGCCGCTGGCGCGGCGACAGCCAGCACAGGTACCAATCAGGGTCAAATGGCGCAGATCTACCTGGAAGCCCGCGTGGCGCTGGATGCGTTTGGCCATCGGTATCAAGCTGTCGAGTGGCAGCTCATTCACCTGCTGACAGGCCCGGCATAGCAGGTGCGCATGGGGGTGTTTCGGATCACGCGGGGCGAAGCGATGGCTGCCGGCGCTGGAGGCGAAAGCATCCACCAGCCCCGCCCTTCGCAGGGCATCTAGCGTTCGGTAGACCGTGGCCAGATGGAGATCCGGATGCCGGCGAAGCGCCGCCTGATGAATCTGCCGAACGGTTGAATGCCCACCGAGGCCGGCCAGCGCGTCAAGGATAGCGAGCCGCTGCGCGGTCACACGCAAGCCATGCCTGCGCAGATTGTCGTCGAAGGCAGTCGCTCCCATTTCCCTCCTGCAAAACTTTGCAGAAGATTATCATAAGTGGAGACGGCCTGACGGCAGTGCTTGCAAGCCCGATGTTATGATCGATGCCCGCTGGCCCACCAACCGCCGGCAGGGACCTGCACAAGGCGGCCGGCGCAGCGCCAACCCATCGGCCGCCAATCGATCCTAGGAGCAGCCAAATGCCCAGCCCCGAAACCTACGACGCCATCATCCTTGGCGCCGGTCAGGCAGCGCTGCCGCTGGCCCACAAACTGGCCGCAGCCGGCCGCCGGACGGCCCTGATTGAGCGGCATTGGGTCGGCGGCACATGCATTAACACCGGCTGTACCCCGACCAAGACTATGATCGCCAGCGCCCAGGTGGCCAATCTGGCGCGGCGTGCTGGCGACTTCGGGGTCCAGGTTGGCCAGGTCCAGGTCGACTTGCCGGTCATCGTCAACCGCAAGCGCCAGATCGTCGAAAGCTTTCGTCGGCCTAACGAGCAGCGCCTCGAAGCCGCCGATGGGATTGACCTGATCTACGGCCAGGCCTACTTCAACGGCGAGCGCCAGCTCACCGTCGAAACCAGGCAGGGGGACCAGCGGTCGCTCCAAGCCGAGACCATCATTATCAATACCGGCGGCCGGCCGCAGCCACCCGCGCCTCCGGGGCTGGAGAGGCTGAAAGCGCTCGATTCGTCGGCCATGCTCGAATTGACCGAGCTACCGAGCCATCTGATCGTGTTGGGCGGAGGCTACGTCGGCGTCGAATTTGGCCAGATGTTCCGCCGCTTTGGGACTGCAGTAACCATCGTCCAGCGCGCTGCCCAGCTGCTGCCTTTCGAGGATGAAGACATCGCCGAGACGCTGCAGGACATCCTGGCCGAGGAGGGGGTCGACCTACATCTAGGGTCCATGGCAACCGAGGCTGGTCAATCCGATCACGGCGGCATATTCCTGATGGTCGAGGCCGGCGGCAGGACCCAACGACTCGAAGGATCCCAATTGCTTGTGGCGACCGGCCGTCAGCCCAATACCGAGGCGATACGAGCCGAAGCGGCTGGCGTCGAGTTGGACGAACGAGGCTACATTCAGGTCGACAACCGGCTGCGCACGACGGCGGCGGGGATCTTCGCCGTCGGCGACGTCAAAGGCGGCCCGGCCTTCACCCATATCTCCTACGATGACCACCGCATTGTTGCCGACCAGCTGTTGGGGGACGGTTCGGCCACGACCGAAGGGCGGATGGTTCCCTACACGGTGTTTACCCAACCGCAGCTTGGCCGAATCGGGCTGACCGAAAGTCAGGCCCGCCAATCCGGCCAATCCATCGGCGTCGCCGAACTGCCCATGTCCCACGTCGCCCGGGCGATCGAGCTTGGCGACACCCGGGGCAAGATGAAAGCGGTGGTAGATCGCCAGACCCAACAGATCTTGGGCGCTGCCATTCTCGGGATGGAAGGCGGAGAGCTGATGGGGGCGCTGCAGATCGCCATGATGGCCGGGCTGCCCTATCCCCGTCTGCAGGAGGCGACCTTTGCCCACCCAACGCTTATGGAAGCCTTCAACAACCTGTTTTCTGCTGTCAACTAGGCATCAAGCTTTGGCGGCTCGCTTCTAATGGCTGGAACCACGAAGACCCGAAGGACACCAAGTGGTAGGTAAGGAACACAAAGAAGTGCGCTTTCAGCCTTAAGGCATCAACGCACGAAATCTTGCGGACGGCTGACGTCTGACCGCAGGCCGCTCAGTGCGATCTAGCCATATCCCTCCCTAAGGCACCCCTTCGTGTTCCCCCCTTGACCCTTTGTGCCCTTTGACTCTTGGTGGTTCAGCTTTGCCCGCGCTCAGCGGCCCAGTCGGATGCGCGGGTTGAGCGCGGCGTACAGCAAGTCGGCGGCCAGATTGGCGCCGGCGAAGGCCACCACCGTGATCATGGTGACCGCTTGCAACAGCGGTAGATCCCGGCGGTCGATGGCGAACACCATCAGCCGTCCCAGCCCCGGGTAATTGAAGACATTCTCGATCACGATCAGACCGCTAATCATCCAGCCGAGGCTGATGGCGATCACCGTGATGGTGGGCAGCAACGCGTTGCGCAACAAGTGGCGCAAGGTCACGGTCCGAGCCGGCAATCCCTTGAGTTGGGCAGTGCGGACGTAAGGCTTGTGCAGCTCCTCAATGACCCCGGCGCGCGTCAATCGGGCAATGTAGGCCAACAGCACCAGGGTGGCGGTCAGGGCCGGCAGAATCAACATTGGCAGGGCTTCGAAAAAGCCGGCCTGCAATCGAATCGAGGAATTGGCCGGCAACCAGCCGAGGCCAAAGGCGAAGACCTGAATCAGTACCAAGCCGGTGACAAACTCGGGCAGACCGACGACCGCCAGCGAGCCGATGCTGATCACATGATCTATGGGCTTGTCCTGGTTGAGCCCGGAAACCACGCCCAGCAGCAAAGCCGTTGGCACCGACACCAGCAGCACGACCGAGGCCAGCATTAGCGAGTTGCGCAATCGCGGACTCACCAGGCCCAACACGTCGGCACCGGTGCTGAAGGACTGGCCCCAGTCGCCACGCACGAAACCCTTCAGCCAGTTGGCATACTGCACCGGCCACGGGTCGTTCAGCCCCAGCTCCTGGCGCAGCGCCTCGACCGCCGCCTCCCCGGCTTCACGTCCGAGCAAGACCCGGGCGATATCGCCCGGCAGCAATTGGGTGACGATGAAGACGATCATTGAGGTGATCAATGCCGTCAGCAACAAGAAACCGAGCCGCCTGAGCAAGTAGCGGATCACGCCCGAGCCTCCGCCGAGAAACGGAAGACCTTCTCCTGCATCTCGGCCAAATCGTTTGCTGCGATATGGCAGTAGTAGCCCTTACCGGCAGGCGTTATGCGCCAGGGCGGCTCCTGGTCGACGCAAATGTCGCCCAGGAAGCGTGGGCAACGAGTATGAAACGGGCACCCGGTTGGCGGATCGACCGGGCTTGGGACGTCGCCTTCGAGGCGGATCTGCCGCTGCTCGGCCTGCGGGTCGATCAGTGGAATGGCCGAAAGCAAGGCTTCCGTGTAGGGATGATACGGTGGCTCGAACAGGTCTTTGGCCCGAGCCAGCTCCATCAGCTTGCCTAAGTAGACCACGGCAACCGTGTCGGCCAGGTAACCGACGACGGCAAGGTTGTGTGAGATCAGCAAGTAGGAGCTGCCGTGCTCCTGCTGGAGCCGATTGAGCAGGTTGAGCAGGGAGGCCTGCACCGAAACATCCAGCGAGGTGACGGGTTCATCGGCGACCAAGAGATCGGGCTCCGAGGCAAAGGCCCGCGCCACCGCCACCCGCTGTTTCTCTCCCCCGCTTAGCTGCGCCGGATAGCGCCGGCTGTAGTCCGCGCTCAATTGGACCGAGTCCAACAGCTCCAGCATGCGCGCCTCGGCTTGGTGGCGGGTTAGCCCTGCGAGATGCTGCAGCGGGTAGCGCAGCGTGGCGCCAATCGTCTGATGGGGATTGAGGGCTTCATCCGGATTCTGGAACACGATTTGCAGTTGGCGCAAAGTCTTCAGGCCGCGCTCGCTCAGGCTGGGCGGCAGCTCAACGCCACACAGATGGATCTCACCTTCTGTGCGTTGCACCAACCCCAGGACGGCCCGCGCCAGGGTCGTCTTGCCCGAGCCGCTCTCGCCCACCAAACCCAGGGTCTCTCCGGCGCCGATCTCGAGGCTCACGCCGTCAATGGCCTTGACCGGAGAGGCCGGAATACCACGCACCATCTGGCTCAGTCGCCGGCGCCGGTCAAAGTGCACGCGCAGGCCTTCGATTTCCAGGAGCGTCTCGCTTCCCCTCTCGACTTGCACGCTCACCGCCTCCGGCGCCGGTTGTTGGGCGTCGATCTGGCCGGCTTCGATTTCCTGCCAGCGATGGCAACGTGTCCTCCTGCCGGCACTGGGTTCATACAACGGCGGTTCTTGTTTGCACACGTCAATCGCCAGCGGGCAGCGCGGCCGGAAGATACAGCCCGTCGGTAGATCGTCAAGCGGTGGGATGCGCCCCATGATCGGCCGCAGCTTGACTTCAACCTTGGTCTCCCCCAGGCGTGGCACCGAATCAAGCAGGCCGCGTGTGTAGGGGAACAATGGCTGCCGGTAGATGGCGGCGGTCGGCCCATCCTCGACCAATTCTCCGGCATAAAGCACCGCCACCCGCTGGCAGATGCGGGCGACGACCCCAAGATTGTGCGTCACGTATAAGGCAGCCGTCTGCCGCGCCTGCATCAGATCCCGGATCAGGTCGAGAATTGCCGCCTGGGTGGTGGCGTCGAGGCTGGTCGTCGGCTCGTCCAACACCAGCAGGCTGGGCTCGGTGCTGAGCGCCATCGCAATCAGTACCCGCTGCTGCATACCTCCGCTGATTTGATGTGGGTAGTTCGACAAGATGCGCTCGGGGTCGGCAATCCGGACCATTTCAAGCAATTCAAGCGAACGCTGCCGGGCCTCGTGTTCGCGCATTCCCAGATGGTGACGCAGGCCCTCGGCGACCTGCTGGCCAATCCGCAGCGAAGGGTTGAGAGAAGACAATGGGTCCTGGGGCACGAACGTGATCTGTGCTCCCCACAGACGGCGCAGTTCATCCCGCGACAGCCGAAGCAGATCAACCCCATTGAACTCGATTGCGCCGCCTAGCACCCGACCTTCGGGCGGCAAATAGCCCATGATCGAAAGCGCCAGCGTGGTCTTGCCCGATCCGCTCTCTCCCACCAACCCATAGATTTGCCCCTGCTCGATCGCAAGCGAGACATTGCGGACGGCCCGACGGAAACCGGCGCCACGGCGGTAGCCGACCGTCAAGTCCCTGACATCGAGCAAGGGTGCTGCCGGGGTGTTCATGGGGCCTCGAGCTCGTCCGACTGGAGGGCCCGCTTCAAGCCGTCGGAGGCTAGATTGACTCCGACCACGACGACGGCGATGGCACCGGCCGGAAAATACATGGCCCATGGCACCTGCGAGACGAAGAAGCGCGCCTCCTTCACCATTAGGCCCCAATCCGGGTTGGGCGGCTGCACGCCGACCCCGAGGAAGCCTAGTGAGGCCACCAAGAAGATGGCGTACGAGAAGCGCAGGGCGGCCTCGACCGCCAGGGCCGGCAACGTTGACGGCAGGATCTCCCAGAACAGAATACGGGGCAGCCCAGCCCCTTGGACCCGGGCCGCTTCGACAAACCCCTTGCTTTTGACCGAAAGGACCACGGAGCGCACCACGCGGGCCACAATCGGCGTGTAGACCACGACAATCACCAGCAGCACACTTTTGCGCGATGGACCGAGTGTGCCTAGCAGCAACAGGGACAGAAGCAAGGCGGGCATCGCCAGCAGGCTATCAAAGACGCGCATTAGGACCTCGTCGAACCAACCACCGGCATAGCCACTCAGCAAGCCCAGGCTGGTGCCGCTGACCACTGCCAGCGCCGTTCCAAGGCCGGCCAGCGCCAATATGTCACGGGCGCCGGACACCACACGGCTGAACACGTCCCGTCCCAGGTTGTCGGTCCCAAACCAGTGGTTGGGTCCGGGGGCCTGGCGGGCATCGGCCACGATCTGCTGGTTGGCGCCATAGGGCACCAGCATCGGTCCAAAGGCGGCGGTCAACAGGAAGAGAACGACGATCGAGGTGCCAACCGCCGAAGCGGGTCGAGCGAACAATCGTCGCAGGATGAGCAAGGAGCGCCGGCCCGCGGCGGGCACAGCGCTCCCTGGAGTGTCAGCAGCCGAAGCTGCGGTCATCGATTCCTGCTTACTGGCTGAGTGTGACCGTCCGCAAATCGGAGCGGCCGGGGAAGGCCTTCATTTCGAAACCATCCACGTGCTCCCGGGCGGCGCCCAACTGCGGGAAAAAGAACGGAATCAGGATTGGCCCGCGCTCGATCAGAATTCGCTGGATTTCATAATAGGCCTGAACCTGCTCGTCCTGATCGGTTGTGGTGCCGGCGATCTGCGCCCAACGGTCGAACTCATCATCGCAGAAATGCGCTTCGTTCCACATGGCGCCGCACACCATCATCACATCGAGATAGAACTGCGGATAGGGGCGTGAACCCCATCCCGTAATGCCAAAGGTGGCCTCGAGCCACCCGTTTTCGCCGTAGTAAACTCCCTCCGGCTCAACCGAGACTTCAATGTCGAAACCGGCTTCGGACAGCTGCTCCTTGAGCACGACCGCCAGGTCGGGGAAGTTCTGGGCTTCCGGCAGCCGCAACGTCAGCGCCAGGCCTTCATCGTAGCCGGCATCCGCCAGCAACTGACGCGCTGCCTCGAGGTCCCGCTCGGGCAAAGGGATCTCCTCGGTGTAGAGGTCCGGATAGAGCGGCCCGACCGGCGTATCGCGGCCCATTGCCCCCATCCCCTGCTGAACCAGCTCCAGGATCGCCGGGCGATCGATCGCTAGCCGCATGGCCTGCATCACGCGTGGGTCGTCGCCGGGCGGCTCGTCGGCCCGCAGCCGAACCACCGGAAAGGCATTGGTGGCGACATCAAAGCGGTCGATGCCCGCCTCAGCCTCCAGGCTCTGGTACAGCGGCGTCGGCAGCTGCATCACAATATCCACCTGCCCGGTGCGCAATGCGTCGACCGCTGCCGCTCGGTCCTGGAAAACGATGTAGATTAGGTTGGCAACTCCCGGCTGGCCTTCGATGAAGTAGTCTGGATTGGCTGCTAGCTCGATCCGATCCTCGGGGCTGAAGTTGACCACCCGGAACGGACCACTGCCGTTGAAATCGCTTGCATCTTCCGTGCCAGCCTTCACGATCAGTGCATGGTTGTCGCTTAGATCGAACAAGAAAAATGGATTGGTCGTTTGCAGGCTGAAGGTCACCTCGTATTCACCGGTCGCTTCCACCGAGACCACGTTGGCGTACAGATCGACCGTAGCGAAGCCCGAATCTGGAGCCCGCAATCGATTGAAAGTATAGACCACGTCCTCAGCAGTCAGCGCCGAGCCATCGTGGAAGGAGGCGTTCTCGGTCAACTGAAATGTATAGGTGAGCCCGTCTTGGTTGATCTGCCAACTGGTGGCCAGCCGAGGTGCGATCTGATTGGAGGCATCGACGTCGACCAGATAGTCATATACGGCATTGGCCAAGCTTACTTCGGCATCCGAAGAGATCAGGGCCGGGTCGGTTTGAACGATCGGGTCGTAGCCGATGCGCAGCGTGGATTCGGAGGCTGGCACCGCGCCACCGCCACAGGCGCTTAGAAGCAACCCGGCCAACATGACGATTGTCAGCACAAACGGCAGACCCCGCTGCTCGGGTCTGAGGCTCTCCTTAGGCATGCTTGCTCCTCCTGCTTGCGGCAGTGCAGCTTGTCGTTCGTGGGTTGTTGAGCGTCCCCTCAAAGCCATTGAACCTGCTCTCCCCGAGCCCACATCGGCCAGGGGCCGGGCATTCCTCCGTGGGGCCCTCCGGCGGGTCCCATCATGACGCGTAATTCTTACCAAGTTCTTCAACAGCGCTTACCAGTTGTCGGATATTTTCGCTCAAATTGCGGGTAAAACTTGGCTGGAGGCGAAGCGCTCCGAGCATACCGTAGCAGTCAGCACCTTGGACGTGAAGTGGATGGTCAGTCTTGCCGGCTGAAGAGCCACACGCCTGGGATTAAGAAAAGGAGCGACAGCCCCGCCATTAGCGCAACATTGACAGCGATCGGCCGCAGGGCAACCTGCTCCAGCGCCGGGCTGGTCATCGCCCCGCGCAGGACTACCTGGCGCAACGGATCGACACCATAGGTAACCGGATCGATCGAGGCCAATACCTCCATCCAAACCGGAATTCCGCGCAGGGGGAAGAAGGCGCCTGACAGGAAGAACATCGGCAGCAGCACGAAGTTCATCATCATGTGGAAGCCCTCCATCGACCGCTGGCGGGCGGCAATGAGCAGGCCCAGCGAGGTCATCATGAGCGCCAGCAGAAGCAGGATCCCAATGATCTGAATGATCTGAAACCAGCCAAGTTGGATGCCAAGCAGCGGTGCCAGCACCAGTATGATCACGCCCTGCAGAAGGGCGATGCTGCTGCCACCGGCAACCTTGCCCGCCGCCACCGCGGTCCGCTCGACCGGGGCCACCATCACCTCTTTGAGAAAGCCAAACTCCCGGTCCCACACGACCGAGACTGCCGAAAAGACGCCGGTGAAGAGTACCGTCATCGCCAGAATCCCGGGGAAAAGGAACTGGGAGTAGTTGACCTGCCCTTGACCCAGACCCGAAATGGCCGCCGAAAAGCCGCCGCCAAACAGGACCAGGAAGAGCAGCGGTTGACCTAGCGAGGCAATGAGCCGGGCTCGGTCGCGCTGGTAGCGCAGGATGTCGCGCAGCCAGATGGTATAGGCACCGCGCAGCCAACCCATGATCGCCTCCATTAGTGGCCCCTCGTGCGCCGCATGCGCATCCCCATCCGCTCGGTGGCGCTGGCTTCATCTTCACGAATTGTGCGGCCGGTAAGCTTGATGAAGACATCCTCCAACGTCGGCCGACGTAAGCTGACCGATTGCACCTCGATCGGCTGGCTGCCATTTACCAACAATTGCATCATGCGCGGGATGAAAACATCACCCTTGGAGACTTCCAAAATCAGTTCTTGGCCAGGACCAAAACGGGCGTCCACCTCGGCTGAGGCCAATTTCTCCAGCGCCGCCTCATTGTCACTGGTCCAGACCGTCACCAGATCGCCGCCTACCAGCGCTTTCAGTTCGGACGGCGAATCCAGCGCAACAATCTGGCCGTGGTCCATGATGGCTACCCGATCGCAGTTCTCGGCCTCATCCATGTAGTGGGTCGTCATAAATATGGTCACCTTTTCGCGATCACGCAGCTCCCGCAAGTAGTCCCAGATATGGCGCCGGGTCTGCGGATCGAGCCCCAGAGTCGGCTCATCGAGAAAGAGCACCCGGGGTTGATGCAGCAGGCCGCGGGCCACCTCCAGCCGGCGCTTCATCCCACCCGAATACACCTTGACCAGGTCATCGGACCGCTCGGCCAGTTCGACTAGTTCCAACAAGCGCTGGCTGCGCCGCTCATACGTCGGCCGGTCCATGTTGTAGAGCATGGCGTGAAAACGCAGGTTCTCACGACCCGTCAGCTGTTCATCCAGACTCGGTTCCTGAAAGACCATGCCGATCGAGCGGCGCACAGCCTCCTGCTCGTCGACAATGTTGTGCCCCGCCACCAAGGCCTGGCCCCCCGTCGGGCGCAGCAAGGTGCACAACATATGAATGGTGGTTGTCTTCCCCGCACCGTTCGGACCGAGAAAACCGAAGATCTCGCCCTCGCCGACGGAAAAGCTCACACCACGGACGGCCTCCGTTTTCCCATAATTGCGGGATAGTTCCTGCACTTCAATGACGTTGGTCACGGATGTCCTTTGTCTTCGAATGCCTTGGGCACGATCAATCGGGGCCAAGTGTAGGCAAGCAGTGGATTGTACCCAAAGGGGGGCTCACGGGATTTTCAGCGGCAGACGATGAGCGGTTGGCGCGCGCGGCGCAAGATCGTATCGACGCTGCTGCCAAGCACGGCCTCAACCATGGGCGGGGCAGAATAGCCACCGATGAGCAGCAAATCGGCGCCGGACTCCTCGACCACTTCCAGGATGACCTGAGACGCCTCGCCCGCGACGAGTTCGTACGCGGGCGCCAGCTGCCGCGCCTCGAGGTACTCCTTCGCCTGGTCGAGACAGACGGCCGGGTCGATCTTGCCATCGTCAACTACCAGCACGCTGAGTGGCAGCTCCCAGGCACAGGCCGTGTAGGCGGCGACAAACAACGCCTCCCAGGCCTTGGGGCTTCCGTCAAAGGCAACCAACGGACGGTTCATGGCTGTCGCCACACCGGGGACAAACAGGATGGGACGCGGCAAGCGGCGCATCAGGGTGCGCAGACCTGAGCCCAGTCGGGCCAAGCGGCCTTCCGCCGGAGGATGGGAAAGCCCTAGACTGACCAGATCGGTCCAGCGCGCCCGATCAAAGATCAAGTCGGCGACCTTGCCCTGGCCGCGGGTGAAGCGCCCTTCAACTTCCGCCTGCTGGCAGCGCGCAAGGAAGCGGCCCTCGATCTGCCCCATCCGGCGCCCGCGGCCTTCGGCTTCGCTCCGCACATGCAATCCGATCACACGGCCCCCCTCGCGCTGCGCCACCAGCAGCGCCTGCTCCAGCGCCTGCCAGCTGCGCTGGCTGCCGGCCAGCGGCACCAGAATATCTTGAAACAGACGCAGGCCCGGCCGCCGATCGACCACTTGCCGCCGCCAGTCGCCTGCCGGCGGCCCGGATTCAAGCTCGTCGGGGGTAATGGCCTCCACCAAACGTTCGCCGAACCGTCCGGCGATTGTCTGCAGGCTGCGGCTGTGTTCGGCTGCCAGGTTGACAGCAGCTTGTTCGGGCCAAACATCCCACCCCAGATGTTCGGCCAGCAGCTCCCGATGCTGATGGATCCAAAGGTACAGGTCGGCTTCCGTCCGGTCGGGGAAGTCGCGCAGGATTCCATGCCCGCGGATGATCTCGACAATCGGCAGGTAGACCCGGTCAAACCAATCGGCGACGGCCGTTTCGAAATCCGCTTCGCCGTCTTGCGCCGAACTCAGCGCCTGGTGGTGGGCACGGATCTGGTCAAGCAGCTGCGGATACCTGCCGGGCTCGGTCAAAACAATCTCGGCTTCCGGCCGGACCTCGTTCAGCTTGGTCGCCTCGAGGAAATCGGTCAGCTCGGCCTTGATCACGAGTGCGGGCGGATCGTCGGCCGGGGTCAGGGATACCTTGCTGCGCACCTCGGTGACATAGGCCTCAATCGACTCGGCGCCTACCTGGCGCGCCACGGAGACCCGGTGATGGCCGTCGCGCACGAAGTAGGCGTCCCCGATTTGGTAGAGCTCCACTGGTGGCAGGCCGCTCAGGCCCTCCGTCATGGCCCGTACCCGAGCCCAACGCTCCTCATCGCCGGCTTCGCGCGGCAGGAACGAGCGGGTGAAATCGGTATAGCGGCCGACACTGCCAACGATCGACGCCAGCGGCACCTCGTGGAGTTCGCGCCGAGCCGTGGTGGCGGCATGCAGTTTCCGCCGCACATCCTCGTAGGAAAGCAAATCGGTCTGCTTCCCACGCAAGCGTTGCAGTATGACCTCAAGCGCGGCCCGTTGGCGCGCTGCCCTGAAGTCGCGAATGGCCTGGATGTAGGCTGAGGCTCCCGGGTCGGCCATCAACAATCGTTTATCCTCTGAACACCGGCTCACGCAGCCGGTCTGGCACATCACGGGTATCTTAACGTAGCTGCCTGTCGGATGGGTGTCCGCCATCATGCCCAACACAATTGGCCGGTTCAGCTAAAATGGACCAATCCAATCCGGTGGGTCCCGGCGTAGTCCCGCTTGAGGACCACGGAGCACTTCCGCGACCGGCAAGTCCTAGTAACCAGAGGTTGCTGCATGACGAACGAACAGGTTGAGCGCCGCTCGTGCGCCCGCATACCGACTGCCCATGGGGATTTCGAGCTTTGCCTGTATTCCTGTGGCGATGAAGCCAAAGACCATCTGGCCATGGTCTATGGTCAACTTGACGGCTCGGCGCAGGTGTTGGTTCGCGTCCATTCGGAGTGCTTCACGGGTGACGTGATGGGTTCCCAGCGCTGTGATTGTGGGGCTCAGTTTGAGCGCTCGATGGCGCTGATTGCCGAGTCCGGCGCAGGCATCATCCTGTACTTGCGTCAGGAAGGGCGGGGGATCGGGCTGTTGGACAAGTTGCGGGCGTACAACCTGCAGGATGAGGGCTACGACACGGTGGATGCCAACCTGCTATTGGGCCACGAGCCGGACGAGCGCGACTACCGGGTGGCGGCCGCCATCCTGAAGGACCTCGGTGTGCGCAGCATTCGACTGATCACCAACAACCCCAACAAGATCGACCAGCTGCAAGCGTATGGCATTGCCGTCGAGGCCCGTGTTCCTCTTGTCATCCCGGCCACTACGGAGAATGCAACCTACTTGCGGGCCAAATCGAGCCGGCTCAATCACATCCTCGACCTCGATGGATCGGCCGACGATTCCGAACCCAGCGAGATCGCCCGCCGCAATGGCCGGCGAGCTTGATTCGCTCTACCGCCACCTGGAAGCATCCCCGGTTCCGGCCGATCGGCCGCTCGTTACGCTGGCGTTCGCCCAGAGCCTGGATGGCAGCATTGCCGCCGCCCCCGGCCGCCGGACGGTGCTCAGCAGCCAGCCGTCACTGGCGATGACCCACCGATTGCGCGCCATGCACGACGGAATCCTGGTCGGGATTGGTACGGTGCTGTCCGACGATCCGCAGCTGAACGTACGTTACGCGACCGGACCACATCCGCGGCCGGTGATATTGGATAGCCGGCTGCGCACGCCGCCCAAGGCCCGACTGCTCTCGGAGGATCCTTTCCCATGGATCGCTCACCACGATGGCAATGACGCCAACAGTGCCCCGCTCGAACACGCCGGTGCCATCCTGCTCCGGCTACCATCCAATGTTGAGGGCGGGCTGGACCTGATAGCCGTCCTGGACGAGCTTCGACTCCGTGGCGTGCGGCGCCTGATGGTCGAGGGCGGCAGCCGCGTCATCCGATCCTTCTTGCGCGAACGGCTGGTTGACACCTTGGTACTCACCATCGCACCGCGGCTGCTTGGCGGCCTGCAGCCCTGGATCGGGTTCGCACTTGCCGGCGACCCGCCTGTCCTGACCACACCAGCCTGGGCACAGGTGGGACCTGACATGCTCGTCTGGAGTCCGCTGAACTGGAGCGTGACGTGAAGACCCAGTCCTTGTGGATCGTCGAGCCCGGGCGGGCTGAAGTGCGTGAAGAAGAACTGCCGACGCTGACCCCCGGCGCGGTGCTGCTCGAGGCGCACGTCAGCGCCATTAGCCCCGGCACGGAACGCCTCATGTTCCACGGAAACGCTGGCCAGCAGGCACAGCTCGACGCCACTCTCCCGAGTCTGCAGGATTTGGCGGGCTACCCGATGAAGTACGGCTATGCCACCGTCGGCCGCATTGTTGAATTGGGACAGGAGGTCGATCGGAGTCTGCTCGACCGTTGGGCGCTGGCGCTGCACCCGCACCAAGCCCACCTGGCGTGCCCGGCCGAGGACCTGGTCCTGCTGCCGGCTGGCATCGACAGCGAAGCGGCCGCCTTTCTGCCCAACGTCGAAACCAGTCTGTCCTTGGTCCATGATGGCCGGCCATTGGCCGGGGAGCGCGTCCTTGTGCTGGGTCTGGGCGTGGTGGGTCAATTGACGGCAATGTTGCTTGGCCAGTTCCCACTGGCCGATCTGGTGGCCGTCGAACCACTGGCCAACCGGCGACAATTGGCTGTGACCCGTCGGCTGACAGCGGTCGCCAGCTTTGAAGAGATCCTGGACCGGCTGTCTCCCGATCAGGCGCCAGGCTTCGACATGGCCTTCGAACTTTCGGGCAATCCACAGGCCCTGACGGCAGCCATCAACGCTGTTGGCTATGATGGCCGCGTGGTTATCGGCTCATGGTACGGCGATCGGATGACGCCAGTGGCCCTCGGCACTCACTTCCATCGCAATCACATCCGTCTGATCAGCAGTCAGGTGAGCCGTATCCCACCCGCCCTGCGCGGGCTCTGGACCAAAGCCCGGCGCTTTGGCGAAGCGATCCGGCTGCTGCCGGCCTTACGACCGGCCGAGTTGATCACGCACCGCCTGCCGCTGGCCGAAGCCCCCGATGCCTACGCATTGCTCGATCACCCGTCTGAAGCCGTCGGGATCCTAATCCTGTACCCGCCAGCCGCCACCAACGGACACGCCTGATGTATTGCCTGCAGCTTGCGCGTCGCTTCCGAGCCGAGCATTTCCTCTTCGGCGGCGACTGGGGCGAGGAGAACCGGCCACATACTCATGACTACCGGCTGGAACTGCGCCTGCACGGACCGGAACTCAACCAGCACGGTTATCTGCTCGACTTGCTCGAAGTGGAGGCGTTGCTCGAAAGGGTGATTGAGCAGTTTGCCGGCCGTCAGCTCAACCAACTCGAGCCGTTTGCCGACCTTAACCCAAGCATCGAGCACTTCGCCCGCATCCTGGCCTCCGAGCTGGGCAAGGGGTTGCCGCTAGACAACCGTCTTGCTCGCCTCGAAGTGCGCCTTTGGGAAACCGAAACCGCATGGGCCAGCTACCAATGCGAGCTGCCGTGCAGGTAGCCCTCGTGGTTTGCGGCTCGCTGGACACCGTGTCCGGCGGCTTCCTCTACGATCGCCAGCTGGTGAGTGGTTTGCGCCGGCTCGGCCACCGGGTGGAGGTCGTCGAGCTGCCCTGGCGCAGCTACCCCGGACAACTGGCCGACGGCCTGAGGCCGCAGATCGTGCGGCAATTGACGCATCTCGAAGCCGACATCGTGCTCCAGGATGAACTGTGCCATCCGTCCCTGCTCGTGGCCAATCGGTGGCCCGGGCACAGGCCTCCCATCGTGGCCATTGTCCATCACCTGCGGTCCGACGAGCGCGCCCCTGCCCTGCAGCGGCTCGCCTTTCGCTGGGCCGAACGGGCATTCCTGGCGTCGGTTGATGCCTGTGTATTCAACACGCGGGCGACGCAGGACTCGGTCGAGCGCCTGCTGGGCCGCCCGATGACCGGCGTGGTCGCCAGCCCGGCCGGTGACCACCTGGCCGGCTTTGGCCGGCCCGCGCCACCGGCATCTGCCAACCGAGGTGGGCCACTGCGCCTGCTCTTCGTCGGCAACTTGATTCCCCGCAAAGGGCTCGACACCCTGCTGACCGCCCTTGAGAGTCTCCCACCTGGCAGTTGGCAGCTGGATGTTGTCGGCCGCACCGATCTGGATACCGGCTACAGCGCCCGCCTGCTTCGGCAATTGAGCTCTCCTGGCTGGCGAGAAGCGGTCAGGTTGTGGGGACCGTTGATGGATGTGGCCCTTGCCGATCGCTACCGGCAGGCAAATCTGCTGGTGGTGCCGTCAGAGTACGAAGGCTTCGGCATCGTCTACCTGGAGGCTATGGGCCATGGCCTTCCGGTCATTGCCAGCCGGGCGGGCGGCGCCTCCGAACTTGTCGAGCATGGCGTGCATGGGTTCCTGGTGCCACCCCGCGATCCAGCCGCCATTCGCCAACATCTGCAAACCTATCTGGCGCAGCCGAGTCTGATCAACCGGCAGGGAGCTGCTGCACTCGATCGCGCCCGCAGCCACCCGACCTGGTCGCGCTCGGTGGCCCTGGTCGAGGGCCTGTTGCAGCGGCTGGCGGCGGACCCCGTCGGCGCGATCTCATCGCCGCTCATGGATTTCTGAGTCGTTTTGGAGAAGGAGTAGAGCAAGATGCGATCTACCCTGCGCACCGTGATCATCATCACCACCTTGATCACCGCCCTCGTTCACCTGGCCGTGCTCAATTACCTGATATACACCAGCGAAGGCCACCTGGACTTGCTGTTTAGCTTGAACGGTCTGGGCTACCTGACCCTGCTCGGTATGTTCGTTGCCGCCCCGGCCTTCATCGAGGAGCAATGGGATTTCTTCCACTTCATGTACATGGGTTTCGCCGCAGTCACCATCGCGGCCTTCTTTGTTCTGGGTGGGACCGGGTTCGGCGGGACCGAAGTCGACCCGCTGGGCTACTTCACCAAAGCGGTGGAACTGATCCTGATCATCGCTTTATGGCAGCACCGCAAGTTTGACCCCGGCTTGCGCCAAACCGCTGGTCCGATGTAGACGACAGGGCGGGCGCGCCTCCCACAGGGCGCGCCCGCCATCCACCCATGTTCGGCCCGGAAACGCTGCAGCGCGATATCGCGTACTTGGCCGCCAAACGGTCGATCGACGACCTGGCGCTCAACCACCATGTGTGGCAGACCCTTTGGAGTCAGCCGCTGCCCGAGTCTCCCCGGATTCTCGAGGCCGGCGCCGGCATCGGCACCATGCTGGAGCGCTTGCTTGAGCAAGATCGCCTGCGCACGGGTCATTACCTGGCCATCGATCAACAGCCAGCCTTCCTGGCAGAGGCCAGGGCCCGTCACCTGCGCTGGGGTGAGCAGCATGGGCTGTCCACCGAATTCGACCTGCAACGCCTGCATTTGCGCAGCGAGCAGGTCGACCTGGAGATCACCTACCTACAGACCGACCTCGCCGAGCTTTCCGCCGCCGTACCGGCAGGCTCAATCGATCTACTGTTGGGCCACGCTTTGCTCGACCTGGTCGACCTGGCCAGCAGTCTGCCCGGGCTGCTGGGCTGCCTGACACCCGCCGGACTCTTCCATTTCAGCCTGAACTTTGACGGCGTGACCAGCTTCCAGCCGGAGGTCGATCCGGAACTCGATCGCCGGATCGCTGAGCTCTACCACACGTCAATGGATGAACGGCGGGTAGGGGGCCTGGCTTCAGGCGATAGCCGGACCGGGCGCCGCCTGCTGGGTTGGTTGGTCGACAACGATCAGGAGCTCCTGGCGGCCGGCGGCTCGGATTGGGTCGTTCACCCGCGTGATCATGCCTTTGCGTCTGATGAACGCATACTGCTCGAGACCATCTTGATGACGATCGAGCGCCAGCTGCAGGGCCATCCTGCGCTCGACGCGACGGCCTTCTCGACCTGGCTCGCGACGCGCCGGACTCAACTGGCCGAAGGCCGCCTCGTGTTCCTGACCCACCAGCTCGATGTCGTCGGCCGGCGGCGCTAATGTCGCTCGAGCAACAGCGCGCCTGCAACCAACCCGCTCCCCCCAAACAACAAATCACGGCCGCGAATCACAAGGGCCAGTGCCAGACCGGCCTCGGCTGGAAAGCCTAACTGGCCAAGCGCCAGCACCTGGCTCGCCTCCAAGGTTCCGAGGCCAGCTGGCAACGGAAGCAGGATCGCCACGCGGGCAGCCGTCAGCACGGCGACCGCCTCCAGTGGATCGAGCGAAAACCCTAGGAAGCCGGCCATCAACCAGTATTCGAAGACCAACAGGACCCAGGTGGTCAGGGAGGCTAACAGTGCTCCAACCAGCCAGCCGGGCCGTCGGGCGAAAACGGAGCCGGCCGAGCTCTCCACCTCGGCCAACCACGCCTGCCACTTCTCCCAGCCAGGCAAGGCTTGAGCCCGCCGGGGCAACCAGCCCAGCAGCCAGCGCAATGGCTGGCCCCCGCGCGCGGCCGCCAGTAGGTAGGCCAGCGGCAGGCACACCAGGCCGCCCGCCACCAGAATCATCCCGGCGACAAGCGGCGTTTCGAGCAGGCCCAGCTGGGCCACAACCAGCAGACCGAACAACAGGAAGCTGAAATTTACGACCAGTTCGAGTGCCTTGTCCAGCGCGACGGAAGCCGCTCCTTGCGAGGCCGGCAGGTCATGCCGCTGACGCAGTAACTGGACCAACAGCGGCTCACCACCAAACTGGGGTCCTGGCGTGAAGTAGCTGACGGCAAACCCGGCCAGGCGGTAGAGCGACAGCCAGCCGTAGACCACAACTACCTGTTGCGCCCGCAGTACCAGCCACCAGCGGCTGCTGAGGGCCAGCAGCACCCCAGCGTTGACCACCAGAATCAGGCCCATTTCCACGGGATGCAGCCCGGACAACAGCGCCGCCAGGTTCGCCCAATCGACGCCCCGCAGGGCGAGCGCCAGCAGCACGACAACCAGCAACCACAAGATGGCGCGCAGCCAAGGTCGTTGGGGGCGGCCCGCAGAATCAACTTGGTGCGGCGAGGAGGCCCCCGACCCGCCCGTCATGAGCAACTCGACCCGGCCCCGATGGCCCTGTGGACCGGGCGGCAGCCTGTCAGGTTGACCGGGGTTGGCCATGCTCACCTGCACGATTGGCAAACAACTTCTCGCTGGGACTCCAGATGGAGTAGCGTCCGCTGCCGGCAATCAAGATACCGAGCGTAGCCGTCAGGCCAATCGTGCGCCAGGGATCGAGGCCGACGGCGGCAATGGTCAGGCCCAGCGGGAAGAGCATGACAAAGGCGGCAAAGCGGGCGGCGTAGCCCAGCAGCATAGCGGTGCCTGTCAGCACAACCAGCCCGCCAAAGAAAGTGGAGACAGCCGGCGCCGGTACAAGGCCCAAGGACCCAAGTCCCCTCACCAGTTCGGGCGAGCCCGCCAGGTAGCGCGGCGCCTGGGCAAGCGCAAAACCGGCGATCGCCAGGCGCAAGATCACCGGCATCAATCGCAGGACGATCTTGCGCAATCGGGAGCGCCAGCGCAGGTACGCCGCCGATCTGGGATCGAGGCTGTCGCTCACCACCAGCGCATCCCTGACGAAGCCAGCCATGAAAGGCGTGAAGAAGATCCAACCGGCCAGGGCGAGCTCGGGCCGGTCGAAGATCGGCCACAGCGTCACCGAAATGAACCCCATCGTCAGGCCCGCCAGCGGACGGCGGAGGCCGCTAGGTGACAACGGTTGCACCCGCAGACCAGCCCGCTGCCGGATCCAGATCAGGACGGCAAAGGCATAGCGGGCCAGCCCGACCGTCAGGAAGATCGCCGGCAGCCGGCCATAGCCTATCGCCAAGTTGACGGCAGCGAAGACGCCGAGGGCGTCCAACTCAAGGTCGAGTGCTTCCCCCAGCGCCGATTGCTGGCGGCTCTTCCGGGCCAGGTAGCCATCGAAATAATCGAATACATCGGCCAGGGTATACCAGGCCATAGGAAGCCAGGCGGCCAGGCCATCAGCAGGGGGTGCCAACAGGCAGCCTGCCAGCGCCGCAATCAGCCAGCCCCGGGCCAACGTCAGCAGGTTGCCCGGCCCCAGCCGCTCGGCAACCGGGCCGCCTGGGTCCGGGCGGTGCAGGCGCAGATTCCTTCCTGTGAACCACCACAGGTAGAGCCAAACCGAGCCGGCCAGCCAGGGCCAGTGGGCAGGAACCGCCGCAGCCGGCCCCCACCATCGGTGCGCGGCGGCCAGCAACGCCAGGCCGGCTACCCCCAGCGACAGCCATTGCCGGCGCAGCCCAGCCGGCGCAGCCTGATCGACCTCGGTTTGCCCGCGTTGAGCAGGCAGATGTTGTGTCATCCCTGGAGAACTCGTTGCTTGCGATTGGGCTCAGGCCGCCTCATCGGGCCGATGGATCCAGTCCGAGCGCCCCGGCAGTGGGGCCAGGCGGGACAAGTGCCAAACGGGGCACACTGCTCGGCGTACCCTATTTGGCAGAGTGTGGAGCTCTTGAATTCCGGGCTAGAACTGGAAGGCACCGTCTTTGTAGAACAGCGAGCCGTCCACCAGGATTTCCGAATCCTGCTGCAAATCGCAGATCATGTCCCAGTGGATCGCGCTCTGGTTGTGGTTGCCGGTCTCAGGGTAACCGGCGCCGACCGCCATATGGAAACTTCCACCAATCTTCTCGTCGAACAGGATGTTGCCGGTAAAGCGATCTATGCCAAAGTTGGTGCCAATGGCGAATTCGCCCAGGTAACGTGAGCCGGCATCCGTGTCCAGGATCGTGGTCAACAGCTCCTGCCCCTTGTCGGCTGTGGCTTCGACCACCCGGCCCTCCTTGAAACCAAGCCGGATTCCGGAGACCACCTGGCCCTGGTAGACCGCCGGGTAGGTGAAGCGCACCCAACCATCGGCCGAATCCTCGACCGGCCCGGTGTAGATTTCACCGTCGGGCATATTGTGGTCACCAGAAGCATTTAGGAAGACTCGGTCCTTGACCGACAGCTTGAGCTCACAATTCGGGCCGCGGACCTCGACCTGATTGGAGCCCTGGATGACGTCGATGGCCTTCTGCTGCTCTTTCTTGACCCCCTGCCAATAGACAACCGGGTCGTCTTCCTCCTGGACATGGTTGGCCTGGTAGACGAACTTCTCATACCCCTCCAGGCTCATGTCGGCCTGTTGGGCATACGCTTGGGTTGGGAACAGCGTGGTCACCCAGCGCAGCTCACCACGCTGGCCGCGGTCGAACTGAGTCGCCAATACCGACTTAAGCGCTCCGCGCCGCTTGCGGATACGTTCGGCGGGCATGGCGGCCAGCAGCTTGGTATTGGATGCGGAGTGAATCCGGATCCGGCCTTCAAAGGTCTCATACGCCAGATCCATGAAGGGGGCTGGTTGCTCCAGCTGCTCCTGGTTGGCGTAGGTCATGAAGGTGGCGTCCATCCCTGACATCATGTCCAGGCCTTCAAAGCTGACCAGCAGATGGGGGTGACCGCCGGCCTTGAGCACGTGTTCAACCAAGGACCGCACCAGGGGCTCGGCGGCCACCTCGGCCTCGATAATGACGCGGTCTCCGGGGCGCACGCCCACGCTATAGCCAGTCAGCAAGCGGGCCATGCGGTCGATGCGGGGGTCGGTCATGCAGCCTCCATCCTACAAGGGGCAACCGCGGCTTCGGGCGGTCGCACAGGGGAACCGGCGGCGCGCCCCCGAATTTCACCGCCGGGCGCCATCAGCCCGTCAGGCTTTGATGGCGTAGGCGTCGATATCGCGAACTGGATCGTCCGGGTGCGTCGAATTCCACATTTGGGCCAACCGCTTCAAGCTGGCGCCGATGTTTTCGTGGCGGTCGATGCCGGCCCGGTAGGCATCCGTTGCACTCAGGCGTTCAACCAGGGCCGGATCGGTCTCCAGAGCAGCGCGAATCGTACCGTCAAGGTCAATGGCCGGCTTGATGCGACCGACGCCGGGAATCACCACTGGCCGTCCGCGCACCAGGTGCCAGAAGAGCAACTCGGGCAGGGCCTCGAGCGTCTTACGGATGGTCGCTCCGTCGAGATCGGTTTGCTCCACCAGGTATTCGACCGCCTCGTCGGCTGGCAACTCGTCTTCCAACTCCAAAACTGGACGGTACCGCTGTATCACGTCGTGCACACTGGCCATGCCTTTACCTCCCATAAGTTCGGAATGTCCATTCGCAGAACAGCGCGAATCATATCACCGGTTGCCGATGGTGCCGTCAGGCCCGTGGTTCCTGCCCAGCCTCGACCATGCGGCGGGCTGCCCGGCGGCCGATCTCGACGGCGAAATTCGTGCCTCGGTCCCAGGGATAGACCTGGCTCATGCTGGCCAACCACAAGCCTTCGATCGGCGTGGCCAACGGCGGAATACTCTCCGAATGATTGACCGGCGGCACCGGCTGGGCATAGGGTGTTCGGAATAGCCAGGAATCGCGCACCCAACCCGGTTCGAAGGCGCTATTGAAACGCGGCAGCGCCTCGAAAAACCTGGCCTCCAACTCCGGCTGGGTCAACGAGAAGTACTCGTGGTCGGGATCCAGGTAGTCCCCGCAGTACACAATGTGATCACCGCCGAAGAACTCGGGCGACAGGTAGTTCGTGTGTTCGACCAGGGCCAAAAACGGGAACCCGGCTTGCTTGGGCAAGTTATGCCAGTAGATCCCCTGCTCAGACAGGCGCTGGCGCAACGCCAGGATCAACACCACCGCCCCCATCGATTTGAGCGACAGCAGCCGCTCCAAATAGCTGGCTGGCAGGCTGGGCGCCATGCGCGCCAACAAGGCAGGCGAGGTTGTCACCAAACACTGGTCGGCCTGCAGCGGGCCGGACTCTGCCTGAATCATGAGTCCGCCGTCGTTGCGCTCAATACGCTGGACAGGCGTCCGGTAGCGCAGGTCCACTCCCATCGAAAGCAATCGCTCCGCCAGGTCATCGGCAAAGGCCTGGAACCCACCTTCGTATGTGCCAAGCCGGGGCGTACGCGCCTTGACCCGCGCCCAGAACCAGGCCATGTTGACCTGTTCGTAGTGCGGGCCAAACTTGCCTTCAAGCAGCGGTTTCCACATGACCTCATAGGCCTTGTCCCCCATCTTGGCCCGCAGCCAGCGATCGGCCGTGTGCTGCTCCAGCGGCTGCCAGTTGCGGGTCAGCGTCAAGTAGAAGCCGACCAGTCCAGACCGCAGCCGCGCCGTCAGGGGCAGGCCAGGGAACGTCAAGACCCTGGCGGCCCGGGCCAGCATGCCGGCGGCGGGCAGGCGGTTGACCCATTTGCCGAGCGGCAACAGACTCGCAAGCGGTGCGTCCATTGGGTAGAACTTGCCCTGGTGGTAGACGGCCGTCGTGGGCCAGGGGAAAAAGACTCGATCAGACCAACCGAGTTCGTCGATCAGCCCCAAGATATGACGATCGCTGGCAAACCAGTGGTGGTAGTAGCGCTCGACCGACCAGTCCCAGCGCGGCAGCTTGAATCCGGCGGCCAGCCCCCCGGGGTGATCGGCGGCCTCCAAGACGACGACGCGCTTGCCGGCGCGCACCAGGTCGTAAGCCGCCGCCAGGCCACCAATGCCGGCACCAACGACGGCAACGGTCATGCCCCGGCCTCTTGCGCTATTTCGTGCTGGACGCGATCCCAACTCAGACTTTGGCGGGCCATGTAATACGCCCCCAGCAATGTGATGGGCAGCCAGAGGGCAGCATGCAGAACCAGGGTGTATCCGGCGGCCAACGGCCCAGCAACGCCGTAGGCCTCGAGCACGGCAATCCCAGGCGCGTCAAAGGTGCCAACATAGCCCGGCGCCGACGGGATAGTTGTCGCCAGATTCACAATTCCGTTCATCAGCATTAGGGCAAAGAATGACACATCGAAGGGGAACGCCTGCATCACAAGCCAGTATTTGCCGGTCTCCAGCAGCCAGATAACGGTCGAGGTTGCCAACACCATGGCCACATCAGCCGGGGACCGCAGGGAAGACAGGCCATCGACAAAGCGTTCGATCAGACCCATGGCATTCGATCGGAGAGAAATCGGCAGCAGCCGTTCAAGCAGCCAGGATGCGACCCGCAGCACAGGCTGGGGGAAAATCGCCATCAGCAAGAACACGAGTACGGCGGCGCCAAAGGCTGCCGTCCCCCACAGCGCGACCGTCTGGATGCCGCCGGCAAAGGTGGTACCGGCGGTCACCCGCGCCAGCTCCGGCAGGTTCACGAAGACGAAGGCCAGCATGACTACCCCGTCGAAGGCTCGTTCAACCACAATGGTGGCCAGCGAGGCCGAGATCGGGATTTGCCGCTGGCGCCGCAGCACGTAGGCGCGCAACAATTCGCCCGCCCGCGCCGGGTAGATGTTATTGCCCATGTAGCCAATGGCGACAATCGGGAACATCTCGCTAGTGGGGACGGCCTGCAGGGGGCGCAGCAAATAGTGCCAGCGCCAGGCTCGGGCCCAGACGGCCAACATATATGCCCCCACGCCCGGGATCAGCCAGACGTAGTTAGCGCCCTTGACTGCCCGCCAGACCTCCCCCAGTTGAAGACCGCGCAGCGCCAGCCAAAGGAACAGGGCGCTGATGACCACGCCTAGCCAGAACTGCCAGCGTTTCAATCGGCCTCCAAACGAAAGGCGGGGCCGCTTCACCCCGCCGGTTGGATTCTACCATGTGCATTTGACAGCCTAGGCGACAGCAAGCGCCGCCGGCAATGCCGGCGGCGCTGCTTCCACCCTCGCGCAACCGAGGGTTCTTAAGCCGAATGGTGTTAGGCGACTTCGGGTATGGCCGGGATCATCCCCTCAAGCACTCGCTCTAGGGCCATCGTGTGGCTGCAAACGCCACGCGTCAGGAAGAAATCACAATCACAACGCCACTCGTTGTCTTCGAAGTGAACGGTGTGCGGGTTGTTTTCACCATTGAAAGTGGCGCGAAACGCCTCGAATTGAATGCGACCCCGTTCTTCGGCGTATCGCTTGGCCTTCTCGATCTTGCCAATCATCCCGTAGTCCATCGACACTCCTTTGGCTGTGAAAACAAAAAGGCACGCGGGCGTAGTGCTAGCCCCGTGCCTGTGTGCGGCCTGACTTCATTTGTCCTTGACGGACCCTCACGGCGGATTCAATGCCTCCTGAGTAAGTGCACTCAGTATAGGCCGATGAATGCGGCTCGTCAACGACGATCAGCCTACGGGCCCTGTACGCGGGTCAGGTCTCTAGAACTGGCGAATCGAAAAATCGGGATACGGATGCCGGATCCGAACCCTTGACCAGCAGGGTGACCCGGTCATGGCCAAGCAGGCGCGTGTCGCCATGCGGCAATTGCACCTCGCCGGCCCGCTCGATGCTGACAACCACACAATCGCGCGGCAGACCGAGCCGAGCCAGTTGCTGGCCGGCCGCTGGCGAATCGTCGTCTACCAGCACCACGACCAGCTCAGCGTCCGGCTTGGGATCGATCGCTGCCATCAACTTGCCTGGCCGGCGGCGGACGGTGCCGATTTCGTAGGCGCGAATGACGTCATTGCGGCGCACGATCCCAACCAAATGTGTGGGGTCCCCCGGGCGCCACGACGGGCAGACGGGACAAATCGCGCGGCGCCATGCGCTCCATGGCCAGCCGGACAGTCTCGCCGGGAAGGGCGGTGACCAGATGCCGGGTAGCGATGTCGCCCACGGTTAGATCCGGCGCCAGCTGCTCATCCGGCCCGGCGCGGCGCAGATCGCTCAAGGACACAATCCCGACCAGTTTGCCGCTTGCTTGCACGACGGGGTAGGCGTGGCTGTTGGTCGCGAGAAAGCGCGCCGCCAACTCGCTGGCGGGCATGTCCGGCGGCACGGTCAATGCCGGCGGCCGCATGACCTCGTCCACCCGGACCGAATCCATCACATCGACGTCGCGGCCGCGCACCACGCGGATCCCGCGCCGGACAAGCTTGAGCGTGTAGATCGACTCCGGATGAAGGTGCTGGGCAACGACGGTCGCCGTAATCACCGCTGCCATCAAGAGCAGAATAATTCGGTAATCATCGGTCATTTCGAACACAATCAGGATGGCGGTCAAAGGCGCGCGCGCGGCCGCGCTAGAAGACGGCGGCCATGCCGACGGCGGCATACGGACCGGGGCCGGCGGCGATCGTCGGGAACAAACTGCTGGCCAACCAACCGAAAGCCCCGCCCAACATGGCGCCGGCGAACAGGCTAGGGGCGAAGACGCCGCCGGAATTGCCGGATCCAAGGGTAAAGGACGTGGCCAGCTATTTGAGAAACGCCAGGGCCAACAAGGTGCCAAAGACCAGCTCGCCGTTCAATCCGGCCTCGATCGTGGCAAAGCCGGCACCGAAGATGCTCGGCAGCTGCCGGCCTGCGCTGCCTGAAATTTCTCCCCCAGGCAGGCCATAGCCGATGGCCGGGACGAACGAGACCAGGGCCAGCGCCAGACCGCCCAGCAACAGGCCGCCGACGGCTGGTTTGAGGCTCAGTGGAAACCGGGTCCGGTCAAAAGCGTCCTCAAAGGCATACAACAGCCGAATAAAGGCCAATCCCAATCCGGCGGCCAGCAGGCCCAGCAGCAGGTAGAGCAGGATCTCCCACGGGCTCGTCAAACTGTACTCCGGAATGGCAAAAGCGGGACCGTCGCCGAGCACCGAGCGCGCCACTACACTGGCAATAACGGAGGCGATCACCACGCCGCCCAGATCACCAATCCGCAGTTCGCCCAGAACCACTTCGACAGCGAAAATCACGCCGGCAATTGGCGCGTTGAAGGTGGCGGCGATGCCGGCCGCCGCGCCGGCGGCAACCAGCATCCGAACCCGCTCCTCGGAGAAACGCAGCAACTGGCCGACCGTTGAACCCAAAGCGGCGCCAACCTGGACGATGGGCCCTTCGCGGCCAGCAGAGCCGCCGCTGCCGATGCAGGCTGCCGAAGCCAGCAGCTTTGCCAGGGCGACACGGGGACGAATCCGGCCGCCTCGAAGGGCCATCGCTTCCATCACTTCGGGCACCCCGTGTCCCTGCGCCTCGCGCGCGAAGAAGGCTATGATCGGACCGGCCTGCAACCCGCCGATCACCGGCGCCAGGAGCAGCCAGCTCAGGCCCGGCAGGGGCACCAGAGCCGGAGCGCTGATGAACAGCGTCCGTTCAACCAGGGCGATCAGGCCGATGAAAGCCAGGCCACCTACGGCTGTGCCGATGCCGACCAAGCCGGCCACGCCGAACATGACCGCCATCTCCGACGGCAGCACCCGGTCAAGCTAGTTGGCCAGCAGTTTGGTTCGTTTGGGTGAGGGTAAGGTTTGCCGGTCCACGGCGGGGGATAATAGACCCCCGGGGGAAAGTTAGGCGCCGCTGATCAGATCCGGCAATTGTCCGATGTTGGCGATCACCGGGCAGTCGGCCTCTTCAAAGAGACCCTTGGGATCAACCAGCACCGGATGCACCCCGGCCGCCCGGGCGCCGCCGACGTCGGCGTAGTAGTTGTCACCGATGTACATGGCGGCCTCGGGCGCTACCCCGGCCAGATCCAGCGCGTGCTGCAATAAGCGTGGATCCGGCTTCCAGTAGCCCACCTCACCGGCCGCCAGCGCGAATTCGAACTCGTCCGCCAGCCCAAGGTCACCGACCAGATCATGCAGAGGACGGTCCCGGTTGGAGACCAGACCCAGCCTTAAACCTTGTTGGCGCAGCCGCTCGAGGCTGGGTATCACGTCCGGCGGCACCTTGTCCACCGGTTTGTAGCGCTGGCGCATCGCCTCATTCAATTGGCGGGCCAGCGACTCTGCATCGGCCGGTTCGGCGCCAAGGCGCTCGACGTGACGCCGGGTGAATTGCAGCCAAACGTAACCGCGGTCGTCGCCAGCAGCTTCGATGTCCTGGCGCAGGTTGGCCGAATTGGCCCAGTATTCGTGCGTCCAGCGCTCGGCCCGGCGGAGCGTGGCGGCATCGGGCCGCAATCCGTATTCGCCTGCCAACGCGTAGAAAATCTCCAGACCCGGCGGATCGTTGTGCCGCAACGTTCCGTCCAGATCGAAGATGATTAACTCGAGATTCGCCCAGCCGTTGCCGGAGGCCGGGCCGTTGGAGGCGGCTGGCGAATTCATCCGCCGATGAAGTGCATTTCGACCTTGGGCAGGTCGGCCGTCTGAGCAGTGCGCTCTTCCGAATAGCGATCGGACCGCTTTCGCCAGATCGTGCTGATGGCCGCGATCAGGGATGGGTCGTCCACCTCCTGGCGCAGCAGCGCCCGCAGATCGTGGCCCTGGCTGGCAAACAGGCAGGTGTACAGTTTGCCATCGGCCGACAGGCGTACGCGTGAGCAGTCGCCGCAAAAGGGTTGGCTCACAGAGGCGATGATCCCGATTTCGCCGGCGCCGTCCAGGTAGCGGTAGCGGTTGGCCACCTCCCCACGGTAGTTCGGCTTAACCGGCTCGAGTGGGTAGACACGCTGAATCCTATCGACGATCTGGCGCGCCGGCACGACATCCTCCAGCTGCCAGCCGTTGGTGGTGCCGACATCCATGAATTCGATGTAGCGCAGAATCTGGCCCGAATGGCGAAAACGCTCCGCCATCGGCAGGATCTGGTCTTCATTGATGCCACGTTTGACCACCATATTGACCTTGACCGGCTCAAGACCCGCCTTGACCGCCACGTCAATGGCACTGAGGATCGGTTCCACCTCAAAGCCTACGTCATTCATATCACGGAAGGTGCCGTCGTCCATCGCGTCCAGGCTGACCGACACTCGGTCGAGGCCGGCGGCCTTCAGGTCTCGAGCGTGTTTTGCCAGCAGGGTCCCGTTGGTCGTCATGGTCAATTCGTCGATGTTCGGGATTAGCGCGAGCCGCTCAATCAGGCCCAGCAGGCCCGGACGAAGGAGCGGCTCGCCGCCTGTCAACCGCAGCTTGCGCACCCCGAGGCTGGCGAATAGCCGACTCAACCGCTCGATCTCATCGAACGAGAGCAGCTCTTGCTGACTCAGAAACTGGTAGCCGGGACCGAAGATTTCCTTGGGCATGCAGTAGGTGCAGCGGAAATTGCATCGGTCGGTTACCGAGATGCGCAGATCTTGGATTGGTCTTCCGAGGGTATCGTGTACCGGTTCCATGTCCGTACCGCCCGAACCGACGGAACCTACCAACAAAAGGCGGGCTTAGCCGCTCCGAACTTGATCCGTCGTGGGGTGTCTGCATTCTAGCACAGCGGATTGGCCCTCGGCATGATTGACGGGGTCCGGGCCCGGCTCACTGTATAATGCGGCAACTTGACGATGAGGTTGCCATGAACGAAGATCCTTCCCGCTCCCTTGTGCCCCGCCCTGGTGGCGTCTTTGACTCGATCGGTCAGCGCCTGAAGCTGCTCGTGCGGCTACTCAAAGACCGTCGCGTCAACCCGCTGATCAAATTGCTGCCGATCGGCTCGTTGCTGTATTTGTTGATCCCCGACCTGGCTCCGGGACCGATCGACGATGCTGCCATCCTATGGATCGGCTCCTATTTATTCGTTGAGCTGTGCCCCGATGAGGTGGTGGCCGAACACCAACGCGAGCTGGCCTCGACGATCGATGGCGAGTGGCGCGAACTGGGCGAAGACAGCGAGGAAGAGCCGCTGGAAGGCTAGCTCGGAAGGGTAGGCCGCACGGCTAAGGGATTGGACTTGGGCTGGCGGTCGGCGCTGTCGTTTCGACGGCACTGGTCGGGCTGGCCGGCACGGTGGGGGACGGTGTGGACGTCATCGTAGGCGTGGCTGTCATCACACCGGACACGCCCCAAATCCGGGTCACAACCTGCCCTAGGTCGCCCAACCGCCCCTGGTCTTCTCCATTGAAGACAACCCGCAGGCCTGCGCCATTGCCCGTCAGAACACGGATCAGTTCGGTCGCCTGAAACTCCAGGATTTCGCCGGGCGCGGCCCGCCCTTGGTAGGCAATCTCGCCATCTACTTCTACCTCAACCCACGACCTGCGCTCGACCAACAACCGCAAGTTGGCGCCCTCGGTGGGCTGGCCCAGCCCCGTCAGCTCGGGCGGCAGCGTGCCCTCCGGCGTGGCCGATGGCTCGGTCACCGGCCCACCGGCCCCGGCCAGTGTTGGGGCAGGCAGTGGGGTCTCGCTTGCCGTCGCTGACGGGCTGCTGAGCACGAGCAGTCCGGCTGGTTGCTGCTCCTGGCTGCTGGCTTCAAGGCTGGCCATCACGCGGGTGACGCCCCACACCACGACGAACAACACGGCCAGCGTGATGCCGCCGGCCACCAACAAGTCGGATGACAGCCAGCGCAACCGGCCGCCGCTGACTTGCACAGAAGGTTGAGACGGAGGGTTGAGATCAGCCGGCCGCCGGCTCCAACGCCCGATTCGAACGGTACGGCCGCCATCGTAGGCGGCCACAATCTCATCGGCGTCCAGCCCCAGATAGTCGGCATAATTCTTGAGGAAGCCGCGCGCCTGCACAGCCGACGGCAACATCTCCAGTTCGCCGCGTTCGAGGGCTTCCAGGTAGCGTTGTCGGATCTTGGTGGCGCGCTCGGCTTCCTGGTGGGTGAGGCCCAGCTTCTCGCGCGTTTCGCGCAGAAGTCGGCCTAAATCTTCCATGGTCAGGTAGGGGATCGTCGCTGGACGGCGGGGCTTAGCCCTCGTCGGGCTCAGCCTCCAGCTCGGCTTCGCGCTCCTCGGCTTGCAGTTCTTCCGCCAGTGTGGGCCGCTCGGTGGCGGCCTCCTGCCCTTCGGCTTCGGCTTCTTCGGCCAATTCTTCCTTCAGCCCGGCGAAGGACTCGGTTTCCTCGGCCTCTTCTTCGATCTCGTACGCCGATTCGGCTGGCTCGCCTTCCCGGTGCACCAGAATGGTGACCTCGGGGATCAGGTCAATCGTCAGACGAACGCCAGCTTGGTGAACGCCGAGTGCCCTGATCGGTTCACTCTCGATCGTGCGCTTGTCGATTGACGTACCGAGCTCGGCTTCAATGGCTTCGGCGATCATCGCCGTCGTCACCGAACCGTACAGCTTGCCGGTCTCACCTGCCTTCATCGGAAAGGCCACCGTCAGTTGGCCAATGGTCTCGGCCACCGAGCCAAGCTCTTCGTTGAGCCGCTTGCGTTCGGTCTCGGCCGTTTGACGAATGCGGTCGGCTTGGCCCATGGCCCCCTTGGTCGCCATCACCGCCAGTCCCTGCGGCAGTAGGTAGTTGCGGCCATAGCCGTCGGCTACCTTCTTGACTTCGCCGGCCCGGCCCAGCTTGTAAACGTCCTTGAGCAGCAACACTTTCATGGTTCATCAAGCCCTTTCATGCTGATTTGAGCACCGCCACCGGCGCTCAGGGGCGAAGGGTACAACGCCCCACGTAATCATTGATTCTACCAGACCGGCCTGACCGTGGTCAAAGCTCGTTGCCGGCGGCTGCCTTCTCCATCACCAGACCATCTTCGCCGTCGTAGTAATAGTTCGGCCACACGTCAACTTCCAAGTAGCCAGAGCGACGGTAAAGGTGCAGCGCCGCCCGGTTCGACCGGCGCAAAGTGAGGCGAAAGATCGAAGTCCCCAACTTGGACTCGGCGACGCGCATCAGTTCGGAGGCGATACCTTGACGCCGATGGTCCGGGTTGACTGCGATTGAGGCAATCCAGCCGATTCCCTTTCCTCGCCGGTCACCGATCACGTAGCCGACGATCTCGCTGCCAACCAGAGCCTTCCAGCGAATGGCGCCCGGCGCCGTCAGGGCGGCCAGGTAATCGAGCCAAGGCCAAGCGTCGGCGTCAAAGCAGCGGCGCCCAAGGCTGTGGATGGCGAAGACGTCACGCCAACTGGCCTCGTGGATCTCAAGCTGACCGTCCGGGATCGCCGCTTTCAACGTTGCCTGCATCGCTTCACTCGTCGGCCCTCGGGTCGTCGGCCGCCAAAGGCACCGATGGTATCATAGCGGCGGCCTGCGGCCATACTGATGACCAACCTGTTTCCGCTCTTCCTAGGACTTGGCCTGGCGGCCGCCATGCTGTGGGCGGTCACGACCAAGGGCCGCCAAGCAGCTGGATCGGCCTCACTGGCGAGCAATGTAGTTCTGTTGGAAGCAGTGGTCGCCAGCAGCACGGCAGGATTGTTGGTCGCCAGACTCTTCTACGTGATTCTGCATTGGCCACTGTATGCCGAAGCCCCCTGGCAGGGCCTATGGCTCTGGCGCGGCGGCCTGACGGGTTGGGCGGCGGTGATCGGCGCAGCACTTGGGTTGAGCGGCTATGCAAAGCTGCGCCGGTTGGACGCCTGGCAGCTGGCGGATCTGCTGATCGGGCCCGGCCTGCTCGTCAGCTTTGGCCTGTGGTTGGGCTGCCTGTCGGAGGGCTGCGCCTACGGGCGCCGGTTGGCGGCACCCTGGGGTTGGCCGGCCCCAGATCTTGCCGGGAACGTGCAGCCGCGTTGGCCGACCCAGGCGTTTGGGGCACTCAGTGCCGCTGTCATGCTGATTCCGCTCCATCGGCTGCTGACCACTTTCCGGCTGCGACCGGGCGCCGTAGCCGGCCTGGGAATGGCAGCGCTGGCCCTGACCAACTTTGGGATCAGCCTGGTGCGGGCCGACCCGGCGCCCTACTTGGGCTTGGTCCGCGTCCAGACACTCGCCTGGGGATTGCTCACCTTGACCGCATTGATCCTCACGTTCATTCGTTGGAGACCCACCCAGTGACACATTGCAGACTGGCCCTGGTGCAGATGGATACCGTGCTCGGCGATGTCGAGGCCAATCTTGCCCGGCACCTCAACTGGATCGAACAGGCCAGCGAGCAGCGGGCCGATATTCTGGTTTTTCCGGAGCTCTCCCTGACAGGCTACCGGTTGATGGATCTGGTGCCGGACGTAGCCCGCCAACCCCACCCCGATGATCCGGCCTTCGGCCCGCTCTTCGAAGCCAGCCGTCAGCTCGACTTGGTCGTCAGCTTTGTCGAGGAGGACCCGCGCCACCGCTACTATGTCTCCGCCGCCTACCTGTCCGGCGGCGAACTCGTACACCTGCACCGCAAGGTCTACTTGCCAACCTACGGTCTCTTCGAGGAAGGTCGTTTCCTGGATTGGGGGGACCAAATTCGGGCCTTCGATACACGCTTCGGCCGGCTCGGTCTGCTGATTTGCGAAGACTTCTGGCACGTCTCGCCCCCCTACTTGCTGTGGCTGGATGGGGCAGAGTTGATGATCTTCATGTCAGCCTCCCCCTCGCGGGGCTTGTCTCAAGCCGACCAGCTTGGTTCGGCCGTTTGGGTCGAGCGGGTCAACCAGACCTACGCCAGCCTGTTCACGACGTTTGTGGCCCACACCAACCGGGTCGGCTACGAAGATAGCCTGCGGCTGGGTGGCCGGGCGACCGTGTTCGACCCCGATGGCGAGCTTGTCGCCAGTGGGCCCCAAGAAGGGGAAGGGCTGTGCCTGGTCGAGCTGGATTTGGCCCAGGTTCGGCGGACCCGGCTGCGCTTGCCTTTGCTGCGCGACGAACGCGCCGACTGGGTCCGCCGCCAGCTCGATCACATTTTGGGCGAGCCCGGCAGTTGGCAGCCCGAGGAGCCCGACGCGTGACCGGCCCGCTGGCATGGATCGACGCTCGACTGGCGATCAATCCCGAGCTGGCTGATCGCGTCTTGACCGGGTTCATTGGCAACGAACTGGGCCGCTATGGCTTCGAGCGGGCCGTTGTCGGGTTGTCGGGCGGCATCGACTCGGCCGTTGCCTGCATACTTTCGGCCCGCGCTCTCGGCCCGAAAAATGTCCTGGCCGTGCGCATGCCCTATCGCACCTCCTCCCCCGAGTCACTGGAGCACGCTGGGCTGGTTATCGAAAAATGGGGAATCCAAGAACTTACGGTCGACATCACCGACCTCGTCGATCCCTTGTTTGATCGATTCCAAGATATGGATCAGGTCCGCCGGGGCAATGTGATGGCCCGGGCCCGCATGATCGTGCTTTACGACCAGTCCGCCGCTTTCCGGGGATTGGTCATGGGTACCGGCAACAAGACTGAGCTGCTGCTGGGCTACACGACCCTGTACGGCGATTCGGCCTGTGCCATCAACCCCAACGGGGACCTTTACAAGACCCAGCTGCGCCAATTGGCGGCCTGGCTTGGGGTTCCCGCACCCATCATCGCCAAGCCGCCTTCAGCCGATCTTTGGCAAGGCCAGACCGACGAGGGCGAATTGGGTTTCACCTACGAGCAGGTGGACCGACTGCTGTATTTGCTTGTCGATGAACGCTACACCCCCGAGGATTGTCTGGCGGCCGGCTTCGACGAATCATTCGTGCGGCAGGTGTTGGCCCGCGTGCGGGCGACGCATTACAAACGCGTGCTCCCCCCGATTGCCAAGCTTAGCAACCGAACCGTGGGCGTCGACTTCCTCTATCCGCGCGATTGGGGCACCTGACTGTCGGCAATTGCCCACTGCACCAAGCGGATGTACAGTTGCATTGATGGCTTGAGTATCTCCCCGAGGCAACCATGAAGCGAGCTGTCAGCGTCAGCATCGGATCTTCCAAGCGCGACAAGTCGATCGAAATCGAACTGCTCGGCGAACGTATCTTGATCGAGCGGATTGGCACCGACGGCGACATGCAGCGAGCGACCGAACTTTTCAACTCGCTCGACGGCCAGGTCGACGCCCTGGGGGTCGGCGGGGCCGATTTGGGCCTGGATGTCGACGGCCAATGGTACCCGCTGCATTCGGTGGCCGGCCTGGTCGCAGGTGTCAAGAAGACTCCGGTTGTGGATGGTGCCGGCCTGAAGAACACGCTAGAGGCACGTTTGGCCGCCTTCCTGGATGCCGAGCTGCCGTCCCCGGTCGTCCCCCGGCGGGCGCTGATCACCAGCGGCGCCGATCGTTGGGGCATGACGATCTCCTTTTCACAGGCCGGTTATGAATGCGTCTTCGGTGACCTGATGTTCTCGGTGGGGCTCCCCATCCCCCTGCGATCTACCACCAGCTTGAAGCGATTGGCGCGCTGGCTCGTACCCATCTTTGGCCGCCTACCGTTTGCATGGCTCTATCCGGTAGGTGAGGCGCAGGACGAACGCACACCAAAGTGGGAGAGCTATTACCAGTGGGCGAAGGTCATCGCCGGAGATTGCCACTACATAAAACGCCACCTGCCTGATCGGCTTCCCGGCAAGATCGTGGTGACCAACACAACTACCCCGGCCGATGTCGCTTTGTTCCGGGAAACCGGTATTCGCTACTTGGTGACTTCTACGCCCGTGCTCGACGGGCGATCATTCGGCACCAACATGATGGAAGCAGCCCTTGTGGCGCTGGCTGGCAAGGGCCGACCTCTCACGCGTGAAGAGCTGGCGGCGCTCATTGACCAGCTTGGCCTTACCCCGCAGCTGCACGACCTGGGCCAGGACAATCCCGCGGAAGCGAGCCGAGCTTGACATGGATGGTCCCGTGGACAGCCCGGACGACCGCGCCCAGTTCGACCAACTGGTGTTCGCCCTCGTCCGTCTCATCCCCGAGGGACGCGTCATGACTTACGGTCAGATCGCGGGGCTTATTCCAACCCCAAGATCGATCGACCCAAGCGCCTACCGACGCATTCGGGCGCGCTGGGTCGGCTACGCGCTGGCACGCTGCCCACAGGATGTCCCCTGGCACCGCGTCATCAACTTCCAGGGGGTTCCGAGTCAGCGAGCCTCCGGCGGTCACCTGCCGCAAAGGGCTATGCTCGAGGCCGAGGGTGTAATGACGACCGGCGATGGCCGGATCGACCTGCAGACCTGCGGCTGGCAGCCGATGGCGCACGATCTGGCGGGACTCGAGCTTGGCGAGGCGGGTCCTTGAACGCCTTCGTCCCCGCTGGCGGGATCCCCCATATTGACGACCCGCTCTACGAAGCCGCCGGCGGCGGCGCCAAGGCCCTGATTGACATTGAGGGTCGGCCGATGGTGCAGTGGGTGCTTGATGCCTTGGGCCAGTCGCAGCACATTGATCGGGTGGCCCTCATCGGTCTCGACGCCTCGGCTGGCCTGACCTGCGCCAAGCCACTGTCCTACCTCCCCGAGCACGGCGGCATGCTGCGCAATGTCATGGCTGGCTTGTCCTGGTCGCACGCGACAACGCCGGAGCAAGCCTATGTAGTGTATGCCGCTGCCGACGTGCCCACCGTCACTCCAGAGATAATCGACTGGCGCATCGAGGCCGGTCTGGCGGCGGTTCCGTTCGACCTCGACTATGTCGCCGTCGAACGGTCGGTCATGGAAGCCCGCTTTCCCGCCTCCAACCGATCCTATGTTGGCCTCAAGGATGTCGAGGTTTGCGGCGGCGACGTGAACCTAGTCCGGGCTGAGATGGCCATCCGGACCGAGTTGTGGGACCGGCTGGTCGCCACCCGCAAGAGTCCGTTGCGCCAAGCCGCACTGGCTGGGATCGACACACTTGTCCTGATGCTGTTCCGGCGGTTAACCCTGGCGCAGGCCGAGGTCCGTCTCAGTGAGCGCTTGGGGATTGTCGGCCGCGCCCACCTGGCGCCGTACGCCGAGTTGGCGATGGACGTAGACAAACCGCATCAATTGGAAGTTGTACGCCGCGACATGGCCAAGGGCAGGCAAGTCCCGGCGTGAATTGGACCAGATGGACGGCGCTCGACGCCGCTTGGACCGAGCGCCTGTCGGTCGCTGAGAAGCCGGGCTTGCTGCGGACGCTGGCCATCGTTCTCGCCCACTCTGGCGACTCATGGTTTTGGCTGTTGGGCCTGGCATTGGTAGCGCTCGTTAGGCCAGATGATTGGCGGACCTGGGCCGTCCAAACGGCTGCGGTTATTGTGGCGGCGGCCGTCCTCGTGTTGACGGTCAAATTCAGCGTTCGCCGTCGTCGTCCGGAAGGCAACTGGGGTGCCATCTACCGCCGGACCGATCCGCACTCCTTCCCTTCCGGGCACGCCGTCCGCTCCATGCTGCTGGCAGTCCTGTGTCTCGGTTGGGGGCCCGCCTGGCTAGGCTGGGCTGCCCTGGTTTGGGCGCCACTGGTCGTCCTGGCGCGGGTCGCGATGGGCGTTCACTTTCTATCGGACGTAGTCGCAGGGGCAGTGTTTGGGATTGGACTGGGGATTCTGAGCCTGTTGTTGCTGCCGGCTCCCTTTGCCTAGCTAGCGTAAACACAACGCGGAAGGCACTGCCTTCCGCGCGCCTCGCATCGTTAGAGTGCCCAGGCTATTGCGGTACGGACCAGTCGGACCCCAGGATGACGGCCAGGTCGATCTCGCTCTCCGGTGAAGGCTGGCTCAGAATCTGGCTCTCTGACACCCCCATCAACTCGGACAGGTAGCGAGTGGTGTAGGGGTTGCCGGTGTAGTCGATGATCAACGTCTTGGCGTAGTCCAGCCGGTCGGCGTTGGCCACCTCGACCACGTTGAGGCCCTGGCCCGTCAGATAATCGCCCGTGGCCGTCGCCAGACCTTCGATCCCGGATCCATTGCGGACAGCCAATCGTGCGTCTTCAAGATCGGCCGCCTGCACCGGATTGTCCACCGGGATCGATGGGCCGATCGCACTGGCTTCCGTAAAGATGCTGTCACGCAGGATGCGGATTTGGTCGGGCAGCGGACGGAGCACCTGGGCACCGTCGGGCAGAGTCTCAAACTCGACCATGTCCGGCGGACCAATGATGCCACGCCGGATGTTGTCCGGTTCAATCTCGACCGCCAGCAGTGCAAGACGGAACATCTGATCGAACGTCAGGTTTGTGAGGACCCCACTTGACATGTCCTCGTAAATCGCAGGGGCCCGCCGGATGAGGGTCGGCACCATGTCCAAGCCCAAGATTCGATCGCGTATTGCAAACGCTACTTGCTGCTGCCGTCGTGACCTATCGAAGTCGCCACCCTCTGATTTACGCGCTCTGGCATAAGCCAGCGCCCACGCCCCATCGAGGTGCTGGGCTTTAGCCCGCAGGATGACACTTTCACGTCCAATCGGTGAGATCTTAATATCTTCCTCGACCAGGACGTCGATGCCACCGATCTCGTCAATCAAGTCTTCAAAGGCATGGAAGTAGATCACAGCGTAGTAGTCAATCGGCACGCCGATCACGTTCTCAACCGTTTGCATCGCCAGTTCGGGGCCGCCACCGGGAACGTTGTAGCTCTCCCCCAGGAAGTAGGCGGTGTTGATTCGGTTGTGTTCAAATCCAGGGATTTCAACCCACAGGTCCCGCGGAATTGACAACATACCGGCCGTCTTTGCCACCGGATCGATGGTAAACAGCATCATTGAATCGGTGCGAGGCGGGCCTTCGCCCTCGAGCCAGTCGCGATAGTCCAGACCCATGAGGAGGATGCTTACACGTTCGGTGCCGTCCCACGGCTTGGGAGCATCGTCAACAGTGGAAACCGTCGGAGTCACCCCGGGCGCCGGGGTCGGACCATCCTGCGAGCCGGCCCCACCGCTGAAGCTGGGCAGGCCGGCCCCCGTCCAATTGGCGGCCAGGCCACGAACCGCGCTGAACATCAGCGCCGCCGAAAGCAAGCCCAGGATGATAAACGCCGCGCCCAACCCCCAGATCAGCCGGTCGGGAACGGCTCTCGTCTGTCGATTCCTTCTTCTTCGCATGTTGCTTATGTCACCCATTCAGGGACTTCCAGCAAACGGCGCAAATTATATCATGCGCCTTCCAGCAGCTCCGTCAGCCGTTCCCATTCGGCCAAATGTGCCTGCAGCTCTTGTTCCAGCGACTGGTAGCGCAAGCCCAGTTGGCGCACCTTCTCGTGGTCGTCTGCCTTCTCGATTTCACTGGCCATCGCGGCCAATTTCTTCTCGAGGTCGGTGATCTGGGTCTCGATCCTCTCCAAGCGCAGGTGTGTCGTCGGCCCTTTGTCCGACTGGCGGGCGGCCTGCGGCCCTCCTCTGGCAGGTGAAGGCTCTTCCTTTTCGCTGGCCGCCCGCAGGCGCAGGTAGTCCTGGTACGAACCCGACAATACTTCCAACTCCTGGCCTTGGACTTCGGCCACCCAAATTTGGGTGGCCAATTCGTCGACCAGATAGCGATCGTGAGAGACCAACAGGATCGTGCCGTCGTAGGCCGCCAGCGCGGCCTGCAGGACCTCCTGAGCCGGGATGTCCAGGTGATTGGTCGGCTCGTCGAGCAGGAGCAGATTGGCCCCCTCGGTCGAGAGCCGGGCCAGCGCCAGGCGCCCGCGTTCCCCACCGGACAGGTCACCCACAACTTTCTCTACATCGGCCCCGGAGAAGAGGTAGCGGCCCAATAGATCCCGCGCCTGTGAGATCCTGAGATTGGGCGCCGCCTGGAGCAGCGATTCGAGCACGGTCATCGATGGTGCCAGGCCCTCGTGTGCCTGGGCAAAGTAGGCAGGCTGGACGCCGGCACCCAGGGCCAGGCTGCCGCTGACGGGGGGCAATTCGCCGACCAATGTCTTGAGCAAGGTCGACTTGCCGACGCCGTTGGGCCCCAGCAAAGCAGCGCATTCACCGCGCTGAAGCACAAGATCCGGAACGCGCAGGAATGCCGTCCCCTGACGGCCAACCACCAGGTCCTTGGTCCGGATGACGGCAAGGCCAGACTGGTTGTCGGCATCCATTTGGATGCCGACGCTGCGCCGCTCGCCAGGCAGGTCAATCGACTCTTCGGCCAGGAAACGTTCCAGGCGCGTCCGCCGACCTTGCGCCTGCCGCGTATTCTGACCGGCGATGTTGCGTTGGATGTAGTTGCGTTCTCGGTTGATCTTCTCTTGCTGCTGCTCGTAGATCTTCACTCGGCGTTCGACCCGCTCTCGACGCTGCGTAAGGTAGGCGCTGTAATTGCCCCGATAGCTCTCCAACCCATCTACCGACAACTCCCAAATCGTGTCAACGGTCCGGTCCATGAAGTACCGGTCGTGCGAGACCACGATAGCAGCCCCAGGCCACTCACGCAGCCAGCCCTCCAACCATTCAATGGCCTCTACGTCCAAATGGTTGGTGGGCTCGTCGAGAACGAGCAAGTCGGGGTCTTCCAGGAGCAGGCGGCCAAGCAATGCCCGCGTCCGCTCACCCCCGGACAGCAATCCCAATGGCTGCTCGAACTGCTCGGGGCCGAACCCCAATCCACGCAGCACTCGCTTGGCCTCTGCCTGATAGGCGTAGCCACCGGCTCGTTCGAAGGTCTCCTGCAACGGTCCGTAGTTGTCCAGCGCAGTCGCCGCCTGGCCCGGATCGGCCATCTGCTGCTCGAGTTCGTTCAGTCGGGTCTCTGTCTGACGCAATTCCTGAAAGGCATCCAGGGCGCAGGCCCACAACGATTGATCGAGCAGCTGCTGCAACCTGCCGCCGGTGTGGGCTTCCTGAGGCAGGTAGCCGATCGACAGGTTTCTTGCGCGCTGCAACCGGCCCCCGTCGGGCTTGTCGAGCCCGACCAATACGCGCAGCAGGGTGCTCTTACCGATTCCGTTCGGGCCAACCAGCGCAATGCGAGCCTGGTGGGGAACCGCCAGGCTGATACCTTGCAGCACATCTTGTGCGCCGTAGGCCCTTTCCAACTCGGATGCTTGCAGTAGGGACATGGGATCCAGCCGGGGATTATAGCGCGCCACTCGTCCGCTCCGGGCGACCGGGCCGGCCCACGGCTGGACTATAATGGCGACCATACTCTGCAGCGCGGTGCGTAATGCCCAATCCGTCATCGTCAAACTACAACAGTCTCATGCTATCGGCCGTCATTCTGGCTGGCATCGGTTGGCTGGGCCTGGCCCTGGTCCTGCTCGGCACACGCCCCACCGTGGGCCCACGCTGGCTGTTCTTCTTCTTGTGGACGGTGGCTGTCACCGGCACCGCCATGCCCTTCATTTGGGTTTTGAACCGCCGCTTTTCGCGCCTGCATCTGCCGACCTTGGCTGTCTTGCTGCGCGAGTCCCTGCTCGTTGGGCTGTATGCCGGTCTGTGTGCCTGGCTGCAGATCAACCGCAGCCTCAACCTGCCCCTTGCCCTCTTGCTGGCCAGCGGCTTGATCGCCATCGAATGGTTGCTGCGCGGGGTTGACCGTGGTTCGCTCGGACCCGAGCTGTGAGCCTGCGCAACCTGCCGTCGGTTGACCGCCTTCTCACTAGCGACGCCGGCCGGCGCCTGGTTGACGAATTCGGACGGGAGTGGAGCCTGCAGGCGCTGCGGACCTCGCTGGGGGAGGTACGCCAGAACTGGCAGGACGGTCAGCCTTTGCCCGACGCCGGCCAACTGGTCGATCTGAGCCGCCAAACACTGCAGGCCTGGCTTGAGCCCGGCCTGGTTCCGGTCATCAATGCAACCGGTGTCATCTTGCACACCAACCTGGGTCGCGCGCCGCTGGCCACCACCGCCCGGCAGGAACTGCAATCCATTGCTGCCGGCTACAGCAACCTTGAATACGATCTGCCCCTTGGTCAGCGAAGCAGCCGTGAGCAGCTGGCCGCCCATTTGCTGGCCCGCCTGACTGGCGCTGAAGACGCCTTGGTGGTTAACAACAACGCCGCCGCCGTACTGCTGGCTCTGACCGCACTCGCCGCTGGCCGGGATGCGTTGATTTCCCGCACCCAATTGATCGAGATCGGCGGTGGCTTCCGCATTCCGGAGGTCCTCGACCAATCCGGGGCGCGCTTGGTCGAAGTGGGTACGACCAACCGTACCCACCTGGCCGACTTTGAAAGAGCGCTGTCGCCGGCAACTGCGGTCGTCCTTCGTGCCCATTCCTCCAACTTCCGCCTGGTTGGCTTCACCACCGAACCTGACCTGGCCGAACTGGCCGGATTCTGCCGCCGAGCGGGCCTGTGCTTGATCGATGACCTGGGGTCCGGCGCATTGATGGATACGGCCGAGTTCGGATTGGCCCATGAACCTATGGTGCAAGAATCCGTCCAGGCCGGCGCCGATTTGGTGGCCTTCTCGGGTGACAAGTTGCTCGGGGGCCCACAGGCGGGCATCCTGGTTGGGCGGGCAGATTTGATCGCCAGGCTGCGCAAGCACCCACTGGCCCGGGCGGTCAGGCCGGACAAGTTATGCTTGGCGGCATTGATTCCAACACTGGCACACTATGCCCGGGGCGAGGCAGCCCTTGCCATTCCTGTATGGCAGATGATCGCCGCTCAACCAGCGGCGCTGGAACAGCGGGCGCAGGCCTGGCGCCAACAGTTGGGCCTCGGGCAAATCGTCGACGGCGAATCGACCGTCGGCGGTGGTAGCCTTCCTGGGGAAATGCTGCCGACCCGGCTGCTACAGCTGCCGGCAGATCGGCCCGATGAACTGGCGGCTGGCCTGCGCCTTGCGACGCCGGCCGTCATCGCCCGCATTCAGGACGACCGTGTGCTGCTCGATCCGCGCAGCGTCCTTCCCGAACAGGATCCAGCGTTGCTTGCGGCGCTTAGGACGACGTTAGGGCGTCTGGGCCAGGGTGATCCGCGATGAGACAAGATCTTGATCGTCTGATGGCGCAGACCGACCTTGATGGGCTATGGATTTCCGGCCACGCCGGCGACAACCCGGCACTCGACTACTTCGTCGGCGGGGCCCATTTGACCCACGCCGACCTGTTCAAGAAGCGAGGCGAGCCGCCCATCTTGTATCACCGGCGCATGGAGCGTGACGAGGCCGAGCGGACCGGCTTGCGCACCGCCCTGCACGACGAGGCCGACTACGCCCGCTGGCTCGAATCGACCGGGGGCGACAGCCTGCAGGCCGACGCACTGAGGATCCGCAACGCCCTGCAGGCGGAGGGCATGTCTGGCCGCATTGCCGTTCTTGGCCGCATCGACGCCGGCTACGCCCTCGATCTGGTCCGCCACCTGGAGGCACTGGCACCCGAATCCAGCTTTATGTCCGATGGCGGCGACGACAGCGTGCTTGCCCGGGCGCGAGCGACCAAAGACCCCAGTGAGATTGAGCGAATCCGCCTTACCGGACGGATCACTGTCGAAGTGGTCGAGCAGATCGCCCGCTTTCTCCGGGCCCGCCCGGTTGAGGGGAGCACGCTACTCACCGACGACCGGAGCCCATTGACGGTTGGCGCCGTCAAACACCGCATTCACCTGCTGCTGGCTGAGCGCGGCGCCGAATCACCGAGCGGGCCGATTTTCGCCATCGGCCGCGAAGGGGCAATCGGTCACAGTGTCGGCCTGGATGACGACCTGGTCGAGCTCGGCCGGCCGATCGTATTCGATATCTACCCCCGCCTGATCGGCGGCGGCTACTACTTTGACTTCACGCGCACCTGGTGCCTGGGCTTTGCGCCGGAGCCCGTCCAGACCCTCTATGATCAAGTACTGACCGTCTACTACGAGATCTTCCCGATGATGGTTGCCGGCGGGTCACCCAAGCAAATACAAGTCGAGACTTGCCGCCGCTTCGAGGCGCAGGGCCACCCGACGCTGCTGAGCGATATGGCGACGGAACAAGGCTACTTCCATGGGCTGGCCCATGGCCTGGGCCTGGCAATTCACGAGCCACCCTTCTTCCGCCATACTGCGGCCGAAGACGCCTACCGGCTGCAGCCGGGGATGGTCGTCACCTTTGAGCCTGGCCTGTACTATCCCGACCAGGACATGGGGGTTCGTTTGGAGGATACGCTGCTAATTACGGAGAAGGGGCCAGCCGAAGTCCTCGTTCCCTATCCGCACGATCTGGTGCTGCCTATGACTCATCCTGTGGGGTCCGCCGCCCATGAATGACCAGCAACCGACCCGCATCCTGGGCATCGAGACATCGTGCGACGAAACGGCAGCGGCGGTCGTTGAGGATGGGCGCAGGATCGTTAGCCAGGCGGTTGCCTCCCAAGCGGACCTGCACGCCGCGTATGGTGGGGTGTTCCCCGAGCTAGCCTCCCGAGCCCACATCGAAACCATCTACCCGCTGGTCCGGCGCGTGCTCGACGAAGCCCACGTCGATCTGGACTCGGTGGATGCTGTGGCCGTTACGCGCGGCCCGGGCCTGGCCGGCTCGTTGGTCGTCGGCATGAATATGGCCAAGGGCCTGGCCCTGGGCGCTGGGTTGCCACTGCTGGGGATCAACCACCTTGAGGGTCACGTGTATTCCGTATGGCTGGTGGAGGACCAGCCGGAGCCAGCCTTCCCGCTGCTGGCATTGATCGTGTCAGGCGGGCACACCGAACTCATCCTGATGCAGGAACACCTCAACTACCGTCGACTGGGCGGGACCCTCGACGATGCCGCCGGCGAGGCTTTCGACAAAGTGGCCCGGCTGCTGGGCTTGGGTTACCCCGGGGGGCCGGCGATCGAGGCGGCCGCCGCCGGCGGCGACCCCGCAACGTTCGCCTTCCCGCGCGCCTGGCTGGAGGGCACCTGGGACTTCTCTTTCAGCGGCCTGAAAACTTCGGTGCTGCGCGAGGTCCGTGAGCTGCAGCCATCGATCCAGGCCGGCGTCAACCCACCCGAACCCGGGCTGCCGATCGCCGACCTGGCGGCCTCGTTCCAGCAGGCAGTCGTTGACGTGCTGGTCGAAAAGACGCTGCTGGCGGCCGGCGAGTTCGGTGCCAAGGCAATCCTGGTGGCGGGCGGCGTGTCCGCCAACCAGGGGCTGCGCTCGGCCTTCGCCGAGCGCGCTAAGTCACCGGTCCTGGTGCCGCCGCTCCAACTGTGCACCGACAACGCGGCCATGATTGCCGCCGTTGGACACCGGCGCTTGCTTGCGGGCCAGCGAGATGCGCTCGACATGGACGTCTTGCCTACTTGGCCGCTGACCCAGTAGGCCGGGCTGCGGCCAGTGGCGACACAGTCGCGAATATAAAAGAGAGAGCCCGCTAAGCGGGCCCTCTCTTTGGCCGGGTTGCGGCCGCACTTCGAAAGAGAAGTGAACCTAGCAGGAGGTTTGAACCGGACCGGACGCGACCTGGCGGCGTTCCGGCAGGTTGAGCCCCATGCCGCCAGCGGCCTCCAGCCGTTGTCCCATTTGCACCAGCCGGCCCCCCAGCCCGGCGGCGGCCGTGGCCAACAGCGGCCGCTGCACCCTACGGCTGGGCCGGTCGAGTTGCGCGTAGTGAGCGGCCTCGTCTTCCAACTGCTCACCCCGGGCTTTGGCCACTTGGACATCTTTCCACGTAATCATGCTTGCCTTCCTCCCGCCTCGGTCAGAGGCGTCACCGCACGAAGTAGTCGTTGGCCAGTCGCGAGCAACTGGCTCACAGGGGCGCCGCCACCGGCTCCGACACCGCCGGCAGGCTGGGGATGGTCAGCGGGCGGCTGACATAGGCACGCAGTGCCGTCAATGTCGCCTCCAGCTGAACGGGGTTAAGCCGGTAGCATTTTGCCGATTCCTGGCGCCGCTCGATCAGGTAGCCGGTGGCCACCAGCTGCCGCAGATGGCGTGACGCCGAAGACTGGCTCAATTGAATGGCTTCGATCAGGTCCTGGGCGCACATCTCGCCTTGCTCGGCGCACAATCCGAGGATTTGAAGCCGGCTGTCATCAGCCAGTGCATTCAGCCTGACGAGCAGCTCCGACCGGCTCAACGCAGCCGACCGCGCCCGGGCTCCTGCAGGCACCCGCGCGCCAAAGATGATCCACAGCGTGCCGCTGGCCGGCAGCAGCGTGACGTACGGGCCAACATGCGCCGACGGGACGAAGCGCACCTGGCGGGCAGCGGCCAGCATGTCAAGCTTCCAATCGTCGAATTCATGACCTGTGATCCATTCGGCCAGCGCCGGCCGATCTAAACCCGGCCAGCGGGTTTCGCGGAACGCCTTCACGGATTCGTCGAGCATGGGCATCGAGCGTTCCCAAGCGGCCCGCAGATACGTCTGCCACATGGTACGCATGTGCTCGATGACGGCTGCCTGCATTTCTTGTGGATGGCTGAGCCACCTGTGAACCTGGCGCTCAACCTCCTCATAGATGGCCTCGGCCGGGAAACGCTGGCGCAGGAACGTCAGGTACAGCTCTGGGTCGGCCAGCAGCTCGGACCGCTGATGGCTCGCTTCCACCGGCTGCTTGCACTCGATGGCTTCGTACTCGGCGAACAGCCGTTCAATCCACAGCTCGGCGGGCTCGGACGCCAGATCATCCACATAGGCCGGGAAATCGGAGTAGCGCTTTTGCGGGATGAGGGCATAGAACAGCCCATTGAGCACGACCAGATTGCGCTGGCGCAATTCGTCCCCCATCTCGGCGGCCGTACGGGCGACCCACGGGTGCAACCCCTCATAGGTCTCGATCTTCGTCAGCAGGGTCAGGTCGACAAACAGGGCTTGCGCCTGATCCAGGCCGACTTCGATCTCGCTGGTCTCTCGGGCGAGCGAATCGCGCAAGACTGGCATCTCTACCCATCCTTCCCGTTCATTATGTTTACCCGTTTATGCGGGTTATCGGCATAATAGCAGGGGTGAAGGGGCGTGTCAAGAGGCAACTCTCAGGATGATACGCGGACAGCGCCCCGACGGGGCGCTGTCTTGATCCTTGCATGGGGTCATCAGGACATCAGTTGGCGCCAGGGAACAGCGCTACCTCCCGCTGGCCGTTTTGCCTGCGGTACGGCATCCACAGCACACCAAAAAAGCGCAATTGCACATCCTGCCGCCGTGGGGTGACAACCTTGTGGCTGATTTCGCCGGCCAGATCGATCCAGTGATCGTCAAGCTCCTCGAGACGATCGGCCATCTCGGCTTCCAACGCCTCCAACTCCTTGCGAAAGGCCTCGATGTCTGCCTGCGACTCGGCAATGTCGGCTTGCGCTTTTGATGTCATGCGCCGTTTGCTGAGCGACGTCGAAAGCCGGCGCCGGCTGCGCGAACCACTGAACAGACCGAGCAGGTTTTCGGCGTGAGTCACCCACTCTTCGGCGCGGCGCGAAGCGTGCTCTGACATATCCTCCGCCAATTCGCGCTGTTCCTTGGTTAGCTTCTCCTTCATTCGCTCAACCTTCTTCTGGTAATCTCGCCTTTCCTGTTCGGCCTCTTCATCCCGGCGGGCAGTCGCCTCCTGCAGGCAGCGTTGGTGGAAGGCCTCATCGCTCTCGCCGGGTTCGGCCACCAGACCCAGGGTTTCATTGCTCGCCAGTCGCAGTTCACTTGCCCGGTAAAGGTAGTCGGCGAAATCCTTCTCGAGTTGTTTCATGCGTTTGGCGTCGTTCAATGGCGCCTGCACTGCGGCGTAGAGCGCAGCCGACACCGGGCCCGCCAACAAGTCGTCAGGCGCCAGGTCCAGGGCCACCGCCTCATCCCAGCGGATCATGCCCCGCGCGTCCGGCTCGGGCACAAAGGTCACGACTGGGGTGATCAAGTCGACCCCAGCCTTCCGGTCGAGGAAGCGGACATCGGCCAACGCCCCTAACCCCGCCCGGTAGACCAGCCCATCACCGGCCTGCGCGGCCTCGGCTCCACCGGGCATCAGAAAGCGTTCGCCGACGCCAGTCGGAACCGCCGGCCGCGAAGCAGCCAGCCCCGGCGGCACTTGATTTTCGGCGACTTGCTGCGGACCGATCGGTGCGGCGGCGCCAACCATTTCATTAATGCGCCCCACCTGCGCCAGCGTCAGGGGGCCCGCCAGGTAGGCCATCGCCCAACGGGTCTGGAAAATAACCGGGGCCGGTTGGTGGACGTTGTGGAGCAGGAAGACCCGTTTGCCCAGCTGCGAGATGGCTGCGTCCATTGTCTTTCGATTGAAACCGGCCGCGCCGGCGCTGATCCCTTCCAACCCATCAAGCAGACGATTCTTGTCCTGCTCGGTTTGCAGCCGGCCGACAAACCAGGTGCCGGCATTGCCCAGAGCCTTGTAGTCCAGGTCAACCGGGTTCTGCGTTGCTAACACCAGCCCCAACCCAAAGGCGCGCGCCTGCTTCAACAGGCGCAATAAGGGCGCCTTGGACGGCGGGGCAGCCGTGGGCGGCAGGTAGCCAAAGACCTCATCCATGTAGAACAGCGCCCGCAGCGTGGTCGCCCCGGGTTGGCCACGCACCCAGGCCTCCAGCGCGCCCAACAGCAGGGTGACAAAGAACATTCGCTCGCTGTCCGCCAGGTGCGCCAGGTAGAAGACGGAATGGCGCGGCTTGCCTTCGGCGGTCCACAGCATGTGGTGCACATCCAGCGGTTCGCCCAACGCCCAGGCGGCGAAGCTGGGCGAGGCCAGCAGATTGTTGAGCAGAGTCGCTAGCTCAAATCGGTCGGCCTCAGGGAAGAATTCCTCCAGTTCCAGCGCACCCAGCCGCTCCAGCGGGGGATTGCGAACCTGGCGGATCAACTCGACCAGGTTGAGGTCCTGCCCCTGACGCCAGCTGGCCTCGATAAGGTTGGCCAGCAAGATGTGTTCACGCGATTGGACCGGGTCGCCGGACACACCGACCAGGCCGAGCAGTGCGGTGGCCGTGGTGGCAATGCGGTCGCGGGCCCGATCGGCCGCCTGCGCCCAATCGCCGGCCGGGGCGGCCAACGATGTCAGGATGTTGACCGGCCGGCCGGTTTCAGCCCCGGGCGTGTACACGGCGTATTCGACGGCTACGGCCACTTCGGCAACGCGGCTCGGTTCGATCCCCCAATCGGCCAGCCCGTCGCGCCAGGTTTGCGCCACCTCGGTAGCCAGTTCATCGACCGACTTGCCTTCACGCTGTGCCTGGTCGGCCATGATCCACGGGCCGAAATCTGCGGGCCGCAGTTGCGGAAAGTGGAGCAGTAGATTGGCCAAGTCACCTTTCGGGTCGACCAGAATGGCCGGCAATCCGTGCAGCGCCGCTTCTTCCAGCAGGTCGATACACAGGCCGGTCTTACCCGAACCGGTCATGCCGATGACAGCGGCGTGGGTTGTCAAGTCGCCGGGGTCATAGAGAACCTCTTCAACGCCGCGCTTGCCGGTCTTTAGATCGAATTTCCGGCCAAGGTAAAAGCCTTGCTTTGCCGTCAACGGAACCCGCTCCTTTCGCGCCTTAGGGCACAGCCGCTTGATAGATGAGCTCGAATTGGTCGACGAATTGGGCAGCCAGCCCCGGGTCATCGATCATCAGGCTGTTTTCGTCGTTGTCATGCTCGGCGCTCTGTGTGAAATTGTACGACCCAACGATCACGGTCGACCGGTCAATTACGATCACCTTATGATGCATATTGGCCGGGTTGGTGTCCAGCCGCAAATCGAGCCCAGCCGCCCGCAGCCGATCGACGTCGCTGCCCGCCCCGCCGGATTGACGGGCTTCAGCCACCGCTCGGACCTCCACCCCGCGTTCGTGGGCCTGGAGCAACGCCTCGGCGATCGAATCGGACGTCAAGACAAAGGCCAACACGAGTATCTGGGACTCGGCATCCTGCAGCCGCTGCAGCAACCGTCCCTCGATGCCGTCGTCGGGCGAGAAGCCAACTTCGACAGCCGCCTCACCAATTGCCAGGAATGGGTAGGGCGTATCCGGCAGGGACAGCGGCCCAAAGCGATCGTCGATGAACATCTCCTCAAATTCGCGCAGGTAGTCGGCCGCCAGGTCCGTTGATTGAATTGCCAGCAGGTGGTTGTCATTGCGGTGCAACCCGTTCCAGGTCAGGTTGAGTGAGCCGGTCCACACCTGCTGCTCGTCGATCACGACGAATTTGTGGTGCATCAGCGACGGTCGGCGATCGTCCACCAGTGGCACGCCGGCCGCCAGCAAATCCTGTAGCGCCGGCTGGTCCAGGTTGTCGGTCTCGGCGACGACCCGCACGCGTAGGCCGCGCCGGTGGGCGGCGATCAACGCGTCACGTACGGCCGGCAAATCGAGATCGTAAACTGCGATATCGATGCTGCTTGACGCGCTCTCCAAGGCGGCCACCAGGTCGGCTTGCACGCCGCCGGCGTCTTCCGATCGGGTCTGGCCGGCTTGCGGTGTGAAGTAGACCCGCAGGACACCATCATCGGCGGGCGACGGCCGCTCCGTCTCATCGCCGCGTCCGGTCTGATAAAAGAATGTGCCGAGCGCCAACGCCAGCGCCACGACCAGTGCCGTCGGGTGCCATCTTTGCCAGGTTGCTCTCATCCCCCTGTCCCCCTTGCTATTCCTCGGTCTCCTACCTACCGCCTTGCGGCATTCCCACCCAACCTGGCAGCCGGCCGGGCCGCCGTGTCCCCATCGACCTGGGCCAGGCGTTTACTCTCTAGACCAACCACGATCGACACACCATCGGTATCCCATTTTGGGATCTCCAGATTCAAACGCCGGGCCCAGGCCACCAAACACCCGTGAGGCTGAAGCCAATATATCTGCTGCGAGCGCAACCGCAGGCTCCCTCCGTCAGCCGGATTCTTCGTCAGTGTGGTGATCCAACGCGGGAGAACTCGATCGTGCCGGTCCACACTTCACCTGAGGTGCCCACAATCTCGCCCTCGTCCTGATGAATGAGAGTCGTGTCGGTGCAGGAATAGGAAGCGCCTTCGGGGAGTGCCTGCAGCTCACCACCCGTTTGGGTCGTGACGGTTGGATCCGAACCGAACGTTCCAAGCGGGCCGGAAACGACTGTAAGCGTTTCCTGCGACCCCTGGCTCTGGGTCTCCAACATCTGTAGCTGATCATAGGTGTCGTTGGTGGAGTAGGTGCCCGAGGCGGACCGGTTGGACGTGGTCAATACCTCTGTGACATTCCCATTGACTTCCGCGCCGCGCCATACCACAACCTGGTCCTGGGTCGAGCTCTCGAATGTCCCGTCCTCCCTGAAGATAAGGCGGTGGGTCCCCTCAACGCTCACCAGGTGTGTCGAATTGTCGGCGGTCGCTTCGACAACAGCAACCCAATAGCCGCTGGTGCCCACATCGTGTACCCACTCGCCAACCAGGCACTCGTCGCAAGCACTCTCTTCAAAGTCCTGCAAATCCAGTCGCAGCGCAGACGCTTCTGCCTCGGTTGATCCGGGGCCGATCGTGGTCATCACCACCACGTATTGTGCGATTTCGTCGCACGCCGCCACCCGCTCAGGGAGTGGCTGCCAGCTGCCCGTGGGAGTCCGTTTGGCCGCCTCCTGCGCAGCAGCACCGGACAGGTCAAGGCCGAGATCATAGGTATGCTCGGCTTCGAATGCCAACATCGCCCGCTCCACGTGGAATGGCTTGGCCTGCAGCTCAAGCCCACTTTGTTCGGGGAACAGGGCGAGCCTATCGTTTGGGATTAGCGCACTACCCGGCAGCACACCGCCGCCCGTGTCGGCGATTTCGCCATCCAGGTAAGCTTGGGCAAACTCACGCAGTACTACATCCATCCCATCGATACCGGCCATGTAGCTCATCATTGCGCCCTTGCTGGCAAGCGGCATCCCGTCCAGGAAGTCGATCAGCCACGGATCGCCGAACCGATTGCCAAGGTATTGAAAGAAGACCGTGTTGGCGTACGACATGTCCAGGATGGACTTGGTCGGTGATTCCTGATGGAAGGTATCAACAAAGTCATGCTCGTGGTTCACGGTCGGGTACACAAGATTGCTGAAATAGTTGGCCATGCCTTCGTTGTACCAACTGGCGACCGAGTAGCCGCTCACACCTTTGCGCCACAAGTGAACACAATGAAACACCTCGTGGGCGATCAGTTGTTTGAAGCTGTCCAGATCCATATCAAATGCGCCCGAAAACACCGTGATGGGGCAGGCCAGGCTGCCCAATTCAGCGGGATCAAAACTGGGCACCATTGCCACACCAGCTTGCGGACCGCCAATGGCGTCTGCCGAGATCAAACTAAACACGACATTAGTTGAACGGACTTCGACCAGCTCGCTGTACCTGGCCTGGCTATCGGCGAGCGCTTCGGTGGCAGCGTCCACATACGACATGAATAGTGTGTCGCCGTTTCTCTCCAGCGGAAAGTACACGTTGAAAGGGTGGCCGCCGGCAGTAAACGAGTTATAGAGCAGGCAGGTTGGAACGGGACCGGCTGACTCGGGGAAACCTTCGTGCCAGATCTCACTGCAGGACAGTTCCTGGCGTTCGATTAGGGAAAGGCCAGGCGCTCCGGGCAGGGCCACCGAGTCTGCCGGCGCCGAGTATGGCTCCAGCACGGCGGCTGACGGCGCCAGCACGCGCAACAAGGAGTCAAGCTCAGCCTTCAACTCGGAGTCCTCGCTGATTTGATAAAGGTCATAAGCCAGCGCTGTCAATCCCCACACGCTCTCAAACTGCATCTTGCCATCGGGTTGCTCGATGAATTCCGGTGGCGCTTGCTCGGAGGCCAGGGCGCGCATCAATTCGACAACGCCATCGACCAGCTCCAGTTCGCCAGCCTCCACCTGGGCGAGCATCAAGTCGACGACTTCTCGCACTGGTGGATCGGGGTGGGCCGGGTTGCCGTTGACATCGTAGAAGTCTGCCGGCGGCACATCGGGCGTCGGGCTGCTCGACTGCGGCTCCGCGGCACGATCCGCCCCAGGCAAGGCAAGCCCATTGCCGCCGAATGGATTGAGATCGGCAATAGCGTTGCAGGCCAGTCCGGCCAGCATAAGGATGGCAATGATTACCCGGGGTCTTACCATTATCGGTCGGCCTCCGTCGGGCGGGCTGGCGGCAAGCCGCCAATGCTTGGGCTTGTGCTCCTGGTCGCAGGCCGCCTAGGTCGGCCGAAGACTGAGCTGCACATGTTCAACGAGAATCAGACCGGTTGGATAGGGCCCGCAAGATTGGCGGTACGACCGTTTAAGTCGAGCAGATTCGCGGCAGTCCTACGGGCCATTCTGCCGGCATTCCGCCGCCCAGGTTCGGTCTCCAGCAGCCATTGTCCGAATATCGAGCGGAATCACAATTCTCCAGCCAATCCTAAGCCGGCACCTGCCAAGGAGGCTGGAGGCGAGCGGCCTCGGCCGCCATCTGCCGGATCGGATCGTAATCCCGATCTTCGACTGGGGCCCAAAACCCGAGCCCATCGCCGGCCAAAATTCGCCGGCCGGCCTCCTCAGTGGGCATTGCTGCCAGCGCCTGCAGGATCATGTCTCCGTAAGCATCGGCAATGACTCGCCGCGTGATCAGCGGCGGCGCCGGGCTCGGCCCAAGCGTGAGGATGCTGCGCAGTGTGCCGAACAATCCCGGTTCGGCCCGCAGCGCCGTCTCCCACACCGTGCTGTCAACGGCGGAGGCTTCGATCTCCCCGCGGCGCAAGGCAGCCATCGATGCCAGGTGTGAACCGGTCTCAACCACTTGGCCGAAGTACTGCCAGTCGAGCCCGCTCCGGGCCAAATGGGCTGCCATCACACCATAGCCGGAATGCGATCCGGGCTCGTTGTAGCCCCAGGTGGTGCCAGGCAGATCGGCCAATGAACGCACCTCAGATTGGTTGGGCACCAAGACTTCGGAGTAGTAGACCGGCTGTCGCCGGTAACGTTCGGCCAGCATCACCGGCGCCGCCAGCGGGACGATGTCACCCGCTGAACGGTCCGCCCGCTCCACATAGGGCAGACCGCAAATCCAAAGCAAGTCCAACTCAGCTCGATCGAAGGCAGCCTGGCGCGATTGCCAGCTGCCATGGCGGACAAACTCAACTTGCAACCGTGTATGTTGGCTAAGCCAGCTGGCAAGGGCCTCGGCCGCCCCCGCCATGTTGGGTGACATGCAGGTCGCCATGGTCAAGCGGGGCCGGCTCATGGCTTTTCGACCGAGCTGGGCAAGTTCCAGGTGGCGGCCGTGGTCAACTCGAGGCTGTTGCCGGCCGGATCGCGAAAGTACAGCGACCGGCCGCCGCCGGGCCAATCGACCTCGGCCTCGATTGGGCAGGCGGCAGCCTCGAGCCGCCGGCGCCAGGCTGGCAGTGACTCGGCCGACGCGGCGAAGGCCACGTGCCCTGGACCTTCTGCCCCATGAGCCGGCACGTCACCCTGCGCCAGACGTGTCGCTTGCGGGTTGAAAATCAGCAGCACTCCCGCCCCACAGCGGAAGAACAGGTGGCGCCCTTCCACGTCAGCGAACGGCTCCAGCCCCAGTACGTCGGCGTAGAATCGACGGACGACAACCAGGTCTTGGGCATACAGGCTGGTCTCGATAATTGCGCCGATGGTTGGCCGCTCAGGCTCCAAGTGCCACCTCGCAGCTCGGTCCCCGCTCGTTATCAGCGCCGGGCAGGCTGTCAGGCATCTGACTTGCGGCCCGTCACCACAAAGCAACCGGCCAAGTGATCATCGACCATCCCGGTCGCCTGCATCATCGCGTAGCAGGTTGTCGGGCCAATATGACGGAATCCGCGGTCCTTGAGCGCCCGAGCCATCGCTTTGGATTCGGGCGTAGCGCTCGGCAGGTCAGCCAGACGCGTCGGCCGCGGGTTTGGCTGTACTGGCCTGCCGCCAACGAAGCTCCACAGAAGTTCAGAAAAGGACTGGCCCTGCTGGCTGAGCAGCAGGAACGCCTGGGCGTTGGCAATCGTTGCCTCAATCTTGCGCCGGTTGCGCACGATGCCCTCATCGGCCAACAACCGATCCACATCGCTGGCATTGTAGGACGCCACAACCGGCGGATCAAAATCACTGAATGCCCGGCGAAAGGCGGGCCGCTTGGACAGAATCAGCCGCCAGGAAAGCCCCGATTGAAATGACTCAAGGCACAGCCGCTCGAACAAGGCGACAGCCTCCCGAACCGGCCGCCCCCACTCTCGGTCGTGATAGTCAGCCATTATTGGATCGCCATCGCCGAAACAACGAATTCGTCGGTCGTCCAAACGCTGCTGCCCATTCCCCGCCTTACGCGGCTCGCTTCTGAGTCAGACTGGAGGTACCATCAGCCAACCATGGCGCGCATGCTTGTGCTGTTGCTGGCCGCGGTGACGGCTGCCCTACACCTCCGAGCCGAACTTCGCGTTGAGCCTGATCGTATCCGCTGGCTGCGGCCGCTGGCAACCGCCCTCTTCGTATTGGCCGCGTTGCTGGCCGGCGAGGCGCAAAGCGGAATATACAAGGGTTCGGTCGTTGCCGGGTTGCTGCTGGCGTTGGCCGCCGACGCCGCCACCATCCTACCCGACGATCGAAACTGGTTCCGGCTGGCTGCCCACGCCCTGTCCCAGACGGCCTTCATCCTGGCCTTCACCGGCGACGCCCGCGGCGTGATGTATCCCTGGCTTGGCCTGCCATTTGGCGTCTACGCGCTGGCGCTCTACTTGTACCTCGTGCCGGCGTTGGGTCGGCGCCGTTTTGTGGTCTTGATCTTCATTCTACTGAGCGCAGTTGCCGCCTGGGCGGGTTGGGGGCGTTGGCGATTGCTCGGCGGTCCGCAAACCCTGCTCGGCGCCGTCGCCGCAACGTTGGTCATGCTGGCCAGCGGCCTACGTTTGATGGATCTGGAGGGCCGGTCGCCAAGCCGGGGCCGACTGGCGGCGCTGGCCATCTATCACCTGGGCCACCTGCTGTTCGCCTGGTCGGTCTGATTCGCCTCGCGTCGCTGATTACCTCGACGAAAGGAACAATCCCATGCGCCTGTACCTGGTGCAACACGGTCAGGCCACCACCAAAGAAGATAACCCCGAGCGGCCGCTGACCGAGGCCGGGCGGACCATCGTGGAAAGTGTCGCCGGGCGCTTGGCGGCGGCCAAGGCTGCGCCGGTCGCCCGCATCTGGCACAGCGGCAAGCGGCGGTCGGCCGAGACGGCCGAGCTGCTCGCTGGTCGGCTCCACCCTCCTCTCGGTGTGCGCAACGCCGACGGTCTAGCCCCCAACGATGATCCCAAGGTTTGGCGTGACCAGCTGGAGGCGATGACCCATGATGTGATGCTGGTCGGTCACCTACCGCACCTGGCCCGGCTGGTAGGCCTGCTGCTTACCGGCGACGAAACGAGTCAACCGGTGCAGTTCCACAACGCCGGCGTTGTCTGCTTATCTCAACAAGATGGTGGTTGGCGGCTTGATTGGTCGCTGCCGCCGTCGCTGTTGATGGCCGAGGGGGCCTAGCCGGTCGCCAGCGAGACGACGGTCACCCCTTGACCACCTTCACCGGGCTCGCCGGGCCGGTGGGAGGCAACGTATGCGCTTCCATCCAGGGCGCGGCGCACCGCCTGGCGCAGCGTGCCCGTTCCTTTGCCATGGATTACACGCAGCATGGCCAGGCCGGCCAAGAAGGCGGCGTCAAGCCGTCGCTCAAGCTCTACCTCGGCTTCCTCGGCGGTCAGGCCACGTAGGTCCAATTCAGCCGATGGTGGGGGACCGTCTGCAACGCTGACTCTGACCTGTCGCTCCAGCGGCCGGGCGCTGGGCTCGGACTCGGTCCGCGCCACCGGCCGCACCTCGTCCCGCCCGGCCCGAATGCGCAGCTTGCCGATCTGGACCTCAACTTCACGCTCGCCCAACTCGGCCAGGACGCCTTCGCTGCCGAGCGTAGCCAGGTAGACACGGTCGCCCGGACGAATCTCAATGGGATCGTCCGCCGGCTCGACTCGCCGGCGTTCGATTGGCTCATCCAACTGCGCGGCCAAGGACTCGGTTTCCGCTTTGGCCGCTTCAACCGCCTCCAAGGATTGGCCCGCCTTTGTCAGCTTGCCGCGCAACGTCTCGATGGTATGTTGGATCGTCTCCAGCATGTGGCGGGCCTCGCGCCGCGCTTCATCCAGAATCCCCCGGCGCTCATCCTCGATGCCCTGACGCTGTTGGCGCAGCTCCAGCCGGATTTCGTCGGCTTCGAGCCGAGCCTGTTCGGCCGCCGCCGCCGCCCGATCGGCCGCCTCACGTTGCCGGTGGATCTCGTCCAACAACTTCTCAGACGCCAGATCATCAGGCGACAGGCGCCGTCTGGCTTGCTCGATAATCGCCAGCGGTAGACCCAGTCGCTCACCGATGGCCAGCGCGTTGGACCGACCGGGCAATCCCAACGTCAGTCGGTACGTCGGCTTGAGGCTCTCCAGATCAAACTCAACCGAGGCATTACGCACGCCGTCGGTCACATGGGCATACGTCTTCAACTCCGGGTAATGGGTGGCAATCAGAGTGGTCGAACCACGTTCCAACAACTCCTGCAGAATGGCAATCGCCAGCGACGCACCTTCCTGCGGATCGGTGCCCGCGCCCAATTCGTCGAGCAGCACGAGCGAGCGCTCATCCGCGTCTTCCAACACTCGCACGATGTTGGCCACGTGGCCGGAAAAGGTCGACAGCGATTGCTCAATCGACTGCTCATCACCGATATCGGCAAACACTTGCTCGAAGACCGAAAGTTGGCTGCCGGCTTCCACCGGCAAGTGCAGCCCGCATTGGGCCATCAGAGTCAACAATCCCGCCGTCTTCAGGGCGACCGTCTTGCCCCCGGTGTTCGGCCCGGTGATGACCAGCGCCCGGGTGCCGTCTTCCAGCACCAGGTCGACCGGCACAACCGTCTCCTGATCTAGCAACGGATGACGCGCACCGAACAGGCTGAAGACCGTCCGCACGCGGCCATCGGACCCGCGCCGAGGCATCGGCTTCATGTCCGGTGCGGCCGCCCCCAACGACTCGGCATAGCGGGCCTTGGCCAAGGACATGTCGATTTCGGCCAGCGCCGCCACCGTGCCGTCGATTTCCAGGCGGTCGCTTCCGACCCGTTGACTAAGTTCGGCCAGGATGCGGCGGATCTCGTCGCGTTCGTCCAGGGCCAGTTGGCGCGCTTCGTTGTTCAGGTCCACCACCGTCAGCGGCTCGACAAACAAGGTCGCCCCCGACGACGATTGGTCGTGCACGATGCCCTTGAGCTTGCCTTTGTGCTCGGCGCGCAGGGGCAGCACATATCGACCCTCGCGTTGGGTGACCAGGGATTCCTGCAGCAGGCCGGCAATCTTGCTGTCCGCCAGCATCGCCTGCAGTTTGGTTGTCAGCCGCTCATGGACGACCTTGTGCTGGCGGCGGATCGCGCCCAGCTTGTCCGAGGCCGAATCCCGCACCTCGCCCCGGTCGTCGACGACCTGGGAAATGCGGTCGATTAAGCCCTCGGGGATGTGGATGCCTTCGGCCATCGCCCCCAAGATCGGCAGCTGATCGGCCCGCTGGGCAAGAAATCGAGCCTGCGTCCTGCCGGCAATCAGGCAGTCCCGCACCATCAGGAAGTCGCTCGGCTCGAGCGACAGCCCCCGGTCGGCCTGCTCGGTCAGCGGCCGGACATCGCGGGCCCCACCGATGGTGTGCTCGGGATTGGACTCGAGCAGTTGGCGCGCTTCAGCAGTGGCTGTCAGACGCGCCCGCACCTGATCCAACTCGATGGTTGGCGCCAACCGGCGGGCCAGTTCTTTGGAGGCGGAAAAGTGCGCCAGGGCTGCCAGCTGGTCGAGGACTTTGGGCAGCTCCAGCGTCTGTCGGGACTTCGAATCCATGGCGGACGGAGTGTATCACGCTGCGGGTGACCGGCCCCTGACCGGTCTCGACCGCCTAGAAGTTGAGCAAGTCGTCGATCGCGTGGGCGATCATCTCCGTACTGGGCAGCACCTGTTCGGCCAAGGCCCGGCCGTAGGGGATAGGCACGTCGGGCGTCGCCAGCCGGCGGGGTGGTCCATCCAAGAACTGGAAGGCCTGCTCGGCAACGGTCGATGCTACCTCGGCGCCGAAACCGACGGTCCAGGTGTCCTCGTGCACGATCAGCGCTTTGCCCGTGCGGCGAACCGAAGCGAGCACCGCCTCCTGGTCCCAGGGCACGATGGTGCGTAGGTCGAGCAGATCGATGCGACCGTCGAAAGACCCGGCCGCTTCCAGGCAGCGGTAGACCATCGCCCCCCAGGTGACCAGCGTCAGCTCATCACCTGGAAGCAGACGGGCGGCCCGGCCAAATGGCAACTGGTACGCCGGCCCGGGATCGGGGCGCCGAGCTTCGGCCGCGTCGAGCAAGGCGCGGTGCTCGAAGAAGAATGTCGGATCGCTGCCGCGCAGCGCCTGCCGAAACAGCCCAGCAGCATCCGCCGCGTTGCTGGGGAAGGCCAGCCGCCAACCCAGGGTATGCGCGTAGATGGCCTCGCCGGTGACCGAGTGCCACGGGTCACCGATCTTCTTGGAAAAGCCGACCGGGATGCGCACGACGACCGGCGCCGCAAACTTGCCAGCCGTGCGCCAGCGCAAGGTGCCCAGGTCGTTGATCTGCTCTGTCGCCGGATCGGCATATTTGCGGAATTGGATTTCGGGGATGGGCAGCAGGCCGGCCAGGGCCAGGCCGACCGAGCGGCCAAGGATGCCTTCCTCGGACAGCGACGTATCAAAGACGCGGCGTTCGCCGAAGGCGGCCTGCAGCCCCAGGGTGGCGCCGTGCACCCCGCCCTTGGCCCCCACATCCTCCCCGAAGATCAGGGCGCGCGGGTTGTCGGCCAGCTCCTGGTGCATCACGGCGCGCACGGTCTCGATCATGTTGCGGCGCGGCCCATTGGTGTTCGGCTCTGCCGCGGCCTGCCTGCTTGCCTCCTCGTCCCGCTCGATTCCTCCGACCTCGGCCGGAGCCCCTTCGGCGAACACGTGCCGCACGGCCGGCTCGGCCGCTGGCTTTCGCTGGCGCGCGCTCGTCAGGGCGTGTTCGACTTCGTCTCGAGCCTGACGATCCAGCTCTTGCCAAGCGGCCCGGCCGACGACGGCTTCGAGCGCCGCCAATGGATCACTGGCCCGTTCGGCCTGCAGCATGGCCTCGTCCTTGTAAGCCTGGTTGTCGATAAAAGTGTGGCCGGTCAGGCGCGGGACTTGAAGCCGCAGCAGACACGGACCGTCGCCGCGCCGCACGCTCTCGACCGCCTGCGCCACCAGCGCCGCCGTCTCGGCCGGTTGCGTGCCCGACCCCGCCAGCACCGCCAGGCCCTCGAAGCTGGCCAGGTTGGCGGCAATGTCGCCGCCCGGCGTCTGGAAATGGGCCGGCACCGAAATGCCATAGCCGTTGTCCTCAATGAAGAACAGCATCGGCAGCGCCAGGGTCGTGGCCATCGTCAGCGCTGACCAAAAGCCATTGGTGGCGACCGAGCCATCGCCGCCCAGGGCGACCGCGATGGCGCCATCCCAATCTCTGTCTTGAAGCACATCGCAGTGGTAGCGGATGGCCTGCGCCCAACCGGCAACCGGTGTGTACTGGGCGCCGACATCACCCGAGGCCGGCAGCACGGTGACGCCCCGTCGCGGCGGCAGCGAAAAGACCACGCCGACGTCCCGCCCTTCCGACGGGCTTCCCCCCAGGCCCATCCCGGCGGCCAACGCTTCGTCCAACTCCAGCCCGACGGCAAGCATGAACGGCCGCGAGCGGTAGTACACGCCGGCGGCGTCGTGTCCTTGCGTCAGGTGCTGGGCCAGCAGGATTTGGGCCAGCTCGTGGCCCTTGGCCGAGAACTGGTAGGGCACCTCACCCTGAGGCGCCAACGCGGCTTCTTCTAGCTCGTCAAGACGCCGGGAGCGTAGCGCTTGCAGCGCGATCGCCTGCCAATTGAGTTCACCAGCCTCGGCCCGGGCCGAGGAGGGTTGGGTTGATTCCATGCAACTTCTCCCGCCGGCCATTATAGCCGCCGGTCCCGGTCAATAAAGAAAACGCTCCGGCCCGGGCCGGAGCGCACTGCCTGATGCCGGCTGGCTCATTGCGCGGATTGTTCGGTTTCGTCGACCAGATCCTCCAGCAGGGCGCGGTCCTGGCGCAGATTTCGGAATCGCAGCAGCAGATTGACCAAATAGACCGCCATGATACCCAGGATGACGCCGTAGCCGAGCAGCATATAACCCAGGGTGTCGGCCGGACCCTCTTGCAGCAACATACAGGCTCCTCTCCCGTCCAGCTAGGCGGATAGCACTCGCAGTTTCAATTCTTCGACACGATCCGCCAGCGACTGCAAGCGCAGCCGGTGCCACAACAGGCTGGCGTAGACAAAGGTGAAGGTGAGCAGGCTGAAAAGGAAGGCTTGCAGCATGCCGGGGGTCATGTCGAAGGCGCCCTCAGCCGTCGGATCGCCGCTGCCGATGACGACCGGGTGGATCGTGCGCAGCAGCCGGATCGACAGGAAGGTCATCGGGACGCTGATGAAACCGACGATGCCGTAGACTGCGCCCAGCTTGGCCCGCCGGTCCGGATCCTCGATCCCCTGGCGCAGCATAAGGTAGGCAATGTAGACCAACTCCATCACGGTGGCCGTCACCAGCCTTGGGTCCCATGTCCACCACGTATTCCAAATTGGGCGGGCCCAGATCGAGCCACTGGCGATATTGATCAGTGTGAAGACCACCCCAATTTCGACCGAGGCCACCGCAACATGATCCCAGCGGCGGCCACCTCGCGTCAGGTAGATAATGCCGGCGATGGCCACCACCAGAAACGCCAGCGCACCAACCCAGCCAGCGGCGACGTGGAAGTAAAACACCCGCTGCACCTCGCCCATAACCACCTCACGAGGCGCATAAACGAACACCATGTACAGGGCCAGGCCAAACAAGACGACCGTCAATCCGGTCAGCACCCTCAACCCCGCTGGCATCGGCTTCATCGGTTCTTCCTCCATGGCGTCCCGCTACTCCTGCACAACCGAGTCATACAGCATCATGGCTACCGCCACAAAGATAACGTCGAATGCTACCAGCAGATTGAGCCAGGGGCGAATCGCATCGGGCGGCAGGCCCTGCAAATAGCCGTCACTAGCCTTGACGGCGGCAATCAGCGCCGGCAGGACGACCGGAAACAGCAAGATCGGCAGCAGGATGTCGCGGGTGCGAGTCTGGATGGCCATCGTCGCCAGCAGGGTGCCGACGGCGGCATAGCCAGCCGTCCCCATCAGCACAACCAGCAGCAGCCCGGGGGATACAAGATTGGTGCTGTACAGCAAGCCGAACAGCGGCAGGACGATGGCGGCCACCAAAAGCATGAACAGCCAGTTGGCCAAGGTCTTGCCAAAGTACAGGGCACTGCGGTCGACCGGCGTCAGCAGCAAGCCATCCAGGCTGTTGCGTTCCCGTTCGGAGGCCATCGCCCTGTTAAGCCCCAACGTGCCAGCAAACGTCAGGGTCACCCACAGCACCCCGGAGGTGATCTCTGACCGCAGCTGGACCTGGAGTTCGAGCGCAAAGTTGAACAGCAGGATCACCAGCAAAGAGAAGACCAGCATGGCGCCGACCAGCTCCCAACTGCGCACCTCGGCGGCAATATCCTTGCGCACCAGGGCGGCGATGGCCCGCAGATACTGGCGCCAGCCGCTGGCCAGTTGGCCCGAGGCTGCCGTCGTCCGATCGGTGCGCTCGGCAGCCTCAGACACGCGTCACCTGCTGATAGGTGGACGTGAGCTGGGCCAGACTGGTCGTGGCAACGGGCAGACTGGCGACCAATTCACCGCGGGAGAGCACATCGACACGGTCGGCCAAGCGATGGGCGCGGCCAATATCGTGAGAGGTCATGACAACCGTCCTGCCCTCGACCGCCACCTCGGACAGCAGTCGGTCGAGCATGACGGCCGCCTCCTGATCAAGCCCGGTGTGGGGCTCGTCGAGCAGCAAAACCTGCGGGCGATGCAGGATGGCTCGGCCGATGGCGAGCCGCTGTTGCATTCCGCGCGAAAACGCACGCACCAACTCATCAGCAACCCGCGTCAAACCGACCAGGGCCAGCACCTCCGTCAGCCGCCGCTCCAGATCGGGCAGACCGTACATGCGCCCAAAGAAACGCAGGTTCTCGGCGGCGGTCAGGTCTCCATACAGCATTGGTTGGTGGGCGACTACACCTAGCAAGCGGCGGACCTGGCTCTCGCCGCCGGGGATAGGCAGACCGGCGATGCTGACCAGCCCGGCGGTTGGCCGGGCCAACGAGGTCAGAATGCGCAGGAAGGTCGTCTTGCCGGCGCCATTGGGCCCGATCAGCGCTACGAACTCGCCGTCGCCCGCCTCGAAGGTCAGGCCGCGCAGCACCGGCTTGAGGCCGTAGCGCTTAACCAGACCACGGACTTCAATCACCAGTCGCTCGCATGCGCTCAATCAACTCGCCCTTGAGACTCTGGCGCTGCCGCTCGTATTCGTCCGCCGCCAGTTCGCCCGCCTCGTGCGCATCATCCAGGGCTGCAATCGCCTGCAACAGTCTGACTTGCTCCGACTCATCGGGATCGACGGCCGCAGGCGGCGCCGGAACCGGCGCCCGCCGGTCCGACAGCCACGGCGCGTACCAGCGGTACAGGGCCACGGCCACCGCGACCAGAGCCAGCAGGCCAACAAGCCAGGCGTAGCCCTGACCACCGAGATCGATCTGGGACCACCAAGCCGGCGGCTCCAAGATCAACTCGAGTGTGTCGCCGGCCTGGAACGGGCCCAGGTCATACTGGTGCAGTTGTTCGCCGCCGGCCTGACGCAAGCCCTGATCGATCATGTTGTCGGCTTCCACCATCGGTCCGCCTTCGCCCACCAGCACCGTCACCACCTGGACCGGGACGGTAAGCGGTTGGCGCACAACGAGGCGGCCATCCAGTGGGAGGTCGAAGCTGAACACAATCTGGGCGGCTTCCCCGCCGGGCCGGATCGGGCTGAGCAAACGGAAGCCGGCCTCGGTCGGCTGGTACAGGTCACCAAGCTGCCCTTCTTCGAAGCGAAGGTTGCTGGCCTCCGGCGGCAAGGCGATCACTACCCCGCCCAGACCATCAACCGGCACGACGGTTTGCTCTCCAAGATTGGCCAGCAGCCACAGCTCGATGGCCCGCAGCGTCCCATCTGGGCCTTGCTCGAGCAGCAGATGCACCCGGCTGGCGGCCACTTGCGAGGCATCGGCCGTCGCATCGAAGACCGGCACATCCAGTTCGAGAGACTCGCCCAGCTCGGTCAGGTGGGCGACCTCCGACGAGTAGCGCACACCCTCGTATTCAGCGGTGACAACGTACAACCGGCCGACGACAACCTCGAGCTCCCCGAAGGAGAACCCGGCGGCACCGTTGGCTGTGGCCGTCTCCGTGAAGACCTCCTGTTGGCCATCGAAGGCATGCAGCGTGACCTCGACGGGTTCGTTGATGGGTGAGTCCTCGGTTCCGGCGGTGACCCGGCCTTGGATCCGGCCTTGGGCCGCGGCTTGGTCCTCGACCGGCGGCGGATCGCCCGCTTCCTGCTCCGCAGCCGTCTGGGCTTCGGCCGGAAGCCGCTGCACCAGCGCCGCCAGGGCGTCAATTTCCTCCGGCGATAGGGCCCCCTCGAAGCCCGGCATCCCGCTGGCTTGGCCGCCGGCGATCACGGTGCTAATGGCGTCCCGTGAGCGCTGGGCATAGCTCGCCAGGTCGGCCAAGGCCGGCCCGCGCTCGGCCCCCTCTCCTGCGGGGCCGTGGCATTCGGCGCAGTGGTCGGCATACAGCGGGCGCGCCTGGGCGGCGACCGAGTCGGCAATGCCAAGCGAAAGGCTGTAGGCGACGACATCCCAACGCTGTTGATCGGTTAGGCTGACAAACGGCGGCATGAAGCGGTCGATCCGGCCTTCGGTCACGGTCTGGTACCAGTCGGCCGGCGAGGCCTGGGCCGCCAGCTCCGGATCGGCCAGCGCCGCCGGCGCCACCGGCAATTGACCCGCCTGTTCCCCGTCGCCCTGGCCGCTTTCACCATGACACGGGGCACAGCGTTCCTGATAGATGGCCGCGCCCGACGAGAGATCGGGTGGCCGGCTGGGGGCAGTGCTCGATGGGGGCGGGGCTTGCGTCGCTGGGGGCCGGATCAGGGCGCTGCCTGGTGGCGGAGTAACGTCACCGGCCAGGGTACAGCCGGTCAGCAGCACAGCCAGCGCCAGCAGCAGACTTGGGCTGCGCCTCAACTTTGGTCCGCCTGGTGAAGGGGCTGACCACAAAGGGTACAGAAGCTGTCGCCGGCCTGCGTTTTGTGGCCGCATGCCGGGCAAAAGGCAGTCCGGCCCTGCCCCGCATTCGAAGCCCGCAGCAGCTCGACCTGCCGCTCGATTCTGGCTTCCAATTCGTCATCGGCCGAGCTGAGGTCCGGGGCCCGGCTGGACGCTGCCGGTGCCAGGTCATCGAGGCGGCGCAGGATCTGGGCGCCTTCGGTCAGCAGTTCCAGCCGCTGCTGCTGGTAGTCGTCCTCGTCTAGCTTACCCATGGTCCGGTCCATATCCAGCTCTTCGAGCCCGGCGAGCACCCGTTCGCGTCCGGCTAGCAAGGCAGATCGTTCGTGATCGGCGGCGGTCACGCGAATGGCGCTGCGCTCGACGAACGGGCGGGCAAGATAAGCGCCCACCGATAAGATGAGCGCCAGACTGATCAGAATGGTTGCAAGGTCCATACTTGTACTCTTCGGTGCCGGCAGGTCGGATGACCCCAGCGCCGCGCGGGGCGGCGCTGGTCGCTAGGGCGTCAGCGCCGTCTGCAGGGCGGCTTCGATGGCGGCCAGCGAAGGATAAGGGCCCTTCATGACGGATGTGATCATTCCGTCACGGCCGATCACAAAGGTTTCGGGCACGCCGCGAATGCGAAACGCCTGGGCTATACGCGTGCCCAGATCGGGCCCATTCGGATAAGTGATGTCGAATTTGTCGAGATAGGCCATCGCTTCGGGCTCGGTGTCCACATAGTTGACCCCCAAAAAGACCACGCCCTGCGGGCCATATTCTCGGTAAGCCTGCTCCAATTCAGCCGCTTCATCTTCACACGGCAGGCACCACGAGGCCCAAAAATTGACCAGGACGACCCGACCCTCAAGCTGATCGAGCGTGAGCAGCTCCCCATCAAAGGTTGTCAATTCAAAGGATGGCGCTGTGGCGCCGACCGCTACTGGTCCTTCTTGAGAGCGGATCAGGCTCAGGCCGACGATGACCAGCAGCGCCAGCACGCCGAGCACAATGGCAACCGTTCCCCACGCGGGCCGGGACCGGACGCCGTCGGCTGCGACGCCCGCCGGCACTGACTCGTGGGCCAGACCTGAGGTCAGGTCTTCGTGGATCGTCACCCTTCTTCCCCCGCGTCGGCCCCACCGGAGCGGCGCGCCAACAACTCGGCCTCCATACGCTTAACGTAAGGATCCTGGCTGGCCCCGACCGTTTCGGTAGGCGGCCCACTGTCAGCCCGGCGCCACGAACGGTGGACTCCTACCAACACGCCGGCCCCGGCCAGGATGGCCGCCGGCGGCAGCAGGTAGATCAACCAGTTCAGGCCGCGGGCTGGCGGCGTCGCCAGCACCCGATCGCCATATTGGTCGACAAAGTAGTCCTTGATTTCCTGCTCGCTCCAGCCGGCTGCCAGCTTCTCGTGGATGAGTGCCCGCCATTGGATACAGGCCTGGGTCGGGCACACATCGAGCGGCACGTTTTCGCAGACCGGGCAGTAGAGCCCTTTGGCGATCCGGTTGACCTCATCGTCGGTTGGTCCGCCGCCCTGGGCCCGGGCGCCAGTGACCCAGGCAGTCAGAAGGAACCCAACGCAGAGCAGTGCCCCCAGCCAGCGGCGGCGCAAGCTGATCACGGCTGCCTAGGCTCCGGCCATGGCGGCCCGGCTCGCCTCGAGCCGGCGACGTTCGGCTGCGCTGTCGGCTGCCGGCCAGGCGGCGACGGCCGTCCCCAGGATGAAAACCAAGCCACCGAGCCAGACGAAATTGACCAGCGGATTGCGGTAGACCTTGAAGGTGGCGCCTTCGGCCGCGATCGGCTCCCAGCCGACGAGCAGCACGTAGAAGTCATCCTCAAGAGTCGAGCGCACACCAGGGATGGTCATCGGTTGTTCGGCCAGGAAGTAGTAATCGCGCCGAGGGTAGAGGTCGCCGACATGCCGGCCATCACGGTAGACAGACACGACCGCCCGCGCCACCTGCCGATCGTCGGGCGTATTGAACTCGGCCAGCGATTCATACGTCATGACGTAGGGACCCAGTGTCAACTGTTCCCCCTGGGCCAGCGTCCCCTGGGTTTCGCTCTGAAATAGTTCGATGCCGATGATGCCGATCGCCATGACAACTACGCCAAGATGGATGACATAACCGCCATAGCGCCGTCGGTTGCGGCCAGCCAGATTCCACAGCGCCTTGGGCAGGCTTTCCTCGTGCAATCGGTGGCGAGCCAGTGCCCCACGCCAGAACTCGTACAGCGTGACCAGCACCGCCAGTCCGATCAACCAGAAGCCGGCGATCGCCGACCACAAACGCAAGCCGGCCGCCAACGCGGCCAGCGGTACGAGCAGCGAGAAGGCCGCCGGCTTCCACAAGGAACGGCCCAAATTCCGGGCGCTCGACCGGCCGTAAGCCGACAGCGGGGCGATTCCCATTAGCAGCAGCAGGCCGGCCCACAGCGGGCCGGTGGCCCGTTCGTAGAAGGCGGGGCCGACCGTCACCTTCTGGCCGGCGACCAACTCGGATATCAACGGGAAGATGACACCCCAGAAGCACACGACCAGGATGCCCATGAAGAGCAAGTTGTTGAGCAGGAACAGCGACTCGCGCGAGAAGAAGGAATGCAGTTCGTTGTCGCCGCGGAAACTGCGCCAGCGACTGATGAGCAGGGCCAGCGAAACCAGGAAGGTTACGCTGATGAAGCCAAAGAACATGGGCCCGATGGCCGATTGGGCGAACGAGTGAACCGACGAGAGCACACCCGAGCGGGTCAGGAAGGTGCCGAAAATGACCAGTGCATAGGTCATGATGATCAGCGCCATGTTCCAATGCTTGAGCATGCCGCGCTTTTCCTGGACCATGACCGAATGCAGGAAGGCGGTGCCCGTGAGCCAGGGCATAAAGGCGGCAATTTCCACCGGATCCCAACCCCAATAGCCGCCCCAACCCAGCACGTCGTATGCCCAGCGCCCGCCCAAGATCAGACCCAGCGACAGAAACAGCCAGGCGATCAATGTCCAACGGCGCGTCAGCCGAATCCAGCGGTCATCGCTGCGGCCGGTCACCAATGCCGCCATGGCGAATGCGTAGGGGATCACAAAGGACACGAAGCCCAGGTAGAGCATCGGCGGGTGGATGATCATCCCGGGGTGCCGCAACAGCGGATTGAGCCCGCGGCCGTCGGCCGGGGTGAGCGGCAGGGCACCGGCTGGCTGAAACATGGCCGTCAGCTGTCCGCCATCAGCCGCCTGCCATAACCGGGCAAATGGATTCTCGAAGAAAACGACCAATGATAGGAAGAAGGCCAGGGTGACCATCGTCACGAAGATGACCCAGGGCAAGAACTCCCGGTCACGATCCCAGCGCCGCAGGCTGGCGGCGGTGGCAAAACCGGCCATCAACCACGACCAGAAGACGAGCGAACCCTCCTGGCCGCCCCACAGGGCGGTCACCTTCAAGTAGGCCGGCATCGCCTCGCTGGTCACCGAGGCCACGTAGCCAATTTGGTACTGGCCGGACACCAGCAGGGTGATGATGGCGATGGCGGCCAGACTTATTAGTGGGAAGGTCAGGACCATGGCCCGCCGGGCGCTCTCAACGAGCCCGGGGCGCTTGTTGATGGCGCCATAGGCGGCTGCCACTGCGCCGTAAAGTGCCACCAGCAGGGTCAGGGCGATGGTCAGGAAGCCAAGATTGGCAATCATAGGGCGGTTAGGTGCCGGCTGGCTGGCGGCATCCGGGGATCAAGCCTCGGCCGCTTGGACTGGGACTTCCTCTTCGTAACGCGTGGGGCATTTCAACAGGAGTTCGTCGGCCTCGAATACGCCGTCGGCACCCACCCGGCCAGTCACAATGGCCTGCGCTTCATGCCGCAGCAGATCCGGCATCGGCCCAATGTAGCGCACCGGCAGCCGCGTGGCATCGGGGTTGTTGACGGCTTGGTGCAGAACCTCGGCCAGGCCGCCCTGCTGTTCAATGAAGTCCAGGTCACCCGGGACATTGACGACGGTAAACTCCAGGGTCAGGGTCTCGGTGTCGTAGTGAATCGAGTCGCCCAACACGGCGCCGCTTACCCGCAAGTCGCGATCGTCAAAGTCACCGGTTTGGCCAACCAGCTCGTCGATGGTCAGGTAGTACTGGGCCGACGCCTGGGTGGACGAAACGATCAAATAGATCACCGCGGCCGCGATCAGGAGCCCACCAATGATGAATTTGGCGCGACTGGTGGTTGGCTGGGCGATCGGTGGTCTTGCTGGGGTTTCCATCCAGAGCCCTCCGGGCAGCGGTCCTTAAGGCTAGATACGACCGATTCTATCATCTTTCGCTCGACCAACTGGCCGACGATGGTCATGGTAGATTTGCGCCGAATGACTTAACAGATATGTCTATGGGTTGACGAACAATGTCGTATACTCACATGTGCATCCAGGCCAGAGCCGCCGCAAGCCGGATTTTCCCAGCTGCAACCAGCCGGCGGCCATCGCAGCGAGGTGGTGTTTGATCCAGCGTTTGTTCCCACCGGCCTCTCCCCCCCCACCAGGCGGGCCCAGCCATCACTGGCGATGGTTGGGTTTAATCGCCACTCTCGTGCTGGTGGCGATCCCGTTTGCCCTGGCTTCCGCCGATGGTGGGCCCCAGCCGCGTTTCCAAGAAACCGATAATAACAGTTGTCTGGCCTGCCACGCCTCGCCAGACCTTCACACCGAACTTCCCTCGGGCCAAATTCTTGACCTGACCGTGTTCCCCGGGGCCTTTGAGAACTCGGTCCACGGGATGGCTGCTATCGGCTGTGTTGATTGCCACACAGAAATCGACGGCTACCCGCACCCAGCCTACGAGGGCAATACACGGCGCGGCTACACCGTTTTCCACTATCAGACTTGCCGCGGCTGCCACGAAGACAAATATGAGGCCTCGTTGGACAGCGTCCACCAGCAAGCCCTGGCCTCCGGCGACTTCAATGCCGCTGTGTGCACCGACTGCCATGGCGTGCACAACATCCGGCCGGCGGGGGAGCCGCGCAGCCAGATCCCACAGACTTGCCGCCAGTGCCACACGACGATATTCGACCGCTATGCCGAAAGCGTCCATGGCAATGCCTTGCTCGGTGAGGGCAACCCCGATGTGCCCAGCTGTGTCGATTGCCACGGTGTCCACGACACCGAGGGGCCCAGCACCAACGCCCAATTTCGCTTGTTCTCGCCACAGCTGTGCGCCGAGTGCCATGCCGACGAAGAGCTCATGACCAAGTACGACATCAGCACCGACGTGTTTGATACCTACGTCACCGATTTCCACGGCACCACGGTCACTCTGTTCCAACAAGTGGCACCCGACCAGGTCACCAACAAGCCGGTGTGCATCGATTGCCACGGCGTGCACGATATCGCCAGTGCCTCCGACCCCGACAGCCCGGTGATTAGGGAGAACCTGGTCCTCACTTGCCAGAAGTGCCATCCGAGCGCCAGCCCCAACTTCCCCTCGGCCTGGCTGAGCCACTACCGTCCAAGTCCCGATCACTGGCCGTTGGTCTACTTTGTTGACCTCTTCTACAAATTCTTCATCCCGGGGGTGCTCGGTGGAATGGCCGTGTTCGTCGTTAGCGACGCCGGCCGGCGCCTGATTGAGCGCCGGCGCCAAAGACAAAACGCCGATGAGTGAGCCGACCAGACATCTGCGTTTCCCCGTCACCTACCGCATCGAGCACTGGGTCTCTATGGGCAGCTTCACCATCCTGGCGATCACCGGCCTGGTGCAAAAGTTCGCCGCCAGCCAGATTTCGGTCACGCTCATTGGCTGGATGGGGGGCATCGAGACCGTGCGCATCATCCATCGGGCGGCAGCCATCGTATTACTGCTGGAAGTCGTCTACCACCTGGGGGCTGTCGGCTACCGGTTGTTCGTACGCCGTGGCCGGCCCGAGATGCTGCCCAGCCTCGATGACGTGAGCAACGCCTGGCAAACATTGCGCTACAACTTTGGCGCCGAGGAACGCCGTCCCCAGCAGGGCCGCTACACCTTCGAGGAGAAGGCCGAGTATTGGGCCTTTGTGTGGGGGACGGTCGTTATGGTCATCACCGGGTTCTTCATGTGGAACCCAATTGCCACCACCCGATTCCTGCCCGGGCAGGTGATTCCGGCTGCCAAAGCGGCCCATGGCAGTGAAGCCTTGTTGGCTGTGCTGGCCATCATTCTGTGGCACATGTACCACGTCCACATACGCCGCTTCAATCGCAGCATGTTCAGCGGGTACATGAGCGAAGAGGTGATGCTCGATGAACACCCCATCGAGCTGGCCGACCGCAAGGCCGGGTTGGACTACCGCCCTCAGCCGCCAGAACGAATTCGTCGCCGACGTCTGATCTTTGCCCCGATTTACGGCGTCCTGGCGGCCAGCATGCTGATTGGAATCTTCCTGTTCGCCACCTTTGAGCAGACAGCGATCGAGACCGTACCACCGCCAGCCGAGGCCGGTCCGGCCTTCGTGCCCTTTACCGCCACCCCGGAACCGACGGCCGCCCCGACACAGCCACCGCTGGCCGGCTCAAGCGAAGTTCCCATGCCAACCAGCTGGACGGACGGCATGGGGGCGTTGTTCGCCAGCCGTTGCGGCGCATGCCACGGCGGCGAGTCCCCCTTTGGGGGCCTATCGGTGGCGAGCTACGATCAAGCCTTGGAAGGCGGCGTTTCCGGGCCCGGCATCGTCCCCGCCGAACCGGAATCAAGCGTGATTGTTCAACGCCAGGCGCGCGGGGATCACCCGGGACAGTTCACTGGGCAGGAGCTGGATTGGATCCGCCAGTGGATCGAGGCCGGCGCGCCGGAGGGCTAGCCCGATTCAGCCATGCCACCCCGGACGAGGCAGGCGGACCGGCCGACCTCGTCCACATTGTAGGAGCTCCGATGCAGGCCGTGAAGGATCGTCTCGCAGGGTTCTTCTCCCCACTTACATCTTCCTATTTATGGCGCAGGCTGTTCCCTGCGCAATGTTGGGGCCGCTGGCCCAGGTCTTGCTGGGTGCCGCACCCCGCCTCCCAGAAGCTTCCATGGCTCCCCAATCTCTATGGGCCGGCCGGCTCGGCAAGAAACGCCCGGGCTTTCCGCCAATCCATTGTGTGGAGGGCTCCGCTAGCTCTATATGCACGGCAAGCCCGCTGGTGCTATTCTCTAGCTACCGGACCAAGCAGCACGCGGTTGATCATGGTCCCCGTCACAGGAGGCAGGGCGCGTAATGTCATCGGAACAGCGCGTTGAACGCAGAGGGTTTCTTGGATTGCTTACCTGGGGAATTGGCGGCCTGATCACCGCCCTGTACGGCATTCCGGCTGTCGCCTACCTGCTGGCGCCGGCACTTGAGCGCGCCCAGGAGCAAGTCTGGATCCGATTGGGCTCCATCGACAAGGTTGAGCTTGGGGTTCCGACACTGTTCAAGACCACCATTGAGCGGACCTCTGGTTGGATCACAGACCGGGAAGAGCTCTCGGTCTATGTGATCACCAATGACGGCCGGGAGTTCACGGCCTTGTCCAATGTCTGTACCCATCTCGGTTGCCGGGTGCGTTGGATCCCAGACCGGGAAGAGTTCTTCTGTCCGTGCCACAATGGCGTCTTTGATCGCAGTGGCGCCGTCGTTTCAGGTCCGCCTCCACGGGCCCTGGATGCATATGAAGTCCAGGTGGAAGACGACCAGATTTCGATCCTGGGGTCTTGAGATGGCGAGCAAACTGGCAGATTGGGTTGACGAACGAATTGCGTATCGCCAGATTTGGCAGGCCATCTTCCTGCGCAAGCTGCCCAAGGTCAATTGGCTGTATACGCTGGGCAGCGCCAGCTTGCTGGTTGCCATCAACCAGATCGTCACCGGCATTCTGCTCACTATCTACTACGTGCCAACTCCCGACCACGCCTATGACAGCGTTCAGTACATCAGCTCACAGGTTCCTGCCGGCTGGCTGATCCGCGGTCTGCACCACTGGGGGGCAAGCGCCATGGTCGTGCTGGCCGTCCTGCACATGTTGCGGGTGATCTACTACGGTTCGTACAAGTACCCGCGCGAAGTCACCTGGCTGACCGGAGTCTTATTGCTGCTGACCGTCCTAGGTTTTGGCTTCACCGGCTACTTGCTGCCATGGGACCAGAAAGCGTATTGGGCCACCACCGTTGGCACCCGCATCGCCCAGGTGACCCCGTTTGTCGGCGATTGGATGCTGCGTTTGCTGCGCGGCGGCAGTGAGCTGTCGGCCATCACGCTGGCCCGCTTCTACGGCGTTCATGTGTGGGTTTTGCCGGCCGGCCTGCTTGCCCTGCTCAGCGGACACATGTACCTGGTGATCAAGCACGGCATCAGTCAGGTTCCGGAGCGCCAGAAGGAACCGACCGATGGATGATCGGCAGAAACAGGAGTACCGGGAGCGCTACCAGCAGGCCAAGCAACACGGCGTCCCGTTCTTTCCGGATGTCGTCTTCAAAGACGCCGTTGTCTCGCTCATCATTCTGGTCGTCCTGTTCGCCTTGGCGACGTTCGCCGGCACACCGCTGGAGGCCAGGGCGGATCCAGCCGACTCCGGTTACACACCGCGGCCCGAATGGTACTTCCTGTTCTTGTTCCAACTGCTCAAGTATTTCCCGGGCGACCTGGAGGTGCTCGGTGTTTTTGTCTTGCCGACGCTTTTCCTCGTTGCCCTGCTGGCGCTGCCGTTCCTCGACCGAACGCGCCGGCGTCATCCATTCGACCGGCCATGGGTCACGGGAGCCACTTCGCTGGTTGTGATTGGCATCCTGTTTCTGACCGTTCAAGCGCTGCTGGAGGCGGCCCCCCCGGCCGAGGCCGAGCTCGGAGACCCGGTGGCCGCCCTCTACGTCCAGAACTGCGCCGGCTGTCATGGACCATCGATCGAGGTCCAAGCCGGCGTCAATATCCATGAGGTCATCGCCCAGGGCCAGCACAGCCAGGGGATGCCCGCGTGGAGCGCCGACCTCGACACCGATGAGATTGACGCGCTGGCTGGCTTCATCTCGTCGCCAAGCGGCAGCCGGCTATTCAACACCAACTGCGGCGCCTGTCATCAAGCCCCGGATCTGGTGGCGACCAGCCCCGCCCTCCTGAAGACGGCCCTCGACCAGGCGGCCGCTTTCGAGCCGCACGCCGAGGTCGCGGTGCCGGACTGGACGAATACCTTGTCGGCCCAGCAGCGAACCGATCTGCTCAACTTCCTGGTCGCACCTGACGGCCAGCGTCTTTATACGGTCAATTGCACCAGCTGCCATGGTCAGGCAGTGGCCTTCGAGGGTGAGCGCGCCGAGCTGCGCCAGATCATCGAAGAAGGCGGTCTTCACCTGGAAATGCCCGGCTGGCGGGGCCGGCTCGAGCCGGAGCAGGTCGAGACGTTGGCCGCTTTTGTGGTCGATCCGCTGGCCAATCCCGAGGCCGAGGACTTGTTCCGCCAGCATTGCACGAGCTGTCACGGTGCGCTGGTGCCCCTTGCCAGCGACCTGGCCAGCGCGCAGCAAACCATCCTCGAGGGCGGCCCCCACGAAACCATGCCGGTTTGGGGCCAGACGCTTACGCCCGCCCAGCTCGATGCGCTTGTCAGTCATACGTATGATGCAGCGCGCGGCGCACCGGTCGAGCAGGGCCGGACGCTGTTCGCCCAGCACTGCTCCGCCTGCCACGGTGACTTTGGCGAGGGTGGCGCCAACCCGACTCGGGCTGGCGATGTGATCGCCCCCATTAGCTCCAGCGAGTACCTGAGTACGCGCGATGACTTCACACTTCGGGCGATCATCGAGCAGGGTCAACCGAACTTCGGCATGTCGCCCTTCGGCAGCAGCCAGGGCGGGCCGCTCGATACCGACCAGATCGAGGCCATCGTTACCTTCTTCAGGTCCTGGGAGGAGAACCCTCCGGTTGAGCTGCCCCCCGAAGTGCGCACCGCCTCATTGTCCTTGGGTGGCGCCGAAATCTTTGCCGATCTTTGCGCCCAGTGCCATGGCCCGCAAGGCCAGGGCGGGTTGGGCCCGGCGCTGGCCGATCCGGCATTCCAGGCCGAAAACGATGATGCCAGTATCTTCACCAGCATCAATCAGGGTCATCCGGCGACCCCCATGATCGGCTGGGGCGAAGTGCTGACGTCGGATCAAATCAGCCAGCTGGTGGACTACATCCGCCAACTCGACAGCAGTGCCGTGAATACTGCAGGCGAGGTTTCCTTCGGCGACGATATTCAGCCGCTGCTGACGCAGGCTTGCGGCGCCTGTCATGGCAGTCTGGGCGGATGGGAGGCAAGCAGCTATCAGACAGTCATGGAGAGCGGCGACCACGCCCCCGTCATCGTGCCTGGGGACCCGGCGGCCAGTCTTCTGTTCCAGCTAATCAATGGCACTGCTCCGGGTGGCGACCTGATGCCGCCTGGCGGGAAGCTGCCGGAAGCACAGATCCAACTGCTTAGCGCGTGGATCGAGGCCGGGGCGCTCGACAATTGAGACGTACGGCGAGGGACAGTCGGATCTATCATTGCGGCCAGGGGCTACCCGGCCGCCAGGCAATTCCACAGCAAACGTTGGTTCCGGGGAATCGGCGTTGGGCGCCGATTAGGAGGATCTAGTATGGCTCATCGCGGACTTCTTTGGACTGGGTTTGTCGCCATGGGGCTCTTGCTGGCGGCCTGCGGCCAAGGCGCAGCACCGACGCCGCTGATCATCCGTGAGACGGCGGAACCTTTGGAGGGAGTCGTCAGCCCTGTGGACGTGCCGTTCCTGGACCTGTGGCTGACCTCGCCCCATGCCGACGACACGGCCGAAGCTTTTGTCCACTGGAACGAAGACGATCCGGCCGAGATCCCGCCAACCTGCGCCCGCTGCCACAGCACCAGCGGCTACCAGGATTGGGTCGGCGCCGATGGCACGGAGGCTGGGGTAACCGACAATCCGGCACCGGTCGGCTCGACCGTCGAGTGCGTTGCCTGTCATAACGCGGCCACAATTGTCATGACCAGCGTGACCATGCCTTCCGGCGTCGAAATCACCAACCTGGGTGACGAAGCTCGCTGCATGCAGTGCCACCAGGGCCGGGCCTCCAAGTTCGATGTGGACGAGGCCATTGGCGAGGCCGGCGTCGACGAAGATGAGGTCAGCTCGGACCTCGGTTTCATCAACATCCACTACTTCGCCGCCGCCGCCACCAAGTACGGCACGATTGCCAAGGGCGGTTACGAGTATGACGGCAGCAGTTACGATGCCAACTTCGGCCACGTAGAGCCATTCAACAGCTGTATCGAATGCCACAATCCGCACACACTCGAAGTGCGTGTTGACCAGTGCTCGGCTTGTCACACCGATGTGGCCTCCGTGGAAGATCTGCGCGACGTGCGCATGCCGGGCTCGGCCGTCGACTATGACGGCGACGGCGATCTGGACGAGGGCATTTACTACGAGATTGCCGGCCTGCAGGAGAAGCTTTACAGCGCCATGCAGAGCTACGCTGAGCAGGTGTCGGGCACGCCCATCGTCTACGATTCAGCCAGCTACCCATACTTCTTCATCGACAGCGATGGCAACGGCGAGGTGTCAACTGGCGAAGCCGCCTCCCCCAATGCTTACAATGCCTGGACCCCGCGCCTGCTCAAAGCTTCCTACAACTACCAGGTTTCCTTGAAGGATCCGGGTACCTTTGCCCATGGCGGCAAATACATTATCCAACTGCTGACCGACTCAATCGAAGACCTGAACGGCGCTCTGTCCACCCCGATCGCTATGGCTGGCACGCACCGGATCGATGCGGGCCACTTTGCTGGTTCGGAAGAGGCGTTCCGTCATTGGGATGAAGATGGCGAGGTTCCGGCAACGTGCAGCAAATGCCACAGCGCCGAAGGGCTGCCGCTGTTCCTCGAGCAGGGCGTGACCATTGCCCAGGAGCCATCCAACGGATTCCAATGCTCGACCTGCCACAGTTCGGTCAGCGAGTTCACCCGCTACGAGGTGACCGAAGTGACCTTCCCCAGCGGGGACGCTGTTGGGTTTGAGAACACCGATGCCAACTTATGCCTGAACTGTCACCAGGGCCGCGAATCGACGGTCAGCCTTAACCGAGCCATCAGCCAGGCTGGTGTCGGCGACGATGAAATCTCGGAGGCTTTGCGCTTCCGCAACCCGCATTACTTCGCTGCCGGCGCAACGCTGTTCGGTGCCGATGCGCAAGGTGCCTATCAATTCGATGGGAAGGAGTACAACGGCCGCTTCATGCACGTCCAAAACTTCAACACCTGTGTCAACTGCCACAACACCCACGGCCTGACCGTACGCAGCGAAGCCTGCTCCGGCTGCCACACCTCGGTGACCGGCCCCGAGACGCTGGATACGATCCGCGGGCCCGCTTCGACCGGCGTTGACTACGACGGCGACGGGGATGTCGAAGAAGGCCTGGCACATGAAGTGGACACGCTGGAGGCGGCCCTGTACGTGGCGATGCAGGCTTACGCCGCCGACCGGCTCGACAGCGGCCTGCTATATGACGCCAATGCCTACCCCTACTTCTTCATTGACAGCAACGGGAATGGCCAGGCCGACGAAGGTGAGATCAACAGCGACAACCAATTCGCCAGCTGGACGCCCAGCCTGCTGCGAGCAGCCTACAACTACACCTGGGTGGCCAAGGATCCAGGATCGTTCGCTCACAACGGCAAGTACATCCTACAGATCCTGTACGACAGCCTGCAGGAGTTGGGAGCCAGCACAAGCGGCATGACCCGGCCGTAAGCAAAACCTATCCCGAGGATGGGAACCCCGCGGGCGCTCTTCTGTGGCCCGCGGGGTTCTTCTTTGCCCATCGTCGACCTGGCGGTTTCCTGGCCTCGGAGATTCACCAACCTTAGCCTCTCGCCGGCGGAGTCCTCATATGGACCTCTGAGGTCGACAACCGCGGGGCGACCCTCCGCCGAATGCGCCCAGCAAGCTGTCGCCGACAGAATGTTGTAGGGGCTTATGGCTATGCGCCCCTACGGGTTACATTGCAGTCAAGGATCGATTGGGATACCCGCGGACTGTGGTCTGCCGTCCGCGGGTTGCCGTTGAGCTAGGTCAAATCCGCCGGCAGCGCCAGCCTGCGCCCTGCGCCATGGGCAACATGCCGGCCCGGCTGGCCATGGTCGATGATGTTCAGATGGCGGATCCCGAGCGTCAATGCCAGCAAGCCAAAGGCCACCACACCGGCCGCACTGACAAGCTCAACCAAAGACGGCCGGTATTGGGTGAAGGCGGCCAACGTACTGCTCGGCAAATAGGTCAGCACAACCAGTTGGCCGACCATGGTCGTGTCCCAGCGATAGGCGCATACGCCAACGACGACCATGGCCAATGCCAGCTGCCGCAGCCAGAAGTGCTGGCGCCACCGGGAACGCAGTAGGATGGCGACTGGAGCTAGAATCCCCAGTCCGATTTCCAGAATCCAGAAATTGAAGGAAAGTGGGCCGCTCAGTAAGAGCGACAGACCTTCGTCGCGTCCAGGCTGGCTGGTGTAGGACATTGCGAAAGCGTCCCAGAACCTCAGGTACAAGTAACCAAGGAGAATCCAGCCGACCACCTTGGCCAGCTCGACAATTCGGCCTTCGTTAGCGTGGGCATGCCGGCTGACCCGGCTGGCCAGTGACGACAGGAGCAGGGTCAGGGCCACGCCGCCGGCAACGGCACTGACGATGAACAACACCGAGATCCCCGGCCGGTACCAGATGGGCCGCGCCTTGAGCACGCCGTAGGTCGCTCCCAGCGAGGATTGGTGCAGCATGGACAGGCCCAGTCCGGCGACCGCCAGGTAGGGAGCCAGCTGATGGACCTGGCGCAAGCGGGCCGCCAACCTCGGCCAGCGGCCGGCGATCCAATGGGCCTCGCCGAACAGCGGCGCCACCTCCAGGCTGAGAACACCCAGGTAGAGCATGACGCACATTGTCACTTCCCACAGCACCGAGTGAGGGTTCCAGAAGACTATCGGATGCCAGAATCGGTCTGGCCGGCCGATGTCCAACAGCAGCGTCATGGCGGCCATGGTGTAGCCGACTAAGCCAACGTAGGTGGCGGTCCGGGCCAGCGGCCGGAAGCGGTCCAGGCCCAACAGGTAGACGGCAGCGCACAGACTGAAGGCGCCGGCGCTCAGAGCAATGGCCGACAAGTCGACCGTAATCCACAGTCCCCAGGGCACCAGATCGGTCAGGTTGGTCAGCACCAGCCCATAGCGCAAGACGGCGGCTGCCGCCAATAACCCGGCCAGCAGCACGCTGGCCAGCACGAGCAGCCACAGCCGGTAGGCATCAAGCCTGGGGAAATGACGGCTACTCACGGCGCACCTCCTTCGCCCCGGTCTGGCAGGTAGTAGACCTTGGGTTCCGTCCCCAGGTCTTCCCGCAGGCGGAAGTAGTGTTCCGTTGCCAACAGCTCCGACACCCGGCTGTCCGCGTCGTTCAAATCGCCAAACGCGCGGGCGCCGACCGGGCAGGCAACGACACAGGCCGGGGTCGCTTCGTCATCGACACCCGGCACCAGTCCGCGCGCCAGGCCACGATCGATACGGTGAACGCAGAATGTGCACTTCTCGACCACACCGCGAGGCCGACGCTCCACCTCCGGCTCGCCCCACTGGGGGACGGCCGGATTGAGCCCAGTGAAGGCCTCCCAGTTGAAAGCCCGGGCGAAATACGGGCAGGCAACTTCACAGTATCGGCAGCCGATGCACTTGCCGTAGTCCATCATCACCAGGCCATCGGCCCGATGGTAGGTTGCACCGACCGGGCAGACGTCAACGCACGGTGCGGATTGGCAGTGCATGCATGGCCTCGGCAGGAAGCTCGGTTCCCCATTCCGCTGGCCGACCTCGATGAGTTTGTTCCACTCAATGGTCGGTGGCATATCGTTGTGGGCCTGGCACTCCTTCGTGCACTGGCCGCAACCGATGCATTTGGCCAGGTCGATCACCATCGCCCAGCGGTGTTCAGAGGTTCCCTCAGGACGGCTTCCGTAGGCCGCTTGCCGCGTCAAGTGCAGGCCGGTAGCCAGACCTGTGACGGCACCGGCGGCTTTCAGGAAGCTTCGTCGCGAGAGCTGTTGCGTGTTCTGCGGCATGGTGGCCTCCTACTCCTTCTTGAAGCGCCGGTAGAAGTTCTCCAGCCAGGGGGTCAGGATCATGCCGCCGGCCATCCCGAAGACCCCAACCAGGGCGGCATAGCCGACCGGACTGACCGGATCCGGCTCGGCCTGCAAGCCGGATTCAGCCGTCGTAAGGTCGGCCGGATGCTCGACGTCCGTTGCAATGTCCCACTCCTCATGAGAGTGGAAATCGTGGCACTGGGTGCAGGACG
>DASWJQ010000100.1:0-46405 GCA_036397095.1 Anaerolineales bacterium
AAGTTGGTGTCGTCGGGCAAGATCCCAGCACCAGCCAATATTGTCGAGTGGCTGGAGCAAGCCAACGCGGCGTGAGGCCGGTGTCCAGGCAATCCGATGCCAGTCCCCTGAGCTTGTGCGCGTGCCTGGATCATGCTCCCGGAAGCCCACCGCCAGGTCTGATTAGGCGACGAGATGAATGAACTGCTGGCCTATCTGGGGATGCTGGTGTCGTCCGGCTGGCTGAGCCTGCTGGACTATCTGGCGGCACACGTCCTGCTGTGCCTGGTGCCGGCCTTCGTCATCGCCGGCTACATGGCGGCCATGATTCCCAAAGAAGCCATCACCCGCTACCTGGGACCCAGGGCCAATAGGGCGGTGAGCTACCCGGCTGCCGCCGTCGGCGGCTTTATCCTGGCGGTGTGCTCGTGCACCATCCTGCCCTTGTTCGCCGGCATTTGGAAGCAGGGGGCCGGTTTGGGCCCGGCGATCACCTTCCTGTTCGTCGGGCCGGCCGTCAATATCCTGGCGATCGCCTACACGGGCGCCGCCATCGGCTTCGACATCGCCCTGGCGCGCATCGTGCTTTCGATTGTGTTTGGGATCGGCATCGGCCTGATCATGGCCCGGGCATTCCGGTCTCAGGAGCTGGTGCGGGCCCAGGAAATGGCCGACAGCGGGATGTTCGACCAGCGGGCGCGCGTCAAGCCGGCCGTCTGGGGCATGTTTGCCATGCTGTTCGCCGTGCTGATCGTCGGCACGCTGCAGGTCGACCTGCTGACGAACACATGGGTTCGTGTGAGCCTGCCGCTATCCATCAGTGGAGGACTGGCGAGCGTCCTAGGCGCGCTAAACCTCAGTATGCAGGGCGCCTTGCTCATCCTGCTGTTGCTCTTGATCGCACCGGTGGCCTATCTCGGCCTTGAGAACGTGCTCACCGGCTTCAACCGCTGGACGGGGGTGACCATCGGCCTTACGGCGGTGACCGTGTTGGTGGCAGCCCCGACGCTCGCGTCGGGCAGCCTGGTGGTCGAGCTGACGGGCCGCTTCTTTGGCGAATTGCTCCTGCTGGGCGCCATCGGCGCCGTGTCAGCCCACAGCTTTGAGCGTGCCGAGATCGCCGAGTGGTTGTGGGAGACCTGGAAATTCGTCAAGCAGATCTTCCCGCTGCTGATCGCCGGGGTTTTCGTTGCCGGCATGGTCAAGGTGGTGCTGCCGGCGCAGTGGGTCCAGTCGCTGGCCGGTCAGAACACGATCTGGGCCAATGCCATTGGGGTCGTCTTCGGCGTGTTCATGTACTTCCCGACGCTGGTTGAGGTGCCGATCGCCCGCATGTTCCTCGACCTGGGCATGCACCGCGGTCCTTTGCTGGCGTACCTGTTGGCCGATCCCGAATTGTCGTTGCAGAGCATTCTGGTGACCGGCCGTATCCTGGGGCGCAAGAAGACGGCCGGCTATGTTGTGCTGGTCAGCGTGTTCAGCACTTTGGCGGGATATCTCTTTGGATTATTCATGTCGGTCGCCTAGCCAGGCCGGCATTGCCCAGCGTATTTGGCCAAACAAATGAGGCAGAGAATGAGCGTAACTGAGTTGGACTTCAGCGGCGGTGCACCGAGACAGCCTGCCAGGAAGCTCTCCAAGCTGGACCGTTTCCTGACGCTCTGGATCTTCCTTGCGATGGGATTGGGGGTCCTGCTCGGCTATCTGTTTCCAACGGGCGTATCCGAGTTGAACTCGGCCGTCTCGGTGGGCACGACCAACATCCCCATCGCCATCGGCCTGATCCTGATGATGTACCCGCCGTTGGCCAAGGTGCACTACGACGAGTTGGGTGACGTCTTTCGCAATTGGAAGGTGCTCGGCCTGTCCCTGGCGCAAAACTGGATCATCGGGCCGGTCTTGATGTTCGCATTGGCAGTGATCTTCCTGCGGGGCTATCCGGAGTACATGACGGGGTTAATCCTGATCGGCCTGGCCCGCTGCATCGCCATGGTCATCGTGTGGAACGAACTAGCCAGGGGTGACAATGAGTACGCCGCCGGGCTGGTCGCCTTCAACAGCGTCTTCCAGGCGCTGTTTTACAGCCTCTATGCCTACGTTTTCATCACCGTGCTGCCGACCTGGTTCGGCCTGACTGGTTCGACGGTGGACATCACGATTGGCGAGATCGCCGAGAGTGTGTTCATCTATTTGGGGATCCCGTTCATCGCCGGCTTCCTGACCCATTATTTCCTGGTGCGGGCCAAAGGCAAGGACTGGTACTACCAGCGTTTCGTCCCGCGGATCAGCCCTCTCACGCTGGCGGCGCTGCTGTTCACGATTGTGGTTATGTTCAGCCTGAAGGGCGATCTGATCGTGAGCATCCCGGGCGACGTGGTCAGGATCGCTATCCCGCTGCTGATCTATTTCGTGCTGATGTTCCTGGTGAGCTTCTTCATGGGGCGGGCCATTGGCGCCGACTACAGCAAAGTCACGACGTTGGCTTTCACGGCCGCCAGCAACAACTTCGAGCTGGCCATTGCCGTCGCCGTGGCCGTGTTCGGCATCGGCTCGGGGGTCGCCTTCGCCGCCGTGATTGGCCCACTGATCGAAGTGCCCGTCATGATCGGGCTGGTCAACGTGGCCTTCTATCTGCAGCGGCGCTTGTGGCGGCCGCAGGCAGGTCCGACCCTCTCCGAGGCCAAGCAGCAGCCATGAAACTCCCCGCCAGGCAATAACATCACCTGCACATCGTGTCCGCGCGCCTGCCCCCGCGGGAGATGTTCCCGTTCCAGTCGGGTGCAGTGGCTCATGACAGCTGACCGCCTGCCAGCTAGGCTGGTACCGACCCGTCCGTACGGTGGACGGCCATGTCGGTCAAACGAATGGAGCTCAGCATGGGCCAAGCGGGGATGCGCAAGATCGGCGCCATTGGTGGGATTGCGTTTGTCGTGCTGCAGATGGCGGCGCAGGGATTGATCCAGGTCGGCGGCTTGGAACCCACCTTTGGCGCCCCGGCGACCGACATCGTGGCCTTCTTCCAGGCCCGCGACGCGCGCCTGGTCAATTTGGGCGACTACCTGACTGCGCTGTCATCGATCGCCTTCTTATGGTTCATCGGTGCGCTTTGGCACGAGATGCGCCGGGTCGAGCGCGAGCCCGGCGTGCTGTCGATGGTGGCGGCCGGCTCCGGACTCATCGCGGTGGCCGTGATCAGCGCCGGCAGCGGTTGGCCGCTGGCGGTGTTCCGGGTAGAGGCCGGCCTGGAACCGCAATTGGCCCGCTACCTGTTCGACCAGGGGAACTACGCGTTTGCCACCATGTGGGTCTTTGCCGCCAGCTTGATGCTGGCCGCAGGGTTGGCTGGGCTGCGCTACGGGCTGCTGCCGGGTTGGATGAGTTGGCTCGGATTGGTGGCGGCGGCCGGGCTGTTGGCCGTCCGCTTCATCTGGGCTTCGCCCAGCGGGGTAGTCTTCCTGCCCTACATGCTGTTCTGGCTGTGGCTCATCGCCGTCGGCGTGGTCTTCCTTCGCCGCCCGGCGCCGGCCAGTGCAGACTAACCACCGATGGCAGCCCACCTGCTGGCAGGCGGGTTGGCCGGTGCTGCCGGCCTACTGGTCTTCCTGATCATCCATCACTTTTGGATCCAGCCGATCTGGTTCATTCTGCCTTTTGGCATGGTGATCGCCGCCGCCGGCGGGGTGGCCGTCGGCTGGGCCTATGCAGAGCTGCTGCCGTCGCTGCCTGGGCGACCGTGGACGGTGGTTGCCCTGGTGGCGCTCATCGCCGCCACCCTGCTGCCGGCCGTCCTGCTGGCCGAAATCCGGCCGCCGATGTTTGACATCAGCGTCCCCGGCGGCCGCCTGACAATGAGCGTCGGCCGGGCCTCGCTGATGTTCATCTTCGAGCTGCTGGTGACAGCCGCATTGGCCGGGGGCCTGGCGGGCTGGTTGATCGCCGGCACGCCGCGGGCGGCGCTGGCCAGCGCCGTCGCCGGGTTCATCTTTGCCCTGGGCCCGGGGCACAACATTCCCTTCCTCGCCGGTACGCCGGGGACGCTCAAGGGCCTGATCCTATTGACGGCGATCGTGGTCGTCGCCTCGACCGTGCTGGTCGAGGGTCATGCCCGGCTGATCGGCCTGAGCGACTGAGCGACAGCTAGATCGCTGAGACTGAGCATTCCCTGCCGACGGGCGGTTCGGCGCGAGCGGTGCGAAGAATCGGCGGCTGGCTGTACACTACGGGCATCCTCGTCCATAGAGAGGCCCGTGTGCTTGAGTCCTTGCTCGCCCCTAAGGGTGTGGTCGTGGTCGGCGCCTCGCGCAATGCCACCAAGCTGGGTTACGGTGCTGCTCGCAACCTGGTAGTTTCCGGCTACACGGGAGCGGTCAATTTCGTCAACCCCGGCGGCGGTGAATTGTTTGGCCATCCGCTCCTGCCCGACCTGGCCAGCGTGCCCGATCCGGTCGATCTGGCCGTCGTGCTGGTGCCGGCGACGGCTGTGCCCCAGGTGCTGGAAGACTGCGGCCAACGCGGTGTGCGGGCCGCTATCATCGGAGCGGGCGGATTCCGCGAAAAAGGGCCGGCGGGCGCCGAGCTCGAAGCGCAATGCCTGGCCATTGCCCAGCGGCACGGCCTGCGCGTGCTTGGGCCAAACTCGATCGGCTACCTCGACACCCATCTGCCGATCGACACGTCGTTTTTGCCGCTGCCGGGCCCCATCCCGGGCGACATCGCCTTCCTGTCCCATTCGGGAGCCATCTGCGAAGCTGTCATCGACTGGGCGCGGGGCCAGGGTTTCGGCCTGTCGCGGCTGGTCAGCCTGGGCAACCAGATGGACCTGACCGAAGGCGAACTGCTGTCGGCGTCGGTCCAAGACCCCAACACGCAGGTCGTGGCGATGTACCTGGAAGGGGTGGGCGACGGCAGATCCTTTGTAGAACAGGCCGAGCGGGCTGTGCAAAGCAAGCCGGTGGTGGCCATCAAGGTCGGCAAATCCAAACGGGGCGGTCAGGCTGTTGCTTCCCATACTGGTGCGCTGGCCGGGGCGGATGCCGCCTACCAGGCTGCCTTCCGTCGTGCCGGTGTGCTGCGGGCGGCAAGCAGTGAGGAGATGTTCGACTGGTCCCGTGCCTTGGCCTGGTGCCCATTGCCGGCCGGCCGGCGGGTCGCCATTCTGACCAACGCCGGCGGCCCAGGGGCGATCGCGGTCGATGCCCTCGACGATGTCGCTCTGGAGATGGCCGACCTGCAACCGCACAGTCGGACGGCCCTGGCGGAGCTGCTGCCCGCCGAAGCCAGCACGGCCAATCCTGTCGACATGCTGGCTTCGGCCGGTCCAACCGAGTACGCCGCCTGTCTGGCTGTGCTGCTGGCCGACCCCGGTGTCGACTCGGTGATGATCATTCTGCCACCGCCGCCAATGACGACGGCGGCAGAAGTCGTCAGCGCGCTGATACCGCAGGCCAAGGTCGCCAGCAAGCCGATCGTGGTTGCACTGATGGGGGAGGAATTGATCGCGCATGCCGCCCAATTGCTGCGGCAGGCGAAAGTGCCGGACTACCGGTTTCCCGAGCGGGCTGCTTCGGCGCTGCTGGCCTTATCGCGCCGAGCCGAGCAGATTGGCATCGAGGCCGATGTTGTCGTTTCCGTTGATGGCACCAACCAGGAGACGGCTCGCAACTTGCTGACACAAGCCGCCGTTGGGCGCGATGGGTTTGTCGCGCCGCAGGTTGCTTCGCAGGTAGCGGCCTGCTATGGATTGCCGCTGCCCCCTGAGGCGGTGGTGCGCACCGTTGCGCAGGTACTGGCGGCGGCCGACGAGCTTGGCTACCCGCTGGCTCTCAAACTGGCTTCGGCCGACCTGCCGCACAAGGCCGATTTGGGCGGGATTATGCTCGATCTGGCGAAGCCGGCCGAAGTGGCCGACGCCTTCGATCAGGTGAGCCGGCGCGGCTTGGAAGCCGGCATCGACTCGGCCGATTTGGCGTTGATGCTGCAGCCAATGGCCAGGCCCGGGCTCGAATTGCTGGTCGGGGCGCGCCAGGACGCGCAGTTTGGGCCGCTGCTGGTGTTTGGCGCCGGCGGCGCCGAGGTCGAGACGCTTGATGACATCAGCGTTGGCCTGGCGCCGCTGGGCGAGCGCGAAGCCCAGTCCCTTATCGATGCGACGCGTGTCGGCCGGCGCCTGACCCCTGGGCGTGGCCGGCCTGCGCTTGACCGGCAGGCGCTGATCGATTGCATGCATCGGCTGGCCTGGCTGGCATCTGACCTGGCCGATCTGGTCGATGAAGTTGAGATCAACCCTCTGCGGGTTTATCCGGATGGCTGCCTGGCGCTGGACGTGCGGCTGCGGTTAGCCCAACCCGCCTGACCTCCCCGCGCCAGGTTCGCGCCGCCAGCACAAGCACCCGGCCCAAGAGAGCAGACAGCGCGGAACGCTCGCTTCCCGATCGGTGTACTTGAAGTACACCAGCCTGGGCAGGGGAGGGAGTGGCAGATGAATCGATCGATCGATCCGGCCCGAGTGATGTTGGCCCTGACGGGTTCGGGCGTGCTGGCCTGGCTGTTGGACGCGGCGGCTGAGCCGTTAAGTCCTTCCAGTTCGGGTGCCCTGGTCGAATCAGGTCTATGGGCCGTCCGCTTCCTATTGTTTTCGTTGGCCATGAGCCCGCTCAACAGCTATCTAGGCTGGCGGCGGGCGATCTCATTGCGCAAGCCGGCTGGGCTGTGGGCTTTTGTTTTTGCTTCCCTGCATGTGGCGATCCAACTTGAAGCCAGCGGGGCGAGCCTGACCGACCGGTTGTGGGTGCCGTTTCTCTTCCTGGGCTTTGTTGGGATTGGCATTCTGGTTGCCTTGGCTGCTACGTCCTCCCGCGGGGCGATGCGGCGCCTGGGCAAGAACTGGAAGCGGCTGCACCGTACGGTCTATGCCGCCGGCCTGGCTGTCTGCGGCCATGCGTTGCTGGCCGCTTCGCAGAGCAAGCTGATGATGTTCCAGGAACCCCACATCGAGCGCCAGCTCGGCGTGCAATTGGGGGTTATGTTCGGCTTACTGGTCGTGCGCTTGCCGGCGGTCCGCCGGTCGGTGTTGGCCGTTGCCAGCCTGGCCCGGCGCCGGGCGGTGACGGCCGACCGGCGCAGGATTGCGATCACCCCCATCCGAGTGCCGGAAACGCCAGGACGACCCTGGAAAGCGTCGCAACTTGGTTTGGCGGAGACCAGCCTGCCGGCTGAGCTCAGGTTGGTTGATGCGGGGGCCGAGCCAGCCCGGCTGCGTCACCGAAACCGGTCTGGTGACCGCCAGGTTGTCAAGCAGCCCGTGCCACCAACCGAGGCTGGCTGACAGCCTGCGGCGGGCTCGTCCGTCACCTTGTACAATTGTCGGGTGGCCCAGCGAGGCATCCTACTCAACGCAGACATCACCGGTTACACCCAGTTTCTCCACGGATCCGAGCTAGAGCACGCTCGCCAAGTGCTCAAGGATCTGCTCAACGTGCTGATCGAACACACACGTTCGCCGCTGATACTTGTGGCTGTCGAAGGCGATTCCGTTGATGCGTATGCACTGGACGGTGCGATCCAGAGCCCGCAAACACTGATCGAGATGGTCGAGCGGACCTACCTGGCATTCCGCCAGGCACTCCAATTAATGCTGCTCAATAACCAATGCCAGTGCAACGCCTGCCGCAATATCGGGACGCTTGACCTAAAGTTCTTTGTCCATCATGGAACTTTCGTGCGGGAGCAGTTTGGTGAACAGCTCCAATTGGTCGGCCACGATGTTAACCTGATACACCGCCTGATGAAGAACAGCATCACCGACACAACAGGATTGCGTGCCTACGCTGCCATCACCGAACGAGCGGTCGAAGCATTTGGATTGGAATCGCTGGTGACCGGGATGCCCCGTCACAGCGAGCAGTATGACGATGTCGGTGAGGTTGGGGTTGTGCTGCACGATCTCCACGGGGTGTGGCAGCAGCGCAAGAACGAGGTCCGGACGTTCGTGACGGATGAAGAGGCAGCCTCGGTGATTTCGGTCGAATATCCGGTGCCTCAGCCCGTGCTGTGGGAATACGTCACCAAGCCGGAGTACCGAACGATGCTGATGGGCTCGGATCGCCAGCGTTTGGACCGGAGCGGCGACAGCCGAACGGGGACCGGGTCAGTGTTCTACTGTGCCCACGGCTCGAATGTCATGGTTCACACGATCCTGGATTGGGAACCGTTCGAGCAATACACAACGCATGAAACAACACCCTTCCCGGGGCTGAGCGTCCGCGGGACCTACCGGCTGGTCCCGACAGAAGCTGGAACGAGACTGGACATGCTGTCAGGCCCGGCGCAGGGACCTTGGGGAATGCGTCAGCTGATGGACCTGATGGGCCGACTGGTCTTTGCCTCGACCATCAGGGGTCACGCCGAGCGCCTGCGTGAGAAGATCGAGGCCGATCTGGCCAGCGGGATGCTCCCGGTAGCGGCGGCCAGGGTGACACCGGATCGCACTTCGCTCAATCCGCCCGGAGCTGCTGCACCTCAGGCAGGTTGAGGAAGGCAGCGGCCAGGTCCGGCTCGAACATCCTTTCGGCGAGGAATTCGACTTCTTTTCGGCCCTGGGCCCTTGCCTGCGCGGTTGCTTCTTTGTCGCCGGAAGCCTCCGCCAACGTAGACAGCCGATGGTAAAAGCGCCAGCATAGGCGCCGGCTACCGACGTCGGCGGCATCGCGCAGGGCCGCCGCAATGGTTTCGGCAGCCTGCTCCGACTCGCCAAGGGCAGCAAGGGCCTCTGCCTCCAGCCAATACGCATCCTGCGCATATGGTCGGACGCCGATCTTCTCCAGTCGGCTCCGAGCATCACGCGCCAGCTCTAGTGTGGACCGGTACTCGGCCGTCGCCAGCAGCAATCTGCCCTGGGTGATCCAGATTGGAAAACCGTAATCAAAGGTGGCGTGTGACCCTGCCAGCGACTCGGCTTCGTCAAGATGCTGTTGCGCCTGCTCGAACTTGCCCTGGTGCACTCGAAGGGAAGCCAGCATCGAGTTTCGAATGACTTGGGCAAAGGGTGCCAGCTCGTAGCCGTCGTTTGCGAATTCATCCGCCAACCCTTGCGCCTGGTCCAGCAAGCCCAGGTCGGCGAGGACGTGACTCAAGATCCCGGGCAGCAGTGCCCGTGGCACGCCAAAGCCTGCACGGTCGCCGAGTTCAAGGGAGCGCCGCATCTCGGCAATGCCGGCGCCGAATTCGCCGATCTCGCAGTAGGCCGGCCCCACATAGAGGCCGCTGAACGATTGGCCCCACAGGTTTTCCGAGCGCAAACTTATCTCGAGTGCCTGCTGGGAGGCCTCGATGGCGCCGGCGTAATCCCCGAGCAGGAATCGCAGAAAGACCGAGCTGGACAGGCTGTCGCTCAACATTGGCAAGTTGCCCAGCGACTGCCAGGTCGCCAGTGCTTGCTCGACCGCCTGCTGGGCCTCGTCGAGACGGAAGAGGCTGGCGTAGGCCCAGAACAGATCGGTCAGTGTGAAACCAAGCTGCTCAGTAAGTCCCAGCTGACGGGCGAGTGTCAGGGAGTGCTCGCCATACTCCACGGCCCGCTCATCAGGCATTGTGTGGCGCCTTTGCAGCGACAGCAGCCAGAGCACTTTGGCCTCGGCTTCGCCATTCTCAAGTCTGCGGGACATTGCGAGCGCTTCCTCGAGCGGTTCTAGCGCGCTTTCTGGGTTGAAATACCGGGTGGGTGTGACCAGGAGCGTGGCCCGGGCGATGCTGGCGGCTAGCAGCATACGCTCATCGCTATCCGCCTGCCCCAGCTTCTCGAGCTCAGCATAGAGTGTCTGGGCCAACTCGTAGTCGGAGGCCAGTTCGGCTGCCCGACCGGCCCTGAGACTCAAGTCGACCAATTCGGACGATGGCCGGGAGAGCTGAACGGCGGCCAGTACTGCGCGCCGATAATGCTCGGCCGCTTCGTGATTGGCAAATACGGCGCTGGCGGTCTCACCGGCCAATCGAGCGTACGGCAACGTTTGCTCGAGCTCCCCGGCCTGCAGGTAGTGATGGGCAATCATTCCGGCGAACTCACCGAGCCGGTCGGGGTGGGCCTGTTCTAGCGCCAGGCCCGCCTGATGGTGGAGTGACTTTCTTTGGTCGGAGAGCAAGCTGTGATACGTGACTTCCTGGACGATGGCGTGGCGAAAGGCGTATTCGGCCTGAGGCTGGCGGGCGCGCTCCCAAATCAAGTCGGCGCGCTGGAGCTGGAGCAAATGATGGGACAACTCACCGTCGGCCGCCGCCAGCGCTTGCAGCAGGTCGAGGGAGAACCGCCGGCCCAGAACGGAAGCGGCCTGCAGGGTGGCCCGCTCGTCCTTGGGAAGACGATCGAGGCGAGCCTGCACGACCTCCTGCAATGTGGCCGGCACACGCAGCGAGTCCTGCGGCCGGGACGTTTCTCCGGCTTGCGGATCCGTTCGCTCGCGGGCGTCCCGGACTAGCTCCTCGATGAAGAACGGGTTGCCTTCTGCTCGGCTATGGATTACCTGGAGCAGGTCGGCGGCAGGCGGCTGAGCCAGTAGGTCTTCGAGCAGTTGATCGCTCTCATCTTTAGTCAGCGGCTTAAGCCACAGCTCTTGATATCGGTGGCCGTAGTCGCGTTCGGCCGTGGTCTTCAGGTCCCAGACTCGACCCGCACGGTCGGGGCGGAAAATGAGCACGATAAGGAGAGATTGTTGCTCGGTCGAGAGCAGCAGCTGCTGGATCCAATCAAGTGAGGTCGGATCCGACCAGTGCAGATCGTCGAAGCTTAGAACAAGCGGTTGGCGACTGGCGACGGCTTCGATGGTTTGCGTGAACGCCCGAGCCATCCGCCGATTCAGCTCTTCGGCGCTCAAGGTCTCGAGTCGAGCCGGCGCCTCCGGCGGCCGCGGCGCACCGACCAGGCGCGCCACAAACGGCCAAACGTCTTCCAGGCCCCCATCGAAGAGCGGCGCCAGACCGCGTTCGAGTTTCAAGTCGAGCATGGCCGGAGTGTCGGAGGTCGAGAGGCCCAGCAGCTCTGCGACCAGATCGCGAATTACACTCAGCGGCTGGTTCTGGCTGTACGAGTAGGCGCGGCCTTCGGCCCAGCGGGTCGAAAGGCTCTCGTGGGACCGGCGGGCCTCACGCAGCAAACGGCTCTTGCCGATGCCGGGTTCGCCCACCAGGGCAACGATGGCACCCCTACCGTCGGAGAGCCCGTCGAGACGTTCGGAGAGCTCTGCCAATTCACGATCCCGGCCGACAAGAGGCGAGCTGCTGCCGGCTTCGAGCCCGCGCCTGGTTTCCGGCTCCGCCAGTTCGGCGATGACTCGGTAAGCTGGTTGGGGCTCGTCAAACCCCTTCAAGGAAAGCGGACCCATTGGTTCAAGCGAAAAACGGTGCGCCACCAGCCGAGTGGTTGTCTCGCCGAGCAGGCTGGTGCCCGGCTCGGCTGCCGACTGCAATCTGGCGGCTAAATGGATGGGCTGTCCCATGGCGGTGTACTCGGATTGCAGTTCTCCGCCTACGACGCCCATGACCACCCGGCCACTGTTGATACCAACCCGTACCGACAGGGGTTGATCGCCCAGCTCGCGGCTGTAATCGGCAATCGATCGGTGGATCGCCAAGGCGGCCAGCACGGCGCGTTCCGGGTCATCCTCATGGGCCAAGGGCGCCCCGAAGAAGGCCAGCAGTCCGTCCCCGCTGAGCCTGGCCACTGTCCCCCCAAACTGGTCGACGGCCTGGCTCATCAGGCGCAGGCAGCGGTCGAGCACCAGACGCAGCGTCTCGGCATCGATCGACCCCCCCATCCCGGTCGAGCCGACAACGTCTGCGAACAGTATGGTGATCAACTTATGCTCGGCGACCGACCCCCCGACTGGCGAGGGCACGGGGGGGTCTTGATCGGCGTTCATAAGTTCTGCAGCCGTCGCTTGGGAGCCGGGCTCACACGCCCCTCGATTCCATTTGGACGGGGAGCCGGACGCGGAAGACGGTCGCACCTGGTTCCGAGCGGAGGCTGATCTCGCCGCTATGCTGGAGACTGACAATGTTGTACGTGACATTCAGCCCGAGCCCTGTGCCGGCGCCGGGCGGCTTGGTCGTAAAGAAAGGGTCGAAGACCCGACCCTGATCTTCAGGCGCGATGCCGGGGCCGTTGTCTTCGACCTCAACGATGACCCAGGCGCCCTCGCTAGCGGTACGTAATGTGATCAGCCCTTCTTCGCCAACGCCATCGATCGCATTACTTATCAAGTTGGTCCACACTTGGTTGAGTTCGCTGCCGAAGGCCTCAATCGTGGGCAGCCCGGCCGCATAAGCGCGGTCAATCTGCACACCCGGTGGAATGCGGTGGCCCAAAAGGGTCAAGGTGTTTTCCAGTCCTTCGTGCAGGTCGACCTGTTGGATCGGTGCCTGGTCGAGGTAGCTGTAACCGCGGAGTGCCGAGACGATAGCAGAGATGCGGCCGGTGGCCTGGGCGATCTGCTCGATCAACTGGGCGATCCGGGATCGAGCGGCCAACCAGGTCAGGATGGGCAGCAAATGGGCCTCGGCCACGGCCAGGCGAAGGGCCTCAAGCTTGGCTTCATCCAAGCCGGCATCGCTCAAGTCGGCCGCCAACTTCCACGGCTCATCGTCGTGTGACTCAAGCCAGGCTTCAATCCGCTGGCGTCGATCGTGGCGGGCGAGTGACCCACCATTGGCGGCCGTGGGGCGGTCGACCTGGCCAGCCAGCGCCTCGATCTGTTCAAGTTCGGTTCCCGAAAGGCCAAGTTGGTGCAGTGTCAGTTCGGCCTGTCGGCTCTCCTCCAAGGCCGCCTTGAGATCAAGGGCCGATTGCTGGGCGGCGGCCGAAGGATTGTTGAGTTCGTGGGCGACGCCGGCGGTCATGGTCCCCAGCTGGGCCATCTTCTCCTTTTGGCGGATGATGCCCTCCGTCTCAGCAAGACGGGCGGTGACCGCCTGCAGCAAGGACCGAGCGGCCGTCGGGCTGCTGCTCACCATCCGGTCAAATTCCTCCTTGGGGATTTCGAAGAGTAGGCTGTCGCTGCGGGCGCGGGCTGACGCCGAGCGGGCTCCGCCGTCGAGCAGGGCGATCTCGCCAATGACATCGCCCGGTCCTCGAAGCGCCAGCAAGACCTGGCGACCGTAGGAGGTCTTGAGAATCTCGATCTGGCCCTGCTTGATCAGGTAAGCCGAATTCGCCTCGTCGGCCTCGTGGAACAGATACTGCCCAGGCTCGAGACGCACGAAGCGGACCGAACTGGCCAGCGTTTCCAGATCCGACTGCACCAACCGGCTGAAGAACGGCGCCTGTCCTAATTCAGGAAGCGATTCGGAGGTCATGGCTAGACGGTCCGCAGGTACTGATGGATTGATTGGACGGCGGCGCCACCTTCGCCGATGGCGGCTGCCACCCGTTTGACCGATCCGTGGCGCACATCGCCAGCCGCAAAGATGCCGGCAACGCTGCACTCGAGCAGGAACGGATCGCGTTTCGGCCACCAGCCGGCGGGACGCTCGCCGCCCGTCAGCAGATCCGGACCCGTCAGAAGGAACCCGGCGGCATCGCAAGCGAGACCGTCGTTCAGGAAGGTCGTGCGCGGGGCAGCGCCAATGTACACAAACATGGCTGGGCCATCAAGCCAGTCCAGGCTCTCGTCGTCGAGCTGCTTGATCTGAACACGCTGCAGACGGGTGTCGCCTTCAACGGCAACCACCTCGACCCGGTTCATGACCTCGACCTGATGGTTGTGCTCAATCCGGTCCACCAGGTAGCGCGACATGCTGTCGGCCAAAGAGGCACCGCGAGCCAGCAGGGTCACCCGGCTGGCAAAGCGGGCCAGGAACTCGACACCCTGCGCCGCTGAATTGCCGCCGCCAACCACAAACACCCGCTGGCCGACGTAATGCCGGGCCTCGCTGAGCGTTGTGCCGTAGTACAGGCCGGCCCCGGTCAACTCCTTGGCGCCCGGCACGCCCAGCTGGCGGGTCTCGACTCCCGTAGAAACCAGCAGTGCGTGGCAGCTCAAGCGGTCGCCGCCGGCCAGGTGAACGATGTGGAATGGGACCTCGGTCTCGATGGCCTCCACCTGGCGGGCCGTGAGGATTTCGACACCAAAGCGGCGGGCCTGAGTCACTGCACGCCGGGCTAACTCACTACCGCTCAGCCCCTTCGGAAAGCCCAGGTAGTTTTCAATGCGGGCGCTTTGGCCGGCCTGGCCGCCGGGCGCTTCTTTTTCGACTAGGGCAACCCGCAGGCCCTCTGAGGCAGCGTAGACGGCAGCGCCCAATCCGGCGGGTCCGGCGCCGAGCACAATCAGGTCGTAAAACAGCTGGCTGGCGCTCGTGGTCAGGCCGACGCGGTCGGCCAGCTCGCGCGGTTCGGGATCGATCAGCAGTTGACCGTCTGGAAAGAACAGGATCGGCAGCCGGTTGTCGGGGTTCTCAATGGAGGCGACTAGCGCGTTGGCCCGTGGGTCCGTGTCGAGGTCGAGCCATTGATAGGGGATCAGATTGCGCGCCAGGAAGTCCTTCACCCGGTGGCTGCTGGCCGAGGCCAGATGACCGACGACGCGGATCCCTTCGAACGGAAAGGAGGCCAATGCGAACCAGTCGCTCAGGACCTCATCAACCACCGGATACAAGTTCTGCTCCGCCGGCGTCCACGGCTTGAGAAGGTAGTAGTCCAGGCCAATCGAGTTGATGCCCTCAATGGCGACCTGGGTGTCGGCGTAGGCTGTCAGCAGAACCTTGCGTGCATCGGGGTAGAGTGGCAGGGCCGCCGTGAGAAACTCGATGCCGGTCATTTGCGGCATGCGTTGGTCGACCAAGAATAGGGCCACCTCATCGCCCCGCTGTTTGAGCGCCTGCGTGGTCTCGAGGGCGCTGAGGCCTGAGTCAGCGGCCAAGATTTGGTGCTCGCTGGCGTAGCGGCGCCGCAGGTCTCTCTCGACCGCAGCCAGCACTTGCGGGTCATCGTCAATCGTCATGATGATTGGCTTGGCCATTGGTCAGGCTGCCTCACGTTGGTTTGTCCGTACCGTGCGGCATTGGACGTTCCAGCGGGGGAGCTTGCTAGCGGGCCAGGCGTGCCGGTCGGGGTGGGGTGGGCGAAGTTGAAGTGACCGAGCGGTCGGGCCTGATGGCTGGGACCGAAATGCCGCCCAATGGGCAATTCGTACGGTTGCCGTGCGGATCGGCAAATTGATGCTTGGTGCGAGATTATTCCACAGGCCGCGGATTGCGTCCAGCGGCACAGGCGCTGCCCGCCGTTAGAAGCCTACTAAGGCGGTCAAGGATCCGAGCGAGCCAAGTTGGCTGAGCAAGGTCCACACCAGCCAGCTGCCCACGGTCAAATTGGTTACGAGCAGGCCATGGCTCTGGTAGCGCCCACTGACGTCGTTGGCGGGTGTGCCACGCATGTCATTCAATTTGGACAGGCGCAGGCTGAGGAGTGTCGCCGCGATGGCGACCAGGGCCAACGGCCACGGAAAGAGCCGTTGCCAGGCGGCCAATGTCAAGGCAAGCGCAGCTGCTGTCAAGATGGCGTACATCAACCAGCGAGCCCGGCGGGGACCCAGCAGTACGGAGGTGTTCCGCAGTCCGGCGGCTTCATCGTCGGCCAGGTCCCGGAGCTGGTTGTAGATCTGGCCATAGGCCGACATCAGGGTGATGCCGACGGCCACGGCCCACACCCAGCCCGGTTCGGCGCTGAACGCAAAGAAACCACCCAAGAACAGCAGACCGCCCAGCATGAGCGAATGGGAGAGCACGTCGACCAATGGCCAAGCCTTGAGACGCAGCACCTGCCAGGAGTACAAGTGAGAAAGCAGGACGGTGCTCAAGCCGATGATCAGCACGTGCGGGCCCGCCAGGCTGTACAGCACGACGGCGGCAACGGCCACCGCCAGGCAGGCGAGGTAGCCGAGCCATGGGGGCAAATCGCCACGGCTGACCGGATTGCGTTGTGCTCGCTCGGGCGAGCGGGCGTCATCCTGCCAGTCCTCGATGTCGTTGATCATGAAGGCGAAGGTCACCGCCAGCACATTGGCAGCGGTCACCCAGGCCAGCCGCCAATCGATCAGGATGCCCTGACTGTGGACGGCCAACAGTGAGCCCAATACGGTCACCGGCACAACAAAAGGGATGTGTTCTTTTGCGCGCGTCAGGTGGTAGAGCGCGGCCGGAACTTGACGGACCTTGGTTGCCTGCATCGGCGTCGGGTTCTCCCTTCCCGCCTGGGGTTGCATGGGCCCGGCGTCAGGGCCGGGCATACGTGCATGAAAACACCCGGCCCGCTGGCAAGTCGCGGGCCGGAGTGATTGTACTTCGCTGGGGGCGGTTGGCAAGCCTGACCGGGTCCGATCGGGCCGGCGCTCGCCTAGTTACGGGTTGATGACCGGAATGCTCTCGCAGGGTCCGCTGGCGTTCATCTCCACCTCAGCTATGAATCCGGTCACGCCAGGGGTGTTGGCCTGGCCGCCATCGACAAACAGCCAACCGGTCGGTGTGCGCCCTAGGACGGCCGCAAATTGGCCGACATCAAGCATGCCATTGACCGCCGAAGCCGGATCGGCCGCCGCACGCACCTCGACCGGTCCCATTGACATCTGATAGCAAACCCCGTAGAGAGGCACCCAGGGTTCGGTCGGTATGGCGGTGCAATCGCCGCTCAGGATCAAGCCAGCGCCCGGCGCTATCCAGCGCAGGCGGAATACGCCGATGTTGGCGGCCTGGGCCACGCCCGGGTCGAAGCCGAGCCAGCCGGCGCTGCTCATAGCGCTGATTTCGATTGGAAGGTCGGGCGACAGGCTGCCAAAGACATCGGCCAACAGGTAGGGGCGGCTGAACACGGTGGTTTCGACAGCGGCTTCGGCCTGGCAGAAGCCGGTACCGGCCGGGAACGGTGTGTCACCTGGCACGGGCGTCGGTCCCGGGGTGTCGGTTGGCGGCAGTGTGGATGGAACCGGCGTGGCGCTGGCTGGTGGCGCCGCGGTTGGCAGGAGGGGCGGGAGCGTGCAGGCCAAAGTAGCCAACGCCATCGCAACCACCAGGCAGCCAATCCGACGTTTCATGGGTTTTCCTCCGGCTTGATTCGGCAGCCAACTTGATTGCTGGCTGGCGCCCTCATGCCCCATTGTACGGACATAGCAGGCCGCGGCAACCAGACCTTGTTCCCACGAGCCAACCGCATCTCAGCATAGCAGGCTCCCGTCCAATTCGCGTCAGGCGGGTTACGCGCTCGGCTCTTCTCAGGGCGCGAGGCAGTCTGAAGGAAACCCACGTATGCCCGCAGGCCATGATTGCGGGTATCATGCCCCCGGTAGTGCAGCAGCGACAAACAGGAGTGGTATGCTCACACAGGGCAGGTCGACCGTGATGATGGGCGCGCTGATGGCGCTGGTAGTGACGGCTTGTGGCGGGGCGCCGCCGGCAGCGCCGACCGCCGAGCCGACACAACCGGCAACGCTGGCGTCGGCCGAGCCGCCAGCAGGGACAGGCGGCAATGGCTGGCTGTTGACCGGTGAGAGCGAAGCCCGCTTCGTAATCGACGAAGTGTTGGCGGGCCAGGACAATACCGTTGTGGGTGTGACCCAGGCGGTCGAAGGTAGCTTCCAGCTGGATCCGGCGGCGCCCAAGCAGGCGACATTCGATCCGATTCGAATCGATCTCGACACGCTGGCGACAGACGACAACCGACGCAATCGCGCCCTGCGGCAATTCATCCTGCAATCAGGCCAGGAACAGTTCCGCCATGCCGTCTTCCAAATCCAGTCGATCGATGGACTTCCGGCAGCGATCGAAGTCGGCCAAGAGTATCCATTGGCGCTGGCGGGAGATTTGACCATCCATGGAGTCACCTTGCCTGTGAGCTTTCAGGGTAGGGCGAGTCTGGTTGACGCGGACCGGATTGAAGGCAGCTTCGCCACCACCATTGCCTATGCCGATTTCGATCTGACCATCCCTAATGTGCCCCTGGTGGCCAGCGTAGAAGACACGCTCGAGCTGCAGTTCGATTTCGTGGCGGTTAAGGGCCGAGCAACCACAAAGGCGCCAAGAACACAAAGCGTCTCCGGGGGGCACAAAGCAAAGGCACCCTCAGCCCTCAGCTCATAGCGTCCAGCTGACGGCTGAACGCTGAAAGCTCGGCGTCTGGTGCTTGGCGCTTGGTGCTGGCTGCCCCTGCCGGTTTGTGCCGGCCACACACTTGTGCTTCAATCTCCTCGTGCCGCCGTCGCCCGGGCCCGACAACTTGGACGCGTACGCGACGGCAGCCCCCTAACATCAGGACGTTCTCTCTATCTGGGTCGGCTGCGCTGCCTCCATTCATGCCTCACTTCCGGCGTTAGTCCTCATATCGTCGTTTCTACTCCAGGAATCGCGGCCCAGGTCGGTGTCACAAATACCTGCCGGTGAGCGTTTTGGATTCAGCCTGCCGGAAGCGCAGCGCCCACGCGGCGTAGCCTTTGAGTGTCAAGTCCGGGCCGAATCTGGGCCTGATCAATCGGCTCCATGGTGGCCACCCGCAGGACAGGAACGCAGCCGAGCCTGGCAGTCGTCATTGCTCGGCCATGGGAGAAGGAGTAACTGATGGTGAAGTCAAGGTGGCTGTTGGCCGTCGGCTGCGGCACGCTGTTGGTGGCGGCGCTGGCGGTTGGCGGGGTGTTTGCCTGGCGTTCCTACCAGGCATATGTGGCCGAAGCCAGTGGACAGGCCGCCAATCTGGGCTTGTCCGTGTGGGTCAACAACCCGCAGGATCAAAGCCAGCTGCCGGCGGGCTCGCAGATTCTGGTCGAGGCCAACGGACACGGTCCCAATCCAATTGTGCTGATGGAATTATGGGGAGATGGCCAATTCATCGAGGCCGCTTCCTCGCCGGATGGACTGACCCCCGGGGGCGTTGGCCTGCATTGGCAGCCACTGGACCTGGGCGAGCATACCTTGTTCGTCCGCGGCTACGACTCCGAAGGGAAACAAGCGACTTCAACCCTGGTGCGGCTAGCCAGCGTCGATCCGGCCGATGCCAATGTGGAAGACGCGGACATGGCCTATGCTGCCATCGGCCCCAGCGCTCCCAGTGGTGGCGGGGGAGGTGGCGGCGGCCCGGCTGGCGGCGACGATGTCACGCCGATCTCCAATCCCGAGCCGCCGGACCCCGTAGAGCTGCAGCCACCGGACGGTGAAGGGCCGGTCTTGTTGCTGACCAAGAGCCCAGATCTGTTTGACTGGATCGGTGGGTTCATCCCCGCCGCTTCGGCGCCGGCGCCGCCCAACTTGAACCGGGCCGTTGAAGGCTGCAAGGTGCGCCTGTTCATCGGCGACCAGAGCGACAACGAAGCCGGCTTCAAGGTCTACCGGCAGGGGCCCGGCATGAACAACTTCAGCCAGGTGGCCACGCTCGACTCCTACCCCGGACCGGCTTTCACCTGGGAGCAGCAGGACCAGTACGGCCAGATCAGCTACTACGTCACGGCCTACAACAACCAGGGGGAGGCGGCCAGTAATGTGGTTAGTGTCGGTATCGAAGACGAGAACTGTGCGCCGGACAACGGGCCGATCCTGCAGATCAGTCTGGTTGATTTCGGTGCGCCCCAACCGATCCCCCAGAGCTACTGCTATTACTCGCTGGGTGGGGCCTTCTGGGATCGCTACCCCTCCAACCCGAACGAGTACTTCCCATTCTCGGGCGATGACCCGCTGCCCCTGGCCGAGTACCTGTCCTCCGACGAGGCCGACTTCTTCGCCTTGGAGTGCTGGGGTTGGATCGGCGGCGACCTTGAACTGCTCGGCAAGTGGGAGTGGGACCTGGCGGAAGGGGGCGCCGGGCCGGCGACGGACACGACGCCCGGATCGGGCGCCGGGGACGTAGACATCGGGATAGCGGTCGACGATGCCGTCATCACCGAGAGTGGTCCACCCGAATTCCACTTGCCGACCCATCTATACATCCCCGTGCCCTACCCATGGTGGTCATCTTCACCGCAGACCTGCGCTGACTATGGCGGGATCGCCAATCCGATCGTGCTTGGCTTGATCTGTGGTGACGTAGCTGACGACATCGACTTTGTGGTGTGGATCACCCACGATTCCTGCCCCGCCGTCAGCCAGGGTTGGGCTGGTGAGTGCTACACGCAAGATGACATCATCGGTTATCGGGTCTACGACACGCTGCACAACGGCGGCAATACGCCGGTGGATGTCATCGACGCCCCGCTAAGCATCTACTTCCTGATCGAAGACAACAGCTGCGCTGCCCGCCATGTGCAGGTGTCATCGCTGGTGGAGGAAGATGGGGAAATCCTCGAATCGCAGCGCAGCTACAACGTGTACTACCCCGGCAATCCGGACTGTCCGTTCCTGACCGGTGCCGAGACCCGCGACTTCTCCTTCTCGTGGGACACGATTGATTTCTCGGTCGGCAATATCGACGACGGGGTCGATGCCGAGGATGACGCCGAGGGCTATGGCTACCTTAAGGTGTGGACGCAGAGCGGCTTTGTCCGCTACTTCACTTTGAGCGAAATGGGCCACAGCATCGCCGAGTCCCTCGGCGGTATCGAACATGCCAATGTCTACGAATTCGACGACGACGACGGTCCCAATCCATACAGCTGGCCCAATATCCCATTGGCCCAAACGACCGGCGGGCCGTGCCAGATCTATCTGTCATGCAGTTACGGCACGGGCAACCACCATGTGATCGTGCCTCTATACCGGGATGATGTGGCCTATGTCACGGTCCGGCTGTGGGATGCCGATCCCGACCAAAACGATGACAAGATCTGCCACACGAACACCTGGGCCTTCAGCGCCGACTCGGTTGACCTGGCCGGCGGGACGCAGAGCGGCGATATCGCCGGCAATCACTCCAGCGCCCACTGTGTGGTTGACTTCCACGTCAATGCGACCGACTAGTAGGAACTTGGCTCTGCGTGCCGGCTCGAAACCTCCGGTGCCGACAAAGCCGGTGAACAAACGGGAGAGAAGTGAGATGAATGGAACACGCAAGACCAACAAGCTGCTGCTTCTGACCCTGATGGGGATCGCCCTCGTGGCCGCTAGCTGCGGGCCTCAGGCACCCGCAATTGCATTGGGGCCCTCCGTGTGGATCGACAAGCCGCTGCCCGGGAGCACGATCCCGGTTGCCCCCTATGAAGTCGTGTCGCACGCCAGCAGCCCGCAAGGCATTATGTCTTTCGAGTTGTCGGTCGATGGCGAGGTGATCGCCACCAATGATGTCCCGGCCGACCAGCAGGGCGAAACCCTGGCCTACATTATGCAGGTCTGGGTGCCCGACGGTCCGGGAGTCTACGAGCTCTCGGTGCGGGCGATGGACACCGCCGGCGACTTTGGGCCGATGGCCGCCGTAATGGTGACCGTTGGCGAGGTGGATGAAGAGGTCCCGCCGGACCCCATCGAACCGGACGAAGAAGCGACCCCGACCGTGGAGGCCGAGGCCGGCGCCTGCACTTTCGAGGCAGTCAGCAATTTGTTCTGCCGCAGCGGAGAGGGCACGCGCTTCGAAGCGGTTGACAGCTTCACACCCGGTCAGATGGCCGCCATCATGGGCATGAGTTCGGATGGCAACTTCTGGTGGGTCGATGGCCCGCTCAGCGGCCGCATGTGCACCGTGCCGCAGGGCGAGCAGTTTGGCCTGGTCACCGGCGACTGCTCGGGCATCCCCAGCTTCACGCCGCAGCCCACGCCAACTGACACCGCAGTCCCGGTCACCAACACGCCGACGGCCTCGCCGACACCAACACGCACGCCGACCGTTACACCGATCCCACCGCCGGCCTGAGTTGGTCGAGGGCGCGGGGAGCCCGGGCACCCTGCCGGGCTCCCCGGCCGAGGCATCGATCCGGAAGCATTGGCCGGTTGAAGGCGGGCCTGCTAATTGGCATTCTCGCCAAGACTTGGTGAGTTCGGGAATGTGCCGTGGGTCTGACAGAGTAAAGGTAGGCGTGGCCGATGAATAAGACGACACCCTGGCTTCTGGCCGCCGGCGTAGGCTTGCTATTGATGCTGGCGCTCGCCGTGGCAGCCGTGTTTGCCTATCAGGCGCTTCAACCGCCCGATCCCGGTGACTTGGCAGCACTGCGGCCGGTCGTCCAAATCACTTCGCCGAGCGCCGGCGATCAATTGGCGGAAAATGAGCTGGTGTTGGTGACAGTAGATGCTCTTGGGGGTACCGGGTTCGAAGCGATTGAGCTGTGGATCGACGGCGTGCATCAAGGCACACACCGCGATCTCGGCCCGACTCAAGGTGGGGCGGAGGTCACCTTCGCCTGGCACCCAGCCGGGGTCGGCTTCCATATCCTTTCGGCACGTGCGGCCGACAGCCGCGGCGGCTACAGCACGTCGGCCAGTGTGGCGGTGCTTGTGGCGGCTAAGCCAGGGGTGGGGGAAGACGATGACCGCGCTGCCAGTTCGCCGGGTTTGGTGCTGCCGGTTTCGGACGATGTAGGTGGTGGTCCGGCCGGCCCCAGCGGCGACGCCCAGACAGCCGCGCCGTGGTCGGGCAATCCGCTCGACCAGCTGGGGGGCCAGGCTGAGGCAGTGCCGGTCGCGCCAGAGTTGGCGGCCGAGCTCGATGGCTGCGCAGTGCAACTTTCGATCAACGACCTATCCGACAACGAAGACGGCTTTGTGGTTAACCGCCAGGCGCTGCAGGCTCCGGCGGCGGTCGAGGTGGCCGCCCTGGGCGATCATGATGGCAGCGGCTGGATCGAGACGTCGGACGTGCCCGGCGCTGGCTCCTACGCCTACACCGTGACCGCCTTCAACGATCAAGGCGGTTCGGACAGCAATCCGGTCCCGATCGCCATCGATCCCGCGGATTGTCCGGCAAGCGAGCAGGCTGGCCAGACCATGCAGCTTCAGCTGGCCAATCTCCAGTTGGGGCCGGCTGTAATCGATGCCTACTGCTACCGCAGTCTGAATCAAGGCGCCTGGGATCGCTGGCCTGCGACCGGTTTCTTCCAGCCGGAAGAAGGTGGGTTCCTGCCGGCCGGGGAAACATGGGAGATCTTTCTAGGCGGCGATGGTGAAGAGATCGATGAATCCGACTTGAGTCTGGCGCTGCAATGTTGGGGCTGGCAAGCCGGCCACCTGCAGCTGATTGGGGAAGTTGAGCAGGGGTTGGGGGAGCAGGGGCCCGGCCAATGGGCCCTGAACGACGGCGCATTCTCTGTCGAGTTGGTCAAAGAGATCGGCCAAGGCCGTCTGGGCTACATTCCAATAGGCACCGAATTCGAAACGCTTGATATCGGCCCCGGAAGCTGGGGAGACTGGGCGCTGTTCAAGTTGGGCATGCAGATGCCGCGGCCGATTGCCTTCACCACGACAAGCTCCGAAACCTGTACCGACCATCTAACGCCCGAGGCGCAAAACCTGTTGGGCACCATCCTGTTCTGCACACCCTGGCCGGGCTATACCACGGGCATCGCCAGCGACAACCCGCAGCATTATCTGGCCTGGTTGCCGACCGGTCCGTGTCTGGGGGGTTTGGGAGCCGGACCATGCAAGTCCTATGACCAGTGGCTGTCCGAAGCCGATAAAGTTGGCTACACCGTCACCTACTGGACCGACGACGTGTCTGACTACAAGTACTCGGTGAGCGCACCTTATCACACCGTCTATGTCATCAAGCCGCTGTCTTGCCAGACCTTCCGCGCCTTCACAGTGCAGATGTGGGCCCAGGTTGACGCCGGCACGGTCTACGGACCGAACAGCCAGCCGGTCAGCATCCCGTGCGTCAAGCCAAACAAAGGCATCGCCACGGTGTATGTCACCTTCGACAACTTGCGCTTCGAGTGGATCGACGACGGGGAAAGCGAGCCGCAGGACATCGAAATCTACAGTGTGTTCAAGGCGTGGACATCGGCAGAGACCGTAGAGATCTGGCAGGCGCGCCAATCGGATTGGGACGGTGACTGTCCCTCCGAGGCCTTCTCAGGGACGCTCAACACCTCCGGCGTCCTGGGACTGGGCTGCCGCCAGTCGGTGGGGGTGGTTCTCGGTGGGCACAACCTGGCGAATTTCCCCATGTGCATCAAACCCTGCAACGAGAACTGGTATGCGCCAGGGCGCAACCAGATTGCACTGGCCGTGCCCGAAGGCGAGCCGATCCACTTGCTCTACAGCATCATGGACTACGACTCGGCCTCAGCCAACGACTCGGTCTGCTTCCACACCGGGCAGACTGAGACGCACACCTATGAGGAATGGCAGGCGCTCGAGGAGGACAGCTTCTGGATGAACAGTTTCGCCTCGGACAGCGGCGACTGCCAGCTGCGGATCATCCTGGAAGGTGCGCTGTCCGTCTCCGGCAACTAGAATCGTCGGCCCGCAACTTATCCAAGTCAACTGCCTGCCCGTCCGGGCTGGCGGTTTGACTTGTCCGCACACACCCAAACCAACTCACACAGGGAGTATCATGGGGCCCTTGCCCGGTACGAGATTGGTGCCAGTGTGGCGGTAGGAAGGCCCTCGGATTGATGGATCGCAGTCGCCTGTATCCCATCCTCTTGATCATTTTCACCAACATCCTGGGTGCCGGCGTGATCTTGCCGGTGCTGCCGTTGTATGCCGAGGGTGCGTTCGCCGGCACGGTATTCCAGATCACCTTGTTGGCTGCCACCTTCTTTGGAGCCCAGTTCCTGGCGGCCCCGGTGCTGGGGCGGCTGTCGGACCGTCACGGACGCCGGCCGCTGCTGCTGCTGAGCCAGGTTGGCACTGTCGCCGCCTTCGTCCTGTTCATTTTTGCCGCACCGCTGGGGCGGGCGATCGACGCATTGGACCTTTCGCTTCCTTTGACTGGCGGGATGCTCATGCTGTTCCTCGCCCGTGGGCTGGACGGGATTACCGGCGGCAACATCACCATCGCCCAGGCTTACGTCACCGACGTCACGCAAGACGGCGACCGCGCCCAGGGCCTCGGCTACCTGCAAGGCGCCTTCGGATTGGGTTTTGTGTTCGGGCCCGCCTTTGGTGGGGTGCTGCGGACGATTGGTCCGGTGATGCCCTTCATCGGCGCCGCGCTGATCACAACCGGCACCCTGTTGCTGACCTTCTTCACGCTGGAGGAGTCACTGCCCGAGGAAGAGCGGACCGCGAGTCAGCGGAGGCGGCGGAGCCTGCCTTCCCCCCGGCTGCTGCTGGAGAAACCAGTCCTGAGCCTGATCTTGGCCATCGGTTTTACCGCCTCACTCGGCTTCTCTTCGCTGCCGGCGACTTTCGCCCTGTATGCCAGCCGTGTCTTGTTTGGCAGCAGTTTGGGTCCCGAGAGCGTCCAGCTCTATATTGGCCTGATGCTCGGGTTTATGGGGCTGATGATGGTGATCACCCAGATCGCCCTGCTGCGCCCGCTGGTCACCCGTCTTGGCGAGCGGCGCTTGTTGATCGTAGGTGAACTGGCGTTGATCGCCGCATTTCTTGGGTTGGGTTTTGCCAGTGTGCCGCTGGTCGCCACCGGTTTGCTGGCCTTCTTTGCCTTCGGTCAGGGGGTCAGCGAACCCAATCTCCAGTCGTTGGTGTCAAGGCTGGGCGAGCGGCATGAAAGGGGCCAACTGCTGGGCTTCTACCAATCGTCCCGCAGTCTGGCCTTGATCATTGGACCAATTGTTGCCGGCTGGATCTTCGAGCGGATTTCGGCGCGCGCCGTGTATTGGGGCGGCGGCGGTTTAATGGCAGTCGCCCTGCTGTTTGCGCTGCTTCTGCTGCGGCAGCCATTGCCTGAAGCGGGCGCCAGGCAGGTTGCAGTGCCCGGCCCGGTCGAGGCGGAGGCACCACCGCCGGCCGGTTAGGTCTTGGTGTTGGGTGTTTGCTCGGCCTCGTGTGTCGGTTCGGCCGCGGGTCGATCGACGAACAAGCGCACCACGGAGACAATCGCCAGCACAACCAGAGCAAGGGTTGCCAGGCCCAGGATCGGGTTGAGCCCGCTCGGTCGAGCCATGGCAAGACCGAACATTGGGCCGGGATGGTTCTCCTGGAACCACTCCCCGCGTTGGTGCATCGGAAAGCCGGATTCCTGGCGGAAGCCTGGCCCGGAGCGAGAGGCGGCGTTGCGGACGCCCAACTGATACAGGCCGAAGCCGGCGATTACGAGTGCACCAATCACCAACAGTGCCAACAAGCCATAGGCAAATGCTCGTCGCCCAGTCATCGAACTCTCCTTCTGTCAACGGACGCCTCGGACAAGGCCGGCACGGCCTCGCCATTGGATTGCAGGGTAGCCGGCGCGCGTGAGGACTGCGTTGAGAAGTGATGTAGGAAGTGTGAAGGATATAGGGATTGGGGAATGGGGATTGGGGATGGGGGATTGGGTGATAGGTGAAATGTGATACGTGATACGAAATTCGGGACTTGCGATTAGGGATTGGGGAACGGGCGCTGGCCCCTCAATATTCGGATCTGACTGCTGACCGCTGAGAGCTGATGGCTGACAGCTGACAGCCCGACAATCGTTGCTAGGAGCTCGGCGCCTGGTGCCCTACTCCTCCCCCAGCTTCAAGTGTGCATCGAAGAAGTTAATCGACCGCTGCATCGCCAGCGAGAAAGATTGCGACAGGTTGTGATCGTCACCGTCGTACTCGTACAGCTCGACCTCGCCGCCGATCTCCCGGATTTCAACCGCCAGGTTGCGGGAGAACAAGAAGGGGACCGAGCTGTCGCCTGTGCCGTGGTGCAGTTGGAGCGGGCCGGATAGGTCCGCCAGGTAGGCATTGGCCGATATCGAGTTCCAGAAAGATGGGTTGTCCTCGGGTGAGCCATAGGTCGCCATCAACAAGCCGCGCCAGCTGCCCGCTCGCGGCGTTGAGGCTGGGCCCAAAGTGGAGGATGAGCGGCGCCAATTGGTGAGCAGGTCGGGATAGGAGGCCACGACGCCTGCCCAGATCACGCCGGCACGGATGTCTGGATTGACCACCATTGCCCGCAGCGTGATGTAGCCGCCCATCGAGTGCCCCCACAGCCCGACGCGATTGGGATCGACGAGCGGGTCCCGCTGGACCGCGCCGAACGCGTTGAGCACATCAACCGTGTAGTCCGGATTGGAATAGGCGCCGCGGGCCAGCCCTTCCGAGTCGCCGTGCCCCCGGTAGTCGGGGCGGAAGACAACATAGCCATGGCGGGCAAAGGCGTCAACGTAGGCGATGTAGCGCTCGGTGGTGCGGTAGCTATCCGGCGGGATGAAGCCATGGTTGAAAACGATCGCCGGGTAGCCGTTGGCCGGAGTCTGGGCATAGGGAACGGTCAACAGGGCGTAGATCTTGAGGCCTTCGGATGGATAGGAGGCCAAATAGCGGAAGTAGTTGGCGCCCGGCTCGAGGGTCTGTTCGATCGTGATCGGCCCAGCGGTGAAGGACTGGCTGCGCAGCCAGTCGAGCGTCAGGGGGTGTGGGGTGGGGGTCGGCGTTAGGCTGGGGGTTGGGCTGGCAGTCGGTGTCGGGCTTGTGGCTGGCGTCGGCAGCGCCGACGTTTGGCCTGGCGTCACAACCGTTAGGGGTGCCATCGCCGGTGCGCAACCGCCCAAGGCCAGGGTCAATCCAAGCAAGGCCCACAAGATTGGGGGCCGGCGGCACTGCCGCCGGCGGAGATCCTGTGGAGTGCTGTCGTGCGCCGACGCGGCCTTCATCGGTTTTCACCCACCATCTCAAGAACCCACCCAACTGATTCTTTCAAGGCCATCAGACTGACAGTAGCTACGTCGCCAAACGCCCGGCTGGATCTCCCGCAGTCCTGGAGTCAGGCGGCCGGCTTGTCGGCCACAACGTACAGCGTGTGATTCTCAGCCCGAACCTCGACCTGTGCCCCGAGCCGGCGCAGGTCAGCTGCCATCCGATCGCCGGAGGCAAAATGGCTGCGCATCAGGGCCAGCTTTTCGATCAGCGCAACGATCCTGACGGCCAACCGCCGAATATCCGGTTCTTCAATGACCAGCCGTCCTCCTGGAGCCAATGTGCGCCACAGTTCGGCCAGGCTGCGCTCCTGATCGGCCAGGTGATGATAGGCATCGACCAGGGTGATGCGAGCCAAGCTGCCGTTGGCCACTGGCAGCCGCTCGGTCGTCCCAGCCACCGCCAAGCAGCAGCCTTTGGACAGCGCCTGGCGCAGCATCGGGGTGGAGGCGTCCAACACGATTACGCCGCCGACAGATCCAGCCAGGCGCTCGGCCATGCGGCCGGTCCCGCCGGCTGCATCTAGCAGCCATCCCTCCGTTGGCAGGTTCAGGTGCAGCCCAAGACTCGGCTCGCTGTCGACGCGGATCAGCCGATCGTACAGCGGGGCTAGCAGGTCAAAATGGTCGGGCAAGGGCATACCGGCCAGTCTACACGATTCGGCCGTTGGGCCCTGCTGATCCCTATCGAAGGCTAAGGACTCCTTCACAACTTCTTCACGCTGCGCAACTATCCTGCTGGCGAATTGGACCGGTAGCGATAGCTAGCAAGGAGCAAATGATGAACACATGGATCAAGGGTTTGGTAGTGCTGGCGCTGGTGGCGGCCATCGGAGTGCTCGGGGTCGGCGCTGTTTCGGCCCAGGGCGACGAGCCGCCGGTGGGCCCGTGGGGGCCGATGTATGCCGGCGATGGGCCGGGGCTGCTGGCAGCCTACGACGACATCATGCACCAGGCACTGGCCGACGCACTCGGGATCAGCTTGGCTGAGTTCGAGGCCGCTCGCGACGACGGCATCCGCCTGCCGGAGTTGGCGGAAGCCAACGATGTTGAACTGGAAGAGCTATGGAAGGTGATGGACGAGGCACGCACCGAGGCCATCGAGCAAGCCTTGGCGGACGGCGCCATTACCGAGGAACAGGCGGAATGGTTGGCCGAGCGCGGGACGGGCATGCGTTTTGGTGGGATTGGGCGTGGTGCCTGTGACGGCAGCGGTCCGTTGGGCGAGGGGCCAGTCGGGCCCCGTGGCGGTCGTGGGCCAGGCCGCGGCGCTTCGACAGGCTAAGCCAGGGCCGTCGAGGCTCGAATCGTTTCGCCAGAAGCAGGGCTGGCCCGGCCAGCCCTGCTTCGCTTTTCCTTCCACCCAAAGAACTCGTCTTCATAGGGTCTTCACAATTGTGGGGTATGCTCGGCCCAGTCGAACTTACATGAAGGGTGCCGATGTCAAAGACAGTCATGGTGGTTGACGACGAGGAGCGTCTGGTTCGGTTGGTCTCGACATACCTTGAGCAGGAAGGTTTCCGCGTCGTGGGCGCCCGCGATGGGCGCGAGGCCTTGTTCGCCGCCCGCCAGGAGAAACCCGATCTGATCATCCTCGACGTGATGATGCCCGAAATGGACGGGCCCGAGTTCCTGCGCCTGCATCGCAAAGAGCGAGAGACACCGGTGATCCTGCTTACGGCACGAGTTGAGGAGACTGACCGGGTGCTCGGACTTGAACTCGGCGCCGACGACTATGTCACCAAGCCCTTCAGCCCACGGGAGCTGACCGCCCGCGTGCGGGCAGTGTTGCGTCGCAGCGGACAGACCGCCCCGCGGGCCGAGGTGCTGCGGGCCAAGGACATCGTCGTGGACCGCGGCGCTCACAGTGTCCAGGTCGGCGATGACACAATCGACCTGACACCGTCCGAGTTCGATCTGCTGGCGGCGCTGATGGCCACGCCAGGGCGGGTCTACAGCCGGCTCGAATTGCTCGATCGCATTCAGGGGACCGCCTTCGAAGGCTACGAGCGCACCATCGACGTCCACATCAAGAATCTGCGTTCCAAGATCGAGCGCGATCCCAAACAACCAAGGTACGTAGAAACCGTGTACGGCGTCGGCTATCGCTTCGCCGCCGAGACGACCTGATGTCCCTGCGCTTCAAGTTCATCGTCAGCTACTTGGTCGTTGTCGTTGCCGGCATCCTGTTGGTCGTACTGCTGACCGGGCGGGCGACGGCCGACGCCTTTGGCCGCTACTTGGGCCGGCAGGAGGGCGAGGCCCTGGTGCCATTGCTGGCCGCCTACTATCTGGAAGCCGGATCGTGGGAGGCCGTCGGCCAAGCGTTTCCCGATCGCTGGTTGGGGCCCGGCATGATGTGGCAGCGAGGTCCTGGTGGCGGGCCCGGGCATGGCACTGGGGCCGGCCTGCCATCACCGGTAGCGCTGGCCAACGTGCAGGGTGTAATTGTGCGGCCCGGCGCCGGCTATGGCCCAGAGGAGATCGTGCCGGCCTCGGTTCTCCAAGCCGGCCTTCCGGTCGAGGTTGAAGGCCGGGTGGTCGGACGGGTGCTGGTGGCCGACGTCGGGGCCGGCGACCTGCCAACGGCCGGCTTGGCGTTCCTGGCGTCCGTCAACCGGGCGGCTGTGCTCGCCGGGTTGGGAGCCGGTCTGGTGGCTGTCGTGCTCGGTGTGTTGATCGCCGGCAGCCTGACCCGCTCATTGCGCCAGCTGACAAACGCCACCGAAGCCGTCGCCGCCGGCGATCTTGGCAGGCAAGTGGCTATCGATGGCCGGGACGAGGTCGGGCAGCTGGCCGCCTCCTTCAATCAGATGAGTACCGATCTGGCCAGAGCCTCCGAGGCCCGCCGCCAAATGACGGCCGATATCGCCCACGAACTGCGCACGCCGCTCAGTCTGATCGTCGGTCACGCCGAAGCCATGCTGGATGGGGTCCTGCCGTTGTCGGATGACCAACTGAGAGTTGTCCACGAGGAGGCCGTGCGCCTCGACCGAATCGTCGAGGATTTGCGCACCCTGTCGCTGGCGGAGGCCGGCGAGCTGGAGCTCATTGCGGGACCCGTCGAGCCGGTCGAATTGGCGCGCCGGGCGCTGGCTGCCCGCCAGTCCTCCGCTCGAGCCAAGCGGGTCGAGCTCGTGCTGGCCGCCGAGGACGCCGTGCCAAGTATCCAGGCGGACCCCGACCGGCTGCATCAGGTGTTGGCCAATTTGCTGGACAACGCGCTGCGGCATACGCCCGAGGGCGGAAGCATCACGCTCGGGGTGAGTTCGACCGGCCGAGGGCTCTCGATCAGCGTAGCTGACAGCGGGCCGGGCATCCCGCCAGGGGACTTGGACCGGGTCTTCGACCGCTTCTACCGCGCCGACCGAAGCCGGTCGCGTCAGCAGGGCGGCAGCGGCCTGGGACTGGCCATCGCCCGCTCAATCGTCGAGGCCCATGGCGGGAGGATCTGGGTGGAAAGTCCGCCGGGCTCAGGCGCCCGGTTCACCGTTCAACTGCCGCTTGAGACCGCCCCGGCGGGCGGCCACTGAATTTCTCCGGATTTCGGTCAGGACGCGACGCGTGGGCCGGCCGCCGCCACCTTCGGATCGACCGCATCGGCAAACTGCTTGAAGTTGTCGGCGAACATGCCGATCAACTTGCGGGCCTGTATGTCGTAGGCGGCGCCGTCGGGCCACGTTTCACGCGGCCGCAGTATCTCTCCTGGCACTCCTTCGACCCCGGCCGGGACAGCCAGCCCAAAGTGGGGCTCTGTCCACATCTCGGCCTTGTCCAGCTCGCCGGCCAGGATGGCGGCCACCATGCGGCGGGTATGGGTCAGCGGGATACGCTGGCCCGTGCCATAGGGCCCGCCGGTCCAGCCGGTGTTGACCAACCACACCTGGCTGCCGTGCTCCCCGATCTTCTGGCCGAGCAGTTCGGCATAGCGCGTCGGGTGGAGTGGCATGAACGGTGCGCCAAAGCAAGCGCTGAATTCGGGGCGGGGTTCGGTGACACCCCGCTCGGTGCCGGCAACTTTGGCCGTGTACCCGCTCAGAAAGTGATAGAGCGCCTGCGGGGTGGTCAAGCGACTAATCGGCGGCAGCACGCCAAAGGCGTCGGCCGTCAGGAATAGGATGTTCTTGGGATGCCCGGCCAGGCCATCGCGGCTGGCGTTGGCGATATGGCTCATCGGATAGCTGGCTCGGGTATTCTCGGTCAGGGAGTCATCATTCAGGTCGACACGCCGGCTGTCGCTGTCAAAGGCCACATTCTCCAGGATCGTGCCGAAGCGGCGGGTGGCCTCGTAGATCAAAGGCTCGCCAGCCTGATCGAGCCGGATGGCCTTGGCGTAGCAACCCCCCTCCAGGTTGAAAATTCCGTTGTCGCTCCAGGCGTGCTCATCGTCACCCACCAGGGTCCGCTCGGGGACGTTGCTCAGGGTCGTCTTGCCAGTTCCGCTCAGGCCGAAGAACAGGGCGACATCGTCGCGGTCATGGCCGTAATTGGCGCTGCAGTGCATGCTGAGCACGCCTTGTTTGGGCAGGTAGTAGTTCATTGCCGTGAAGATACTCTTCTTGATTTCACCGGCGTACTCGGTGCGCGCGATCAACACCAGGCGGCGGCCGATGTGCATCAGAATAGCGGTCTGACTGGCGGTGCAATCGACTTCCGGGTCGGCGTGAAAGCCCGGCATGTCGATCACGGTGAATTCGGGTTCGAGGTTGACCAATCGATCCTCATCCGTCTCAAGCAGGAACATGTTGCGGGCGAACAGATTGTGCCAGGCGTAGTCGGTGATCACCCGCACCGGCATGCGATAGGCCGGATCGGCGCCGGCATAGCCGTCGAAAACGAAGATGTCGCGATTTTGTATGTAGGCCAACATGCGTTTGTGCAGGGTGTCGAAGCATTCGTCCGAGATCGGACGGTTGACCTTTCCCCACCAGATTTCGGACTGGCTGGCGGGCTCTTCGACGACGAACTTGTCATGAGGCGAACGTCCGGTGTGATCGCCGGTCCGAACAACCACCGGTCCCAGGTGGACCAGCGCGCCTTCATGGCGGCGCACAATCCGTTCGTAGAGCATCGGCGTCGTCAAATTCCAGTAGACCGTGCCCACGTTGCGCAGGCCGTGATTCTCGATGCCGTAGTGGCTGATGCTAGGGCCAAAGTGCTGGGTCATCCACGCTCCTCCCTGGAGGGATGTGCCGGCCTATTGTAGTCGGCTAAGCACCAAGACCCAAAGGACACGAAGGTACGATCGTGGGCCACAAAGAAGAACAAACAGCTTTCAGCCAAGAGCCAACGCCGCAGGTTCGGGTCCAAGCGGTGAGAGCTAAGAGCCGATTGCTGGGGGCCGGCAGCCCCTTTGTGCCCCTCTCTCACGCATTGTGTCCTTAGAGTCTTTGTGGTTACCTCCCCCACTGTACACTTGCCAACGAGGGTGATACACTGTCGCGGCGTTGGTCGCTGCACGTTCGCTCAGGAGTCGCTCGGCCCCCTTGTCAATCGCTGCCAAGCCAATTCAGCTCTGGGGCGCAGGACCGCCGACGAACGCGTCATGCGGCATATCTCGCTTTGCTGCCGAAGGAGGCAAGCACCATGTCCGAGCGTCTCATAGGTACGGTTAAGTGGTTCAACAGCGGCAAGGGCTACGGTTTCATCGAGCGTGAAGACGGCCCCGACGTGTTCATTCACTACAGCGCCATCGTCGGCGAAGGCTTCAAGACCCTCGAAGAGGGCCAGCGCGTCGAATTCGAAATCGAGGAAGGTCCGAAGGGGCCGCAGGCGACCCAGGTCGTAGCCGTCTAGGCGAGGGGCTCACGCCACACAAACCAAGCCCCCGGGAGACCGGGGGCTCTTTCTTTCTAACCCCATGGCTGGCTTTCAGGCGATTCGGCCTTTCAGCTCGGCGGGTTCCACTGTTAGGCCTGCAGCCAGCAGTTGGCGGGCCTCGTCGACCTTGCCCCAGACGTTCCACAGCAGGACGCCCAGCGGCCGGCCCTGCTTGAGGTAGTAGACAACACCCTTCTCATTTTCCTCCTGCCAGTCGGCCACGATATCCAGCTTGTCGTCCAGGACCCCCACCGCTTCATACCCGTGGTCGAACATGTCGGAGTAAAAGAAAGGCTGGTGGTCATAAGTAACCGACTCCCCGGCCATCGAGCGGCCGGCCAGCTCCCCCATCGTATTGGCATTGTCCTCGTGCTCGACCCGCATGCGGGTGTCGAGGGCCGCATTGTGGAACCGAGCGACATCGCCGGCGGCATAGATGTCGGGGTTGGTCGTCTGCAGACTGGGCGACACGACGATGCCGTCGTTGACCTCCAACCCAGCCGTCTCGGCCAGCAAGGAACTGGGTTTGATGCCCAAGCCGGCCACGACCGCATCCACCGTCATTCGGCGGTTGCTGCCCGTCGTCAGGTGCAGGCCATCATCGATTTGCTCTACGCCGACAAGCGTTTCTCCCGCCAGCACGTCAACCCCGTGATCCTGGTAATACTGATTGAGGTAGGCTGCCAAATCGGTAGGGAACCGGCCGGCGCCGACAGCGGGCTCGGGGAACAGCATCGTGACCTGGCGCCCCTGCATCGCCAGGGCGGCCGCCAACTCCGAGCCGATGAAGCCGCCGCCGATCACGGCAAACCGCTCGACGTCTTTGCTCAGCCGGCGCAGCCGATGGTAGTCCTCGAGTGTCCGGTAGTACAGGATGCTGTCACCGCCAAAGGGCAATTGCCGCGGCGAGCCGCCGGTGGCCAACAGGAGCTTGTCGTAGCCGTAGGTGTCGCCGGCGGCGTCGGTCAGTTGATGGGCATCGGGATCAAGACGAACCACGGTCCGGCCCAGGTGCAGATCGACCTGGTGAGCCTCGATCGGGCGGAAGACTTCGTCCTCGGATTTTCCCTTCCACAATCCCTTGCTCAAGGGTGGTCGGTCATAGGGTGGGTCGTTCTCGGCGCTGATCAAGCCGATCGAGCCGTCCTGGTCGACGTGGCGGATGCCAGTGACGGCGGCGGCCGCCGTCATGCCTCCACCCAGAATCAGGTACTCATATTTGGCCATCTACCTACCTCCCGTAATCCTTCTCCACGTTCTATTGTCCCATATCGTCCCGGCCGGGCTGGCATGGGCGGGCGCCGTTGATTCCGGCCGTGGGGTTGGATTACAATTGCCGGCGCGCTGGCGACGTAGCTCAGTGGTAGAGCAGGGGACTCATAAGCCCTTGGTCGCAGGTTCGAATCCCGCCGTCGCCACCTGACCATCGCCTTATGTTGCCAGACCTGCCACGAAGGGCAGGTCTGATTGTTTCGTGGGGCACAGACCGACTTCTCGGAAGTCCCAGACTCTAGGGAACTCCGTCTCTGCAGGCGCAACCCGCTAGAACCCGATTCCCCCCGTCGAGTGTAGTTAACACTGGAAGGCCCTGCTGCCAGGCGGCAGGTGGGGCCGGGTCGGGCTGGTCGTGCCAGCCCTACCTCCCGCCTTGCCCGGCCCCGACTTCCGAATCGCCCCACCTGGCTGAGGGCCTTTCGTTTTGGCCCAGCCGCCATGCTCAGGCGGCGTGGCGACCGAGGAAGTCGCGCACGGTCGCCAGATAGGTTTCGTTCTCTTCAACGAAGGTCATGTGGCCGCTGTTTTCAAAGACGACCAGCTCCGCATGGGGGATGCCGGCGGCGATGGCCTCGGCGCCTTCGACGACACAGGTGCGGTCGTGGCGGCCGGCCAACACCAGCACCGGTTGCACTACGGATCCCAAGCGATCTTCCACTTCAATGCCCCCATATTCCTGCTTGGCGAAGTGGCGAAGGATTTCCGGGCTGAAACGACCCCCCTGCGTGCGTTGTTCGTATTCGGGAATGCGGGCATCAAGCGGGTTGGCAAAGTGGAAGGGCAGCTGTTCGGACAACAGGGCAGCGAAATCTTCTTCGGTCTCGACGCTGGTCTCACGCGCCCAGGATTCGGTAACTTGTTGGCGCAGTGCGACCGGCTCGAACGCGGCCAGGTTCTTGTCAACCTCAGTCAGGAAACGGGCGCTTGGCAAGCCAGAAGACACGATGGTCTGGCTGGCCTGGCCGGGGAAGTCGACCGCGTTTTGCAGCGCGACGAACGCACCGTATGAGTGGCCGAGCACTGCGTAGCGCTGTAGCCTCATGGCCTGGGTCAGCATGCCGACATCGGCCGCCATCTGCTCGAGTGACCAGGTCTCGACGGCCGGCCGGTCGGAGCGGCCTTGCGCGCGCTGGTCGACCAGGATCAGGCGGTAGTCCTTGGTCAGCGGGTTGAGGTAATCGCCCCACATGCGGTGATCGCCGCCGGGGCCGCCGTGAAGGACGATGATCGGGTAGCCAACACCGCGATCCACAACGTACAAATGGGTATCACCAATATCGACCAGGCCGCGCTTGGTGCGCTGGGTTTCATCCATGGCAACCGTCCTTTCGCTGCTGATGGCCAGTGCGGAAGCTGACCAGAAGCGAGAACCGCCGGCGGCTGCCGGCGGTCCAAGGTCGGGGCGGGCGGATTTGAACCGCCGACCCCCTGCACCCCATGCAGGTGCGCTACCGGGCTGCGCTACGCCCCGACGTTGTAGCCGGATTATAGCCGAGGGGGTAGGGCCCATCAACCCGAGCCGAAATCACCCTGGCCAAAGCCGTCGATGATGCGGGCCGTGTGGCGCACTCCGTTGACAAAGTTTTCGATCACCATGTTCTCATCAGGCGCGTGCACGCGGGCGCCGGGATAGGAAACCCCGGCCGTCGCCACCGGAACCCCCAGGTATTCCAAGAAAGGATGAATCGGCCCGGAACCGCCCGACATCGGCTGCACCAACTGGGTCTGGCCGTAGACGTCTTGGGCGCTGTCGATCGCCAGCCGGAGGAAGGGGTGGTCGGGGTCGCTGCGGCCGGGCGGCTCGCTGCCCAGATCGACGACCTCAATGTCGGTGAAGCCCTCGTCGGCCAGGTGTTTTCGCAGTTGCGCCAGCACCTGGGCTGGCTGCTGGTCGGGCACCAGGCGGAAGTCGACTTTGGCCGACGCCTCGGCCGGCAGCACGGTCTTGGATCCCGGTCCCTGGTAGCCGGCGGTCAGGCCGCAGATGGTGCAGGTCGGCGAGAAGATCTTCTCCCGCTCGAAGGCAAGCCCGCCGTGCAGGCCCTTGATGAACCCCGGCAGGCCATAGCGTTCGAGTAGATCGGCCGAATCGTCGGGCAGCTGCGCCAGCAAAGCCAGGTCCCGCTCCGAAGGCGATTGCACCGCGTCATAGAAGCCCGGCAGCCGGATACGTTCGTCGGGTCCCTTCAGGCTGGCCAGCGCCCAGGTCAGGCGCCAGGCGGCATTGGGAAAGATCGAGCCGCCCAGACCCGAATGCGCGTCCAAGGTCCCAGTCCGGCTGCGCAGCTCAACGTAGACAATGCCGCGCAAGCCGGCGTACATCACAGGCCGGCCCTCGTGATCGACACCCCCAAACTCCCACAGGCAGGCGTCGGCCGCCAAGCGCCGGCGATGTTCCTTGACGAAGCCGTCTAGATTGGGGCTGCCGATCTCTTCCTCACCCTCAATCACGAACTTGATTGTGCACGGCAACTCGTCAGACTGCTCGAGCAGGGCGTCGATCGCCGCCAACCGGCAAAGGATGTGGCCCTTGTCGTCGCTGACGCCGCGGGCGTAGAGTTTGCCGTCGCGCAGGCTGGGTTCGAACGGCGGCGTTTGCCACAAGTCCAACGGCTCGGGCGGCTGTACGTCGTAATGGTTGTAGAGCAGCAGCCGCTTTGAAGTGCGACCCTTGCGTTCTGCGACCACTGCCGGCTGTCCGCCCGTCGGCAGGATCTCGACCTCGAACCCGCGGCGGGCCAGCATCGAGGCAACCAGTTCGGCGCAGGCCCGCATTCCCTCATCCTGTGCAGCGATGCTCGGTTGGGCACACAAGGCGCTCAACTCCTCGAGGTGCGCATCAAGTTGGTCCAGAACCGTTTGATCGAGGCGGGCGAAATCGGTCATGGGTGTCGCTCCTGCGAGATGGGTGCGAACCGCAGCGCCGGTCTACTATACCTATATAATCCGCCGGCAGGAGGCTGTTATGGGCTGGATCGACATCTCCGTTGGCATCTCGCCGGCGCTGCCGGTTTGGCCGGGGGACCCGGCCATCGAGCTCGAACGATTGGCCTCGATCGAGGCCGGCGAGGAGGTCAATATCAGCCGGTTGGCGTCGGGGGTTCACATCGGTACCCACGTCGATGCCCCCAAGCACTTCCTGGACGAGGGCGGCACTGTGGAAGCGTTATCTCTGGAGGCGCTAATCGGCCCGGCCGAAGTTGTCGAGATCAGCGGTAGCGCGACGATCGACGCCGAAGCACTGGCGGGCGCCGACATCCCGGGCGGCTGCCAGCGGCTGCTGCTCAAGACATCGAACAGCCAACTGTGGTCACGGATAGAAGCCGGTTTTCAGAAGGACTTTGTCGCCGTTGACGATTCCGGTGCGGGCTGGCTGGTCGATCATGGCTTGCGCCTGGTTGGGATCGATTACTTGTCGATCGCGCCCTGGGGGGCGGCCGGCCCGACGCATCGCACGCTGCTCCGGGCCGGCGTAGTCATTCTGGAGGGTATCGACTTGCGGCAAGTCGCGCCCGGTTCCTACCAGCTGGTTTGCCTGCCGCTCAAGTTGGTGGGCAGTGACGGCGCCCCGGCGCGCGCCGTGTTGGAGTCGATCGAATAGATGCGATGCCCCTGGACCGGTTCGGTCTGTTGGCGATGCTGGCCGGCGAGGAGGACATATGGTTGATCTGACCGGATTGTTCCCTCCGATTCCGACGCCTTTCCACCCCGACGAGACCTTGAACCTGGACGCGCTGGGCGCCAACCTTGCGCGCTGGGGCGACCAGCCTTTGGACGGCTACGTTGTCGGCGGCTCCAACGGCGAATTCGTGCTGATGACCGATGACGAGCGGGTGGCAGTGGTGGCGGCGGCCAGCCAGGCAATCGCCGGGCGCCGCCGGCTGATCGCCGGGGCCGGCGCCCAATCGACACGGCGCACAGTTGTGCTGTGCCAGCGGATGGCCGAAGCCGGGGCCGTGGCGGCGCTGGTGGTGACGCCTCACTACTACAAGAATCAGATGACGGCGGCGGCCCAAATCCACCATTTCGAGGCCGTGGCCGAGGCTTCGCCCATTCCTTTGATCCTGTACAACGTGCCGGCCAACACCGGCTACGAGCTGCCGGAAAGCGCCGTGGTGGAGCTGTCGCAACACGCCAACATCATTGGACTGAAGGACAGCGGCGGAGATGTCGGCCGTCTGGCATCGATGATCCGCCAGACGCCTGACGACTTTCAGGTGCTTGCCGGCTCGGCCGGTTTCTACCTGCCGGCCCTGAGCGTCGGCGCTGTCGGGGCAGTGGCGGCACTGGCCAACCTGGCCGCCGAGCCGATGGTCTCGATGCAGCGGCGATTTGCGGCCGGCGACTTTGCGGCGGCCGGCGCCATCCAGCGGCGGCTGATCGAGCCCAACCTGGCGGTGACGCGCCGATTTGGCGTGGCTGGCCTCAAGCAGGCTCTCGATTGGCTAGGCTTCTACGGAGGACCGGTTCGGTCGCCGCTGCTCCCGCTGACCCCGGCCCAGGCCGGCGAGCTGCGAACGACACTTCAGGAAGCGGAGCTGCTTCCCTAATCTGGCGCCGGCTACAGTTGGCCCGAGTCCTCCCAATGGCGCAGAAGCTCTTGGTAGACGGGGTCCTGGTAGCGGTCAAGGCGGAACCAGCGCTCATAGGCCGGCAGCTCGCCCCCAACCACATGGGCTGCCAGCAGTTCGCCGGCAGCCGGAGAGGCCATCAAGCCGAAGCCAGACAGCGCGCCGATCAGATAGGCGCCATCGACCGGCAGCGGCGTGATGAGCGGGCGGTTCTCCTGCGTCTTGACGTAGTAGCCCCCATCGACCACCGGCCGCGGCAGTTGGTCGAAGTAGCGCCGCAGCCCCGGGATCATGGTCGACATGCCGCGCAAGGCCACTTCTGGATACAGCCGCGTGTCATGCGGCACAGGGAAGACCGGTTCGACCGGGTTCGTGTGGTAGGTCCACAAGATCAGGATGATCGGGCTCGAGTCGGGGCCCTCTGGCCGGGTGTGAGCGCCCTCCGGCAGCGGCTCCGTCAGCCAGCGGGTTTCGGGATCGGCCGCCAGCTCCACCCGCTCGGAAGCGGACCAGGGGATCTGCTGGCGATCGGACCAGATCAGCAGGGGAGCCGCGCGCGGCACCGCGCCCAGCGGGTCGGCCATTGCCACCTTGCTGTGAAGTTCGCAATACACAGGCAATGTCTGTCCGAGCAGGCCGGCGACTTCGTTGATCTTTGGCCCGGCGGCGATCACCAGCCGGCGTGTGTCGATGTGCACGTCCCCGGCGCCGGTGGCGATCGTTACGCCGGAGATGCCGGCATCGTCGGTCTGGACCGTCTCCAGTTTCCCCTCCACCAATTCGACGCCGGCATGGCGGGCCCGACTCAGCAGGAATTGGCCCAACTGCTGGGCGCTAAACCAGCCACAGCGACGTGCGTGCAAAACGGCAACCGTGTCGTCGGTCAGGTAGGGAAAGTAGCGCTGAATCAAGCTGCGGTCGAGCAGCAAGTCGGCGCCGGTCGGCTGGTCGAGGAAACCCTCGGCCGGTTGCGGCCGATAGTCAGGGTCGCCCGGCTCGCCGCGGTGGACCCGCAGCGGGCCGGCGCCCAATTGGCTGATCTCGGTGCCTAGCTCAAGGTAGGTCTCGGCCTGTTCCTGGCGGCCAGTGGCGAACAGGTAGCCGCGCCGGTTGAGCTGAAACGGATTGCCGCTGTCGTGCGCCCAAGCGTCGAGCTTGTCGATGCTGCGGTTCATGAGATCGACCATGCCCGAGCCTGGGCCGGGCCACCAATTGCGGTAACACTCGGTCGACTTGTCGCTTGTGAGAGTCAGCGGCGGGCGCTCGTCGACGAGGATCAGCCGGCGCATTCCGTATTCGACCGCCAGGTGGTAGGCCGTGGCGATGCCGGCAATGCCGGCGCCGCAGATCACGGCTTCGGCGCCGCGCTGGGTCACGGCCGCCGCTGCCGCCAACCAGGCCCGGCTGGCTTCTGACTCACGCCCGCACCTGGGCGCCCAATTGTTGGCTCAATTCGGCCAGGTGGAGAGTTCCGTCGTCGGCGCTGGTGGCTTGGGCCAACTCGGCCAGGGTTTGGCCGGTCAAAGGATGCACCAGGTCGGGCGCCACTTCGGCCAGCGTCCTGGCCAGGTAGGGCCGCGCCAGGATGTCAGGATCGGGCAGCGCCAGCTCGTCTGATTGCAGCGGTGGCTGGCCATACATGCACAGGTCGAGATCGATGGGACGCGGTGCATAGCGGTCGGCCGAACGGCGCCGCCCTAGCGCATATTCGACGGCCCGCAGCTCCTGGCGCAGGTCAATGGGAGCCAGCTCGGTCAGCAAGCGGACGGCGGCATTGACGAAGTGCGGCTGGCCCGGAGGACCAAACGGTTCGGTCTGGTAGGCGGCGGACACCGCTTCTACCCGCCCCAGGCGAGCCAGCGCTGCCACGGCCCGCGGCAGGTGCTCCTCGGGCTTAATGTTCGAGCCCAACTCGATCAATGCGATGTCAGCCAAGGTCTTGCCGGCTGCGCTCGATTTCGACGCCGACCGAGCGGGCAAAACGCAGCGCACCCGGCTTTTCGACGCGCACCCTCGCCCGCTGGACGCCGACTTCGGCCAGGCACAGGTCGGCCAGGTCCTGGGCCAGCTTCTCGACCGTGTAAGGGGCATGGCTCTCGACATGGTCGATGATGCGTTTGGTGAGCGTGCGGTAATTGACCGTGTCCTCGATGTCGTCGCTGCCGCCGGCCGCCCGCAGGTCGGTTGTGAGCGTTAGGTTAATCAGGATGTCCTGTTCGACCTCCCGCTCCCAATCATTGACTCCAATCACACCCCGCAGCAGCAGATCGCGGATGATGATTAAATCGTTGGCCACAGCTTCGCCGCATCTCCTTCCAAGATTCGGTAACCGCCAATCATCTGTCGCTCCCAACGCCCCCTTCGGCAGCCCTTCGACACGCTCAGGTTCGCCTAGGGCGGGCTTAGGGGGCCTCCATAGGATTAAGAGATTGGAGACTTGTCCCATATCCCCAATCCCGAATCCCGAGTCCCCGGTTTGCTACACCAAATGCCGGCCGCCGTCGAGCTGCATGATTTCGCCGGTCAAGTAAGCCGGACCGGCGACCAAAAACAGCAGTGCCTCGACGGCCTCTTCGACCCGGCCCCAGCGCCCGAGCGGAACGGGATCGACGATGTCCGACTCGGATTCTTCCGCCTCGCCCGAGGGAGGCAGGATGGCGCCTAGCGCCAGGCCGTTGACCCTGATGCTGGGGGCCAGGGCCTGCGCCATTGCCTTGGTGGCGGCGGCCAGACCGGCCTTGGCGACGGTGTAGGCGAAGTGATCGGCGCCCGGCCGCAAGGCGCGCCAGTCGAGCAGGTTGACAACCACGCCGGGCGACCCGGCTAAACTGTCGGCCATCGCCCGGGTGAGCAGTACCGGCGCCCGCAGATTGATGTCCTGGTGCCGCTGCCAACCGTCTGGCGTGGTCTCAGCCAGGCCGGCGCCGCCGAAGATGGCGGCGCTGTTGATCAGAATCGAGATTGGACCCAGCGCCTCGTTGGCCCGCGGTACGAGCCCAAGTGTGTCGTTCAGGTCAGACAGATCGGCCGAAAGGGACACCGACCGCTGGCCGAGGCCGGTCACCAGGGCAACGGTCTCCTCGGCTGGCCCCCGCGAGCTGTTGTAGTGGACCACAACGTCCGTCCCTGCTTCGGCCAGGCCAACCGCAAACGCCCGTCCCAGACGGACGCCGGCGCCCGTTACCAGCGCCGTCTTCCCCTCGAGTTGGTGTCTGTCGGGCATGGTTACATTGTACAGAGAGAAGCGATGCCGGTGTGTGGTCTTCCTATTCGAATACAGCCGGCCGATCGTTTCTGGCGGCTCTGACCAGATTCAAGATCTCGTCGGACACCTGCTGGGCCAATGCCTCAGTGCCAAGAACCGACCCATGGTTGGCCCCTTCGATGATCACCAGTGTGCTATTCGAAGAGTAGCCGGCGAGTTCCTCTGTCAGCGGTCGCAGACTTGGGTTGCCCGAGTTCTGCGCATAGGTCGACGCCGCCCAGATAACAACAAGCGGCAAATCGCCCAGGTTCTCGGCCGAGGCGGAGGCGGTCTGGAGCGAGACGAAAGCCGGGCCGTTTTCCGCGTAGTAGGTGGCGGCAGCCTGCTGCCTCGCTTGCAGGCCGGCCATCTCGGGGACCAGTCCGATAGGGTAGCCGGCGGCTGCAAGTGACCGGACGGAGGCAATCCGGGTCACGCCGAACCTGGTGAGGGCGGATGACACGCCGCCGACCAGGTCCCAATATGTTCGGTTCTGATCGACCTCCGCCTGATTGGCAAATGACTTGGGGCTGACAAGCTGGCTATCAACCAGCACCGCTCCAACAACCTGGTGCGGATAGGTGGCAGCAAAGACGCGGGTAACGATGGCGCCGTAGGAGTGGCCGACGACTATGTATGGCCCGGGCACATCCGCCTGCCGAAGAAGTGAGTCGAGCTCAGCGTTGATCGTGTCCGGGTCGCGCGGAGCCGAAGCCGGCTCGCTCCAGCCCATACCAGGCCGATCATAGGCACATACCATGGAATGCGGGGAAAGTTGTTGCTGGACCCAGTGCCACCACAGTGACTCGGCCGTGGCACCTGCCTGAAGAATGACCACAGGGGTGCCTTCGCCGAGGCAGGTCAAGTGCATCTCATGCCCATCGACCTGAAATAACTCTCCCCTGGGTTCATAGCGCTGTAGGTCCTGCCGAATTGCCAAGGACTGGTAGGCCGCACCAATCAATAGGAGCAAGCCTAGCGCTAGGCACAAGCCTACTATGCCGCGCTTCAGGATCCCCACACAACCCACGGGTTTCGTCGGCCGGTCCGGGCCGGCACTCTCGGTCTGTATCATGGGATCCTCTACAGGTTTGGTTTCGGCTTAGGGAGGATGGCGCAGCCAGGCGACCAAGCTGCGCCTGCGGGCGCCGTCGATGACAGATTCTACTAGGATATTCGACGATCGAACGCATGCCGAGCAAAGGGCTCGCTATGGTAGGATGCAGCCTCAGCCCATTTTTGGTGTATCTGCAAGGAGCGGCCGATGTCCCAGAATATCGAAGCAGCCGCCGAACTGCTCGGCGGGATTGGCGTTGCCAAGAAGGAAATTGAAGACGCGGTGCGTGACCTGCTGGTTGCATTTGGCGAGGATGTCGATCGCCAGGGACTGCGCGATACGCCGTCGCGGGTTGCCCGCATGTACGACGAGCTGCTGGCCGGCTATCGGGTCGATCCCTACCAGTTGATCAACGAAGCCCTATTCGATGTCGACTACGAGGACATGATCATCGTCAAGGACATCGAGTACTACAGCCTGTGCGAGCACCACCTGCTGCCGTTCATGGGGCGGGCGCACGTCGCCTACCTCCCGACCGACAAGGTGCTCGGACTGTCCAAGATTCCCCGCATTGTAGACCTGTTCTCCAAGCGTCTGCAGGTCCAGGAGCGGATGACGCGCCAGATCGCCGACTTCATCGAGGCGGTGGTTCACCCGCACGGGGTGGGTGTAGTGGTCGAGGGTTGGCACCTGTGCGCCGCCATGCGCGGCGTTCGCAAAGACCAAGCTCGCATGGTGACCAGCGCGTTGTGCGGCACGTTCAAGACGAACGACAAGACCCGCCAGGAGTTCCTCAATCATCTATCCCGTGGTCATTTTCCGACCGGCGCCTGAGGTCCCGCCTGCGGCCGGGTGGCCGACCAAGCGGCGGGCCAAGGCATCTCAACCGGGACCACAGTGGGTGCCTGCCAGCGGCAGAAGGTGAACCAGTTGTCAGTTGGTTGTGAGTATTCGACTGTAACGGGAGCCGCCCGGCTCCGTTCCCATGAGTGAAACCGAACACAATCTCAAAGACGCCGAGCTCGTTCGGCGGGCGCAAGGGGGTAGGGTCGATGCCTTTGGGCGGCTCTATGAGCGCTACCTCGACCAGATCTACCGCTATATTCGGTCGAGGGTTGGCCAGGACAAGGATGCCGAGGACCTGACCGAGACGGTGTTCATCCGATCCCTGGAGTCGCTGGCGACCTACCAGGAGCGGGGGCACCCATACTCGGCCTTTCTCTACCAGGTCGCCCGCAACGTGCTGGTCGATCACTATCGGTCAAATGTGGAGGAACAGGCGCTCGAAGACGCCGCTCCCTTGGCCGACGGTGGGCCCGAGCCCGAGGTCTCGATCGAGCAGCAGCAGGAACTGTTGTTGGTCCAGCGGGCGATGACACGCTTGCCGGGCGATTACCAGGAAGTCATCCGCCTACGGGTGGTGCTGTCGCTGCCAACAGCGACAGCGGCGGCCTGGCTGGATCGAAGCGAAGGCGCGCTGCGGGTGCTGCTCTACCGAGCATTGAAAGCACTCCGGCGAGAAGTCGAGAGGCTGCATCAAGAAGGTGACTAAGATTGAGAGTCAGCTGGATCGGTGGCTGACGGCGCTGCAAACAGGCGAGAAAGTCGACCCGGCGGCGCTGCCGCCGGAGCTCGGCGATCTGCTGGTGCTGGCGGAGCAGGCCGAACGCGGCTTGCGCCCCGAGGCGCCCAGCGAGCGATTCCGCCGAGAGTTGCAGGCCCGGCTTCTGTCAAAACGTCCGCGGCCGCGGCCGCAGCCAATGCCCGTGCCGGAATCCAAGGTGCGCGGCCAGGGGTTCTTGGCTGGCCTCTTCAGACGGCCGGCGCTGGCCCTTGCCAGTCTGCTGCTAGCGCTGGCCATGATCGCCTCGAGTGCAGGCGTTGTGTATGCAGCCGAGGGATCGCTGCCCGGCGACTCTCTGTATCCCGTCAAGGTCGGGGTGGAACAGGCCAGATTGCACCTGACATTCTCCGAGGCCTGGCGTCTCGAATTACTGCGCCACTACGCAGAGCGGCGTCAGAACGAAGTTGAGCGACTGCAGGCTCTGAATCGGACACAGGATCTGGACCAGGCGTACGATGGCTACATTGTGGCGCTGGCCGATCTGGTCAACGAGCTGGAGGCCAGCGATTTGGAGGCCGGCAATCCGGCATTGGTTGAAGTTGATCGTGCGCTCGCCCAAAACATCGAGCGGCTGCAGTCATTGATCCCGCGGGCCCCCCAACAAGCCGTACCGGCGCTGATGCAGGCGCTTGACAAGTCGCGGCATGGCCTGGAAGTGCTGCAGTCTCTGGAGAGCGGCCAATCGCCCAGCGATCTGGCGCCGGGCCGGGTCAAGAAGACCGGAACCGGCGGAGTTGGCCAGGACGGGCCTGGCGGTCCCAAAGGCACCCCCGGACCGCCTCCAGGGGCCGGCCCGCCAGGTGGACCTCCCGGTCCGCAAGGCGGCCCTCCCATTGGGCAAGGGGGCGGGCCTCCCGAAGGCAAGGGCAACCCCAACAAATAGTCTGCCATTGAGGACCAGGTCGAGATCGCCGGTGTAACCAGCGCCGGCCTTCTTGGCGTATGGTAGCATCGCCGGCATGGCTGACGAACCAAGCTTGGCCGCCGTCGAGGCCGAACTCAAGGCCGCCCGTCGCGCCCGACAGGAGGGCAACGAGGGCAAGGCGCGTGTCTGTGCCCGGCGGGCCGCCGGCTGGTCGGTGGCGCTTCGCTTCCGCTCACAGTTTGGTGACGCCACTACCAACAACGCCATGGTCCTGCTCGAATGGCTCCAGCGCCA
>DASWJQ010000101.1:0-1687 GCA_036397095.1 Anaerolineales bacterium
ACTCGGGGGGCCATCAACACCGCCACCCGGCGCAGGGCGGGCGATGCCCAACCGAATGTCGGTGACCAGCGCACCCGATAGCGAATCAGTCCGGGCAGCTGGACTCCCAGGTGGAGTGCGGCGCCGGCCACCGCCCCCCAGCCAAGCCCAAGAATTCCCATGGCCGGGGAAAGGGCCAGCGCGCCGAAGATCACCCCCAGGCTGTAGACGATCGGAGAAACTGCCGGCAGCAGGAAGTGCTGGTGGGCGTGCAGCACCCCACTCAGGATGCTGCTGATGGCGAACAGGATCGTCGAGAGCAGCAGCACCCGCATCAAGTCGGCGGTCAGGCGCTGGAGCTCGATGGGAAAGTGGGGGCCAAGCCCCCAGGGCGCGGCCACCAGGGTCGGGGCGGCCAGCGCGGCGATGGCTGAGACTGCTACGGCCAAAAGGAAGATCGAGTTGAACACCTGGCTGACCAGCCGGTTGCCCCCCGCACGATCGCCGCCACTCAGGAACTCACTGTAGATCGGGATAAAGGCGAAGGTCAGCGCACCGCCGGCCAGCATGGTGAACAAGAGTTCGGGCAGACCGTTGGCGGCCGTGTAGGCATCGAGGGTTGCTCCGGTGCCGAACCTGGCCGCGATGACCCGTTGCCGCACCAAGCCCATCGCCATCGAAGCCAGCATGCCCCCCATCACGATCAAGGTGGAGCGGGCGACCGGCATGGAGCGGGAGGGGTTCATCGCAAAGGCAACAGGTTCAGGCATGGGCCCGGATCAACTTTGAGACGGGCAAAGGACATTGTCGACGTGAAGTGCAAACTGCCCTGCCAGAGGGTACTCCCGGCTTATGGGGCAGCGCCGAGGCGGACAAGTTGGCTGAGGGCCGGTCCGAAACCGGGGTGATGCTCCAGACTGCTCTGGTAGTCGGTGATCGCACCGGCCACATCGCCGAGGGCCTCCTTGGCCAGCCCGCGCCAGTAGTAGCTCTCCTCGAGGACCGGTTCGCTCATGTTGTCCAGGGTCTGGGTCGCCAGGCCGATCACGTCCCAGTAGCGGCCGCTGTAGTAGTAAGCGAAGTACGGTCCGGTCTCGTACCACATCACCCGCCAAGGCCGCTCCTCCGAGTTCAACTCGGCATACACCTGAAAAGCCTGGTCATAGGCCGTTGCGGCCCCGCCGTAGTCCTGAAGCAGCATCAAGTTCGTTCCGCGGTTGAACCAGGCGAAGAATTGATCGCGGCCGGTGGTGCGGAAGATCTCCTCCGAGGCACGCTCGGCGGCGCGGCGGATATTGGTCTGCTCGTCGGCGTCGGCGCCGAGCATGGAGAACAGCTCGCGGCCGCGCTCCGGTGGATAGAGGATCAGGTAGGTATGGTTGAAGTGGCGCCAGTAGGTTTCGACCGTCTGGTAGCTGACCGGCAGGGTCTTGCCGTCACTGAAATCACCCTCGTAGGAATCGTAAGCGTTGAAGATGGCGGCGCCGTCATCGTAGCCGGCCAGCAGTTCGTAGTGCCCCATCCAGCCGTCCACGTCGGGCACCACAAGCCCTTTCTCTATCATCACCGGAAAGCCGGCCGCGATCAGACCCTTCAGCAGCGGGAGATCGCCTCCCACCCGTACCACCACCTCGAGGTCGGTCTGGGCGCGGACGAATTCGGCCAACTCGTAAGGCATGACATTCTTGTCGCGCGGGTTGGGTTTGGT
>DASWJQ010000102.1:0-19090 GCA_036397095.1 Anaerolineales bacterium
GATCGCCCAAGTCCGAGGAACGGTCGACGGCATCACATTCTCTTGCCCCCAAGAACGCTGCACAATCCAGCTCAGACCGACTGGCACCCAGGGCAGTCGAATCAGCTTCTGGGCAGTATCGACCTTTGGTGACAGCTCGGAACACTACGAAGCCCGAGTTCGGGTTTCCCCGGCGGGAAGCAGTGGTTGGCATGTAGACGTGCTAAGCAGTCAATGGCGCGGTACGCCCGCCCCCAGCTGTGCCGCCGCATGGGGGTCGCTGCCGCCGCCCGGAGGCTTACCGGAGTGGCTGACTACGCCGGGTCATCCGTCGGACCTGGCTTCGAATCACGTGCTGGTCAGGCTGTCGGATTCCCTGGTGCGCTGGGGGGCTGTCGATACGAGCGGTTGTCCGGGCGGCGGATTCATGTCTGATGGAAGCCTTAACGCCTGCGGGCTTGAGGTTGTCCGGCCGGTCGCCAGTGAATGGCAGAATCGATTCGATCAGCGCATCCTGGCGGTTGGACTGCAAGAGAATGTACCGGCATTCCTGTTGAAGAGACTGTTCGCCACAGAGAGTCAGTTCTGGCCTGGCGTATACGACGGTCGTGAGGACGAGATTGGGTTTGGCCACCTGACCCTACAAGGCGCGGATGCAACCATGCTTTGGAACAGTGAGTTCTTCAGCCAATTCTGTCCCCTCGTGCTCTCCGAGCACGCCTGTGATCAAGGCTACAGCGCTTTGCTTGCCGGCGAACAGGAAGTCCTTCGCGGTGCCTTACTTCGAACGGTCGATGCCAGCTGCCCTTCGTGCCCGAGCGGAATCGATCTCAGCCGGGCGGATGCCAGCATTAGCGTGTTCGCCGAGACCTTGCTGGCGAACTGCAATCAAGTGGCGCGGTTGGTCGAGAACACCACCGAATTCAGCCCCGGCGACATTGCCAGCTTCGAGGATTTGTGGCTGATGACACTGGCCAACTATCACGCGGGCCCTGGCTGCCTGGGGACGGCACTGGAGGCGTACTGGGATGAGCAGCCAGCGCTCACCTGGCTAGGCATCAGCGGTGAGCTTGAAGTCGAGTGCCCGTGGGCGATCGACTACGTACAGGCGATCACCGACCCATAGACGGAAATCCTAGTTGGCGGGGAGTAGGCTGTGGATCGTCGTCCGCAGTCGCTGCAGAGAAAATGGCTTGCCGAGGAAAGCATCGGCGCCGGCTTCATGAGCCGCCCGTCGGTCCTCCTCCATCACGCGAGCCGACACCACCACGGTCGGGATGGCCTGCAATCCTGGGCTGGCGCGTAAGGCACGCACCAGGCACAAGCCGTCGACCTCGGGCATCATGATGTCGGTCAGGATCAGGTCCGGCACCTGGGCCTCGATGGCGAGCTTGGCTTCGTCGACACTGAAGGCCACCCCCACCTGGTAACCCTGGCGGCACAACAGCTCGCTCATGATCGAACAGAAGGTGGGGTCGTCGTCGACGACCAGGATCCTTTCCCCTTGGGATACAGGCTGGGCCATACGGCCTCCCTCCGGCGTAAATGGGGCCAGAGGGAGGGATTGCAGAATTCATGCCATTGGAAACCGGCTTGCAAGACTAGTGCTGACTGACCGCCTGACGTATTGCCCGGACTTCTTCCAGCAAGCGCGGCAAGATCTCGTCTGTGGTCTGCAGTTCTTCGCCAGCGCCGGTGGCCGGCATCGCCTGGCGGAAACGGCGCCCCGTTCAATTGAGCCTGCGCACCATCCTTCCTATCTTAAAGGGATCTCGTGGTTGCACTGAACGCCGAGAGGACGGCCGGCCGACAACCCCTGCGCAGCTCGGTCCCTATTCCCACCGCCGCGGCCGGTACTGCAGCGCTTCGGCCAGATGCACCGTCCGAATCGCCTCGCCGCCCTCTAAATCTGCGATGGTGCGGGCCAGTTTGAGCACACGATGGTAGGCACGGGCGGACAGACCGAGCTGCTGCATCGCCTGTCGAATCAACGAACGGCCGCTTTCGTCGAGGCTGCAGAATCGGCGGACCTCGCTTGGCCCCATGTCGGCATTGCACAGCATCGCGGCGTCACGCATCCGGCCAATCTGACGCTGCCGAGCCGCCTCGACCCGCGACCGGATCTCGTCCGACGGCTCGCCGGTGCGGTCGGCGCTCAGCTTCTCGAAGTCAACACGCGGCACTTCGACATGCATATCGATGCGGTCGAGCAACGGGCCCGAGATGCGTTTCTGGTAGCGGGTGACGCTGGCCGAGGAGCAGGTGCACGCCCGGCTGGAATCTCCGAAATAGCCACAAGGGCACGGGTTCATGGCCGCCACCAGCATAAAGTTGGCCGGGAAGGAGGTCGAGCCGCGCGCCCGGCTGATCGTGACAACCTTGTCTTCCATCGGCTGGCGCAGCACCTCGAGCGCCCGCCGGTCGAACTCGGGCAGTTCATCCAGGAACAGCACGCCGCGGTGGGCCAGCGTGATCTCGCCGGGTTTGGGCCAATTGCCCCCACCGACCAATCCAGCGTGCGAAATGGTGTGATGCGGGGCGCGGAAGGGCCGGCTTTGAATCAGCGGCGTATCGCGTGGCAGTTGGTCGGCTACGGAATAGACCTGGGTGACGTCGAGCGCCTCCGGCACACTCATGGCCGGCAGGATCGACGGCATTGACCGGGCCAACAGAGTCTTGCCGGCGCCCGGTGGGCCCGTGAGCAGCAGGTTGTGTCCGCCGGCCGCTGCCACCTCCAGGGCACGCTTGGCGTGCTCCTGGCCCTTGATCTCGGCGAAGTCGGTCGCCACCTCCGGCACGACGTTGGTGTAGCCTTCCCCCACGAACGGTGCCAGCGGCTCCACTCCCGATAAGTGGTTAACCAGGGAGGTCAGCGACGGCACGGCCAGCACTTCCATATCGGGGATCAGGCCAGCCTCGGGGGCGTCTTCTTGGGGAACCATCACCCGCACAAACCCTTGCTGTTTGGCCAGGGCCGTCATCGGCAGCACGCCGCGGATGTGGCGCAAGGTGCCGTCGAGCGACAGCTCACCCATCATGACGGTGCCATCCAACCCGTCCGGCCGGATTTGACCGGTCGCCAGCAAGACACCGACGGCGATCGGCAGATCGTAGGCCGGACCTTCCTTGCGTAGATTGGCTGGCGCCAGATTGACAGTCAAGCGCTGCCCGGGAAAATGCAAGCCGGCATTCTTGACAGCCGACTTGACACGTTCGCGGCTCTCTTGAACGGCCGTATCGGGGAGACCGACGATGGCGAAGGAAGGAAGCCCGCGCGAAGTGTCCACTTCGACCTCGACGATCGCCCCCTCAAGGCCAAGAATGGCACATGAGTGGACCTTTGCGAGCACACTGCCAGTCTAGACCGCCGCCGGTCCGCCGTCAAGCGAGCGGCGACTGACATTACGGGAAAACAAACGGGGCGCGCCCTTGGCGCGCCCCGCTTCGAATCGTTGCTGTATCCTGGCTAGCTACCCGGTGGTGTTGCGGTGGCAGCCACTACAACGACGGTGAACTCGTAGTCCAACTCGGGGATTGTCACGATGTAATCCCCGAACTGGAGGATCCGCACGCGAATGACCGCCGTGCCGTATTCGTCGGCCGCTCCGCTGAAGTTCCCGTCGCCGTCGACGGCCGGACCACTGACATTTCCGCTGACGGTTGCGCCCGGCTCCAGGTTGTTGATCGTGATCACGATCTCACTGTAGCTGCCCGGCGCGGTGTGCTCGTAGGTCGTGATGATCTCGGGCGGCACGCTCGCCGGCGGCGTGGGTGTGTGTGTCGGCGTCGCCGTCGGCGGCACCGTGGTCGGTCCGCTGGCGGTCCGCAGCAAGCCCGCATCCCGCGTCAGATCTCCGCCGCTGTAGCTGAAGGGCTCGGTCTGCCCGTCCGTCTGACGGGCATCACTGTCCAGGCTATCGTCCTGGCCCTGGTCCATCAGGGTGAACGACAGCTCGTCGTGCGGGATGAACTCCAGGGAGTAGGTCCCATCTTCGACGTCGGAAAAGCCGTAGAGCCCGTCGCCATTGGTGGTCGTCTCGGCAACGCCGCCGCCGGTCTCATCCAGCAGCCGAACGGTGACGCCGGCGACTCCGGTCTCCTCCTCATCCTGGATGCCATTGCCGTTGGCATCCAGCCAGACCCAGTCGCCAAGGTTCCCCCCCCCACCGATGCCGCCCAGCAGCCCCGACGGACTGCAGGTGCAGGCACCTGCAACCAGCACCAAGGCGACGGCAATGACAGCCACCTTGTTCGTTGTGCGCCTTTCCATCATCTCTTCTCCTTCTCTCTTCTCCCAATCCGGGCACCCAAGCATCACGGTCTGCCTGGGGCCTAGTCGCAAGAGATTAACACACATTGGTAGGCACCGCCACCGGCCTGCAAGACACCCTGGGGCACACGATGCTATGATGGCGCCATGACATCGGGACCGGCAACATCCCGCCTGCTTCGCACCCTACCGGCCATCTTTCCCTGTCTCTTGCTTGCCACCTGGTTGGCCGGCTGCCAGCCGGCGGTTACTGCCGCCACACTTCCGCCCGAGGTCGCTTCGGCGACGCCCGCACCCCCCCAGCCGGCGCCGACCGCCAGCTCCAGCCCGCTGCCGCCGACGCCGGGCGCCGCGCCCTCGCCGGCTTCTCCGTTGCCAACCGCCGGGCCGCCGCCCGAGGAAGAGATTCTCGATGGATTCTGGACCTCAGCGGTGGACGACGCCCAGTTGGTCCTGATCCCGGCCGGCCGGTTCCGGATGGGGACGCTGGCCGATTTCCTCGGCCGTCAGCCCGATGAGCTGCCCCAGCACGAAGTCATGCTGGACGCCTTCTGGATGGATGTATTGGAGGTCAGCTGGGAGCAATACCAGCGGTGCACTGATGCTGGGGCTTGTCCAGCAAGCCTGCTGGGACCACCCCCACCGGGCCAGGACGACTATCCGGTGTGGGGAGTGACCTGGCACGCCGCCGAAGCCTACTGCGCCTGGGCCGGTCGGCAATTGCCGACCGAGGCCGAATGGGAAAAGGCGGCCCGCGGCACCGATGCCCGCCGCTACCCATGGGGCTGGGTCGGCGTCGCCGAAAGCAGCGACGGCCTCCGGCTCAACCTGTGCGACAGCAACTGCGAGACGGACTATCACACGGTTTCGATTGATGACGGCTACGCCGAGGCTGCGCCTGTCGGCTCGTTTCCAGCCGGCGCCAGCCCCTACGGAATGCTCGACATGGCCGGCAACCTTTGGGAATGGACCGCCGATTGGTATGACTCGCGTGCGTATCGGGGAAACGACCGAACCAACCCGACGGGCCCGGAGAACGGTCGGGCCAAGGTCATCCGCGGCGGTTCATGGTTGGAGGCGGCCTGGCAGGGACAGCTTTGGAACCTGCGGGCCACCAATCGGGCGTGGATGCCACCCGAGAGAGGCAGTGTGGACCTGGGTTTCCGCTGCGCTCTGTCGGCCGCCGGCGACGATTGACCAGGGGTGAAGGGGCTTGCGCGCTGGGGGAATCCGATTTGCCGATGGATCTAGATCGACCGTAGCGGCACGATACATCGTGCCGCTACCAGGGTTGTTGCTGACGGCTGGATTCTTCCCCAACAGGTCAGAGATGATGACGAGCCGTTGTGGGGGCGCATCGCCATGCGCCCTTGCGGGTTGAATGGTCGCCGGCCAAAGGTACTGGCGCCGACCGTGATGGGGCGCCCGGGCTCATCGCCATGCGCCCCTACCGAGATCCCTCCATCGTCCCGCGTCCAATTCCTCATTCCATGACCCCTTGCCGCGTATCCCCTATCACTTGTCACCAATCACCGATCACCCACGCCGTTTCTCCCTCACGAAGCCTCCGGCTCGTTCCTCACCCGGCGATACAGCCAGTACGAGTAACCCATCGGAATCACGGCGCAGACCACGATCGAGCTCAGGATTACCGCCATGCTGAAGCTTGGCGGCAGCACGACGCTGGCCATCAGCAACAATCCGGTCAGGACAAACAGCCGGCCTCCAAGCTGATGGGTCTTGCGCCATACATGCTCGTTGGACAGCGTCCACGGTGTGCGAATGCCGACAAACCAGTTGGAGCGGACCCTCGGCATGTAATTGCCGAGCAGCACGAATAACAACCCGACAGCCAGGATCACCAGGTTGCTGTTGAGCATGTTGCCGCCGAGCAGCACGCTGTACAGCGTGACCAACTGGATGAATACCATGAACAACACAATCCCGGTCCGCAAGATCCGGTAGGTGCCTTCGAACCGCTCATAGCTGGCACGGCGCGGATCCAGATGGGGGATTACCAACAGAAGCAGGTAGATCCCGACGGCCGTCGCCGGCAACAGGAAGGCGCCGTACGTCTTGGCAGCGAAGTTGTCCGGTTGACCGACTAGATTCCAGTGGATCGGCATCGGGTCAGGCAGCTGGCCATACAAGAACAGCGTCCCCAGAGACACCAGGACGATGGCGGCAATTGGCATCCATTCATGCTTCCATTCAAACTTCATCGGATTCCTCCCCACGTACCCCGAGTAGCGCCAGCAGTGCGGCAGCGAACTCTTGCAGAACGGTTGTGTTCAACGAGTAGATCAATTCTTGTCCCTGTCGTTCCACCAACACCAAATCGGCTTCGCGCAGCACCTTTAAGTGGTGCGAGATCGACGGCCAGGAAATGTCAAACTCGGCTGCAATATCGCCGGCGGCCAAATCCCGGTCGCGCAACAGCTGAAGGATGCGGCGGCGAGTGGCATCAGCCACCGCTTTGAAGGCTGCGTTCACCGTGTGCCCTCCTTATCAGGCCCCACTAGCCCGCCAACAAAGGCAGGGCAACGTGCAGAATGATGTCGGCGCTGAAGTGAGCGACGATTGCCGCCAGCAGCCCGTCACGACCATACAGCCAGCCAAAGATCACACCCGGGATCCCATTGAGCAGCAATGCCCGAGTGACCACCAGGGTTGTCAAAGGGACCACAGCCGCCGTCGCCGGCAGGTGACCTGCGCCGAACAAGATGGCGGCGACGATGTTGGCCGTCCAGAACTGCCAAGCACCAACCACTTGTGCCCTGCTGAGCCGGGTCAGGATCCAGGCCAGCGTGCTCATCAGACCGAAGCGCAGCAGCAGCTCCTCGAAGATGCCCCCGTAGAATGAGGCCAGCAGACCCTGCCAGGCGCTGGGATTGGCACCGCTGGCTTCAAAGCCTTGGAGCACGGGCGCGAACAGAAGTGGGTCGAGCACGACAATCACTGCGGCAGGCGCCACGCCGGCCCCCGCCCATAGGCCAAGGCGCCGGCCGGCGTTCGGCCATGGCCAACCACCTCCCCGCAGGATCCGGCGCACTACCGGCGCACCCAGCCCAATTGGATAGCCCAGCCGCATGCCGAGCAAGATGGCAATGCCCCCCAGCACCAGGGTCTGGGCGACCGACAGCAGGATGAGGACCGGCAGCGACACTCCTAGCTCGGCAACGTCGGTCCCGGTCAGGGCCAGCGAATACGGTACGACCGCCGCCGCCCCGACGGCTGCGCCGGCCAGCAGGACGATGAACAAACGGCCGTCCCACCAACCTCGAGGCTCGCTATGCTCCGACATCCGGTTGTAACCACTCCCGATTTGTGTATTTAGACCGATGTCTAATTATACTACGGACTGCAGAAAAGTTGAGGGGAGGGCCGGCTGGCCGACAGCCGGGCTAACGGTTGATTCGCTTGAGTTGCAGGGAAGCCGAGCGGCCGGGGCCGGCGCTCAGTACTAGCAGGATCGCCATCGACGTCGCCGACAACAAGCACCACAGGCAAACAGCACCAATCACGAATGGCTCGAGATAGGTCAAGTAGACAAAGACCAGGCTGCCAAATCCAGTCAGCACCGAGACTGCCACGCGGGCCAGTAGACCCCGTACCACACCGCCAAACCCCAGTAGCCAACCAAGCGCGATCAGTCCGTAGCCGGCAACACCCAACCATGCGACCGGCAGGCCAAGCAAGGTTGCGTACTGGCTGGCTTGAACCGCCACACAATCGCCCACCGGGCCACAGAAGGCCTGCGCCTGCATCGCCTCGACCAGGGCCAAGTACAGGGCCGCCACCAGGCCGATGACCAGGGGCACGCCCAACCATGGCCAATTCCCTGCAGAGGGCGGAGGACCCGATTGCGCTGGTCGCAACCAGCGCCAGGCGGCAAAGCCCAGGCTGGCCACCAGGGCCAGCAGCACGCCGATGGCCAGGCTGCTGCCGGCCGGATCGGCTGCCGGGTTGGGTGCCTGCCCAACTGGTGCCGGCGCCACAACTGTTTGCGTAGCCTCTGGTGAGAGCCCTACCACGGCATCTTCAAGCCCGGGGACAGCCGGCCAATCGATTCCGCCGGCGCCAAGCCCCGCCTCGATCAACCCCGGCAGCTGGGCGGGGATCTCGCCCGAGCCGACCATCACATGGTCGCCGACGATCATGGTTGGCACACCCAGTCGGTCATCAGGGATGTTGAAGGCGGCAATCGCCGATTGGTACAGCGCCTGCCCCTCCGGCTGGGTGACATCGACGTAGAGCACCAGAAACTGCCCGCCGTAGGTCTCGGCCAGAGGCGGCAAGACCTCCTGAATGACATAGTGACAGTGAGGGCAAGTCGGAGAGTAGTACAGCACGGCGTGCACGGCGGGCGACTGGGCCGTGGCCTGCGCCGGGATGAGGACAAGCAGACAAACGAACAGGAGAAGCTGACGCATGCTGGAAACCTCGGGGTTCGATGCCGGCCGCATTGTAACTGCTAGAACCACGAAGCCATGAAGGTCACAAAGGAATCAAAGAGGGACACAAAGAAGAAATCCTGTCAGTCATCAGCTCTCAGTTCCATGCTGACCGCTGAAGGCTGCGAGCTGACAGCTGTTCTTCGTGTCCCCTCTTGATTCCTTTGTGACCTTGGTGTCTTGGTGGTTAGTCCACTTCCTCAAGGTACGACCGCTGCTGCCAGTCGTAGGGATAGTTCTGTCGGGCCCACTTCCGCACCAACCGGGTGAAGACGTCGACCGTGATTGCCTGTTCGCCCAGCAGTGGATACACATCATCCTTCACCACGTTGTGGAAGGGCTTGCCGCCGAATTCGTTCGCCACAATTTTGGCCTCGAGGTCGGCCAGGCGTCGCTCGATTTCCTGCTGGCTCATCCCCTGCTCTTCGGCCTCAACCGGGGCGTCAGCGGTCGGCTCTTGTTCTTCAGCCATCATGCGCACCTACCTCCTCCTGATGGATTGGCAGCTACCTGGTGTCCATTGTGGCTCAAATCAACCAAAGCGGCGTTGCAGTGCCTGGAGCAATTCGGGCACCCACTTGCTCAATGGTCGAAACGTGGCTTGGGCGGCAACTGTCGGGTCCAACCCGATCGACAGCAGACGGTCGGGGGTGAGTACCACCGCCAGATACTGTCGTTTTGATCCTGCAACATTGGCATAACGCAGCCGGCCGCCGTCCACCTCTTCCATCACCCGGTCCCCGAGCCCAACCACGGCGGCGGTCATCGCCGACACCCGCTCCTCCTCGACGACCGGATTTTCGGGCACACATGACAGCACCAGGCCCTGGTCATCGACCAGCGCAACCCAGTGCGGGTTGGGAAGCTCGGCCGCCAGCTCCGTTAGTACGCGTTCCAATTCGGACTGTCGTGTGGCCACAGAAGTTTTCCTTGGGGACTTTGACGGCTCGGCCGATGCATGCCTAGGTTACCTGTCCGCACCAGCTTTGGCAAGACGCCCGAGGTCACCTGCGCCCGAGCCCGGCTGATTTGCCAGCGCCTGAGCCTCCGAATACAATCCTCGCAGATGGACCTTGTGCCGTTTCACCGACGCCCGGTTGTCCGGACTGTTGCCGGTGCACTACTTTGGCTGGTTGTCTACCTGGTCGTCCTGCGACTGGCCGGTCCCAGCAGCCGTTCCCTGGCTATCCTGTTCGACCTCGGTTTGTTCGTGTCGGCCTTCGTCGTCATCGTTGCCCTGGCTTCGCAGTTCGTACTGCCGGTGCAAACCTGGTCCGATCGTTCGGCCGCTCTTCAGCGACTGCTCGACTATGCGCTCGGCAGCCGCGGCCCGGTACTCTTCTTGCGCAACGGTCAAACGATTGAGTCGAAAGGTGAGCGCTCGCGGCGCGGCCCCGGCGTCCTTTTAGCGGACACGACCAGCGCCGGTGTGCTGCGCACCGAAACTCGCTTCACGCGGGCGGTCGGTCCCGGGGTCACCTTCACCGCCCCGGGGGAACGACTGGCCGACAGCCTCGACCTGCGCCCGCAGGTCAGACTCATCGAGGGTCGGCGTTCAACTGGCGATACCACGCCGGACAGCCAGCCGGACCCAACCGCGCTGACCGAGGACGGAATCCAAGTTTCGGCCGACCTCAGGGCCACCTTCATGCTCGACCCTGGCCACGTGTCAGCACCACGACGGGGTCAGTTCCCGCACCTTCCACCCTACGAATTCAACCCGCGGGCGGCTGAGCGGGCCGTCTATGGCCACGCCTACCGCGGTGGACAACAAACCCATTGGTCCGACCTGCCCTTGCTCCTGGCCGTCGATGTCTGGCGCGAGCAGGTCAAGCGCTGGCGGCTCGAGGATCTACTGACTGGCGGGGGCGACGGGCCATCCCCTTTGGCCCAGATTGAGGCTGCTCTCGAGGCCCGTTTGGTGATCTCGACCGAACACACAGAGGGCGGCCAGGCAACCCCGACCCGCGAGATGGATGTGCTGCGCCGTCGTGGCATCCGCGTGCTGCGCATCGAGGTTGCCGGGCTACATGTGCCGGCCGAGGTGCGCGAAGAGCACCTGCGCCGCTGGCGGGAGGAATGGGGCAGTGCCGTCGAAGAAGGTGTGCTCGAGGCTCGTGGCCGGGGCCAAGAAGCCCGCTGGCAGGGCGAGTTGGAGGGTCAGCGGGCACTGCTGCGTGAGGTAACCCACAGCTTGCGGGCCGAACTTTCCCACGGCGGGCGGCCCGGACGGCGCGACACGCTCACATTCCTGCTTGAGGATGGCAAACGTCTGCTGGCGGAGCCAGGATTGTTGGCCGATACGGGGGCCTTATCCGACCACCTACGCCAGCTGGCCGACGAAGTCCGCCGGCTTGGGCCGGATGGACGCGGGGGCGAGTCCTAGTCGATGCGCCAGAATGCACTTAGCACTCGCCGGGCTGCCGGAGGACTGCTCGAAAACTCGCTTGCGCTGCTGCTGGCCCGCGATCAGCACGGTGCCCGCCTGCGAGCTATCGTCTTCGGTGTAGGTTTGGGCGTGTACTGGCTGTCCCTGGCTTTCTTCGCCGATTTTCCACGCGTGCTGCCCGAGAGCTGGCTTCGCCAGCTGGTCTTCCCGCTCAATGTCATGTTGGATTTGGTGACTTCGTTGCTGGCGCCGGCCGTTCTGCTTCACCTGCTGCCCGTTGTCGCCGCCTCCTGGCTGGCACTACGACTGGCCTGCCACTACCTGGCCGACCTTTTTGAGCTCGACTCGCCCTCGATCGCCGAACGATACTTGCTGGCCTCGATCGCCGGGTTGGGTTACGACACCCTGCATGTGTCCCAGGCCGACATCAGCTTGCTCAACCAGGCAAGCCCGCTTTTGCGCATTGGCGGGCCGGCCTACCTGCAGGTCCACCTTGGTCACGCCGTTGTGATGGAGACAGCCGCTGGACTGCCCCGGGTGTATGGCCCCGAGCAAAAGCGTTTTGTCGAGGGCTTCGAGCGCTTGCGCGACGTGATTGATCTGCGCGACCAGTTGCGCGAGTTGAAACAGGTCCGGGCCGTCACGGCCGACGGCATGGAGGTGATCGCCAGCGACGTTCAAATGATGTTCCGCGTGTTTGGCGGAGGCCAAGAACGCAGCCTGGAAGCTCCCTACCCCTACACGGAGGGCGCTATCCGGCGCCTGGTCTATGGTCGAACGGTTGGGCCCGGCGGCACCGGCAACTGGACGGAGGAGCTGACCGACCTGGCGGTGGCGGAGATCCGTTCCTTTGTTGGCGACCTGACCCTCGAAGCCTTCCTGGCGCTGCAGCCGGAAGCCGACCAGTCCAGCACCGGGGCGGAGGATGCCCGCCGCACTTTCCACATCCCGCGCCACAAACTGACCGAACGCTTCCACACAAGCCAGGCTAAGCAGCGTCTTCAGGAGCATGGCCTGGAGTTGGATTGGGTCGGGGTCGGCACCTGGGAGATCGGTCAGGCGGATGAAGCCGGCGCCGTCAGCATTGGCAAGACCATCGTTGGCGCCTGGCAGAACCTGCAACGAAGCCGCCTGCTGCGCTCACCCACGTACTTGACCCGGCAGCAAGAGCGCGGCTACCAGGACGGCATCTCGCGGCCCTTGGAAAGCTGGGTGGCGCTGTGGCGCAGCGACGAATTCCCCGGCCGCCACCGGGTATGGTCCCTGCTCAACCACATCAACCGCCAACTGCGCCAGATTCATGACAACCTGCCGCCCGACGATCCGCTCGATAACGTGCCGGTCGATCTGCCCGCCGCCCTGGACCACCTGGCCCAATTCGCGAATCCCCAAAGGCTGGGCGGCCCCAATCCGTGAGGCGTGCCGGCTTCCGCCAGGGGCCCGTGCTCGTGCTTGGCGCCGCCGGCATCGACATCGTCGGCCGTGCCAGCGCTGACCTTCAGACGGGCACCTCTAACCCGGGCCAACTGCGCATCTCGCATGGCGGTGTAGCCCGCAATGTGGCCGAGAACCTGGCGCATCTGGGCACCGACACGATCCTGCTGACCGCCGTCGGTGATGACGCCCTTGGCCATCAGATTCTGGCCCGAGCCGAGGGCGAAGGGGTGGACATCGCCTCGGCCATCATCCAACCCGACCAGCAAACGGGCGCCTACCTTGCGCTGCTCGACCGCAAAGGCAACCTGGTCCAGGGTCTGGATGACATGTCGGTCATTGCCGCCATTACGCCCGAGGCTGTGCACCAGCGGGGAGCCCTTTTCCGCCAGGCCAGTGTGCTGGTGATGGACGCCAACCTGCCCGAGGCCGCCTTTCAGTCCGCTTTTGAGCTGGCTGCCGCCGAGGATTTGCCGGTGGCGGTCGACCCGACGACACGCGCCCTCAGCCCGCGGATCCGGCCGCACTTGAGCTCGCTGTGGCTGGTGTCAGCCAATGAGCGCGAGGCACAGGCCCTTCTGCCCGGAACCGAGATCGACAGCGATCCAGCCAACGCCGTCACGGCCGCCCGCCAGTTGGTGGCGCTGGGCGCCGAGATGGCCATGATTACCCTGGCCGAATTCGGAGTAGCCTACGCCGCCACGGAAGGCAGCGGGCACATCCCGGCTGTCAAGACCGACATCGTCGACCCGACCGGAGCCGGCGACGCGCTGCTGGCGACGGTGGTATTTGGGCTGCTCAACGACATCCCCCTGGACGAAGCCGTCCGCCTGGGCGTGACTGCCGCCGCCCTGACTCTGCGCACCCGCGACAGCGTCGTGCCCGATTTGTCGCTAGAACGCCTGTATGACCAGTTGGTCTGAGCCACCTGCCCCTTGACCGAGCCCTACCTGTCAATCACGGCGGAGGTCGCCGCCGCACTCCAGGCTGGCCGCCCGTTGGTCGCCCTTGAATCGACCGTCATCACCCACGGATTGCCGCGTCCCACCAATCTTGAGACGGCCCGGCGTCTCGAAACCATCGTGATCCAGGCTGGCGCCTTGCCGGCCACGGTCGCCGTACTCGATGGCCAATTGCGGGTCGGGTTGGCAGCCGACGAACTGGAGCGGCTGGCCAACGACACCAAGGCCGTCAAAGTCAGCCGGCGCGATCTGGGACCCGCGCTTGCCAGCCGGATGACTGGGGGCACGACCGTCTCGGCGACGATGCTGGCGGCCGCCGCGGCCGGGGTGCGGGTTTTCGCCACCGGCGGCATCGGCGGTGTGCACCGGGGCCCAACGGGCGATGTCTCGGCCGACCTGCCCGAATTGGCCCGCACGCCGGTGGCCGTGGTCTGTGCCGGCGCTAAGTCGATCCTCGATCTCCCCCGCACACTCGAGTGGCTTGAAACCGCCGGCGTGCCCGTCATCGGCTGGGGCACCAACGAGTTTCCTGCCTTTTACGCCGTCAGCTCGGGCCTGCCAGTCAGTGCCCGCGCCGACACGGCCGGGGCCATCACCGCCATGCTGCGAGCGGCCTGGGATCTCGGCCTGACCGGCGGGGCTTTGGTCACAGTGCCAGTGCCAGCAGAAGACGCGCTGGACCCGGTTGTCATCAGCCAAGCCCTTGAGCAAGCCGAGCGGCGGGCGGCCCAGGCCGGCATTGCCGGCTCGGCCCTGACCCCGTATCTGCTGGCGCAGTTGAACGAATTGACTGACGGTGCCAGTATGCGGGCCAACCTGGCCCTGCTCGCCAACAACGCACGCGCCGCGGCCGAGTTGGCCGTCGCCCTCGCCGTCAATCCGTAGCCAACGGGGCGCCCCGGCCCCTGTGTTAGAATGCCGTCACCTTGGCGGCGGCCGCTGGTAGATCCAAGGAGCTGGAGGACCGGGAATGGTAGAGGTCGAAATTGACAGCATCCGGGTAAGCCTGATGTCTCAGCACCGGATCGTCATCCTCAAGGACACGGCCTCCGACCGCTTCCTCCCAATCTGGATCGGCCCTTACGAAGCCGAAGCCATCACCGTCAGCCTGCAGCAAATGGAAGTCGCTCGGCCCCTGACCCACGATCTGCTGCGCAACGTGCTGCAAACCCTTGGTGCCGAAGTCCAGCGCGTCACCATCACCGAACTGCGCGAAGATGTCTTCTTCGCCCGCATCATCGTCAGCGTCAATGGCGATACCATGGAAATTGACTCGCGACCGTCCGACGCCCTGGCCCTGGCCGTACGGGTCCATGTGCCGATTTTTGTCGATGAGAGCGTGATGGAAATGGCGGCCGCAGAGCCCGAGCAAAGCGTCGAAGGCGGCGACATGCCCGAAGAGGAAATGGACGAGGGTCGTCTCGAAGTATTCAAGGACTTTGTCGACTCGCTCGATCTCGGCGCAATGGACGAAGATGAAGAAGAGGAAGAGGAAGAGGAAGAAGACGCCGACGAGGACCAGGCCGAGGAGTGATCCCCGGCCGGCCAAGACAGCCGCCAGCCTGCCAAACCCAGTCTCGCCCAAGACCCATTCTGCCGGCAAGGGCCGGCGCAAGAATCTCACATGACTGAGACCAACCTGCCCCCCCGATCAAGCGGCAACGGCGGCCCTGGCGAGGGCCTGCCGCATCATCGCGAGGCCGAAGAGGCCGTCCTGGGCTCGGTCCTGGTCAATCCCGAGGTCTACTACGACGTCGCCCACTTCCTGGCGGGCGACGACTTCTTCCTGCACCGCAACCGCTGGGTGTGGGAGGCCTTCAACAGCCTCAACGAACAACGCCTGCCGATCGACCTGCTCACCGTCTCCGAAGAGCTTAGCCGCCAGAACCGGCTCGAGGAGAGCGGCGGGCCAGCCTACCTTACCTCGCTGATCAACAACGTTCCGACCTCGATCCACGCTGAGGCCTACGGCCGGCTGGTGCAGGAGACGGCCACCCGTCGCCGCCTGCTCGAGGCCGCCAACCAGATCGCTCGGCTGGCCTACCAGACCGAGACCCTGATCGACGATGTGGTCAACGACGCCGAGAAGGCCGTCTTCGGCGTCAGCGAACGCCGCCTGACCCACGACCTGGAGCCGATCCGTCAGGTCCTGAGTGAGTATTACGACCGGATCGATTACCTGGCCCGGCACCGGGATGAAACCATCGGTGTTCCGACCGGCTTCATCGACCTTGACCGGCTGCTCGGCGGTCTGCAGCCAAGCGATCTGCTGATCATCGCCGGCCGTCCCGGCCAGGGCAAATCCGGCTTCTGTCTCTCGGCGGCCAAGAATGCCGCCCAATTGCACAAAAAGCACGTTGCGCTGTTCTCACTGGAAATGTCCAACGAGCAGCTGGTCCAACGCCTGGTCGCCCAAGAAACCAACATCGACGCCCAGCGATTGCGCCTAGCCGAGATCCAGGACGAGGAATGGCCGATCTTCACCCAGGCGGTCAGCACCCTGAGCGACACCCAGATCTTTCTTGACGACACGCCGGCCATCACCCCACTCCAGCTACGCACCAAGTGCCGCCGGCTGCACATGGAGTACGGCCTCGACCTGATCATCGTCGACTATCTGCAGCTGATGACGGGCGACACCCGCATGGACAACCGGGTGCAAGAGGTGTCCTACATTTCGCGCAACCTGAAGGTGCTGGCCCGCGAATTGAACGTGCCCGTGCTGGCCGCCGCCCAACTGTCGCGCGCCGTCGAGCAGCGGGCCGACAAACGACCGGTGCTGTCCGACCTGCGCGAGTCCGGCAGTCTGGAACAGGACGCCGATATCGTGATGTTTATCTACCGGCCCGACCAGTACGAGACCGACACGATGCGCCAGAACATCGCCGAAATCCTGGTCGCCAAACACCGGAATGGCCCGGTCGGCTCGGTAGACCTGGTGTTCCGCGAGCGACTGGCCAAGTTTGAGAACGCCGCCCGAATGAAGGCGCCGGAAGGCGTGCCAGGTTAGTCGCTCTTCCCCATCAGCCCCCTGAAAACGCCGCGCCGATTGGACGGGCGGCCGGCATCGCGAGTAGACTAGTTGGCGCTATGCCCGCCCCTTCCCACAGCTTCACAGGATTTGATTCGGACGACGGTGCCCAGGTCCCGCTGCCCTCGACTTTCTTCGCCGAGCTGCTGCCCGTCATCGACAACCTGGCCGAACTCAAAGTGACGCTGTACGCCTTATGGGCGCTGGCCGATCGGCCCACCGAGGTCTTGACCCGATCGACGCTGGCTGATCAGCCCCGCTTGATGGCGGGGCTCGCCGGCAGCGGCCTGAGCGCCGCCGAGGCGCTGGATGATGCGCTTGAGCGGGCCGTGCAAAGAGGCAGCCTCTTGCAGAGCCAGACAGAAACCGGCGAGGCTTGTTTCCTGCTCAATAGCCAGGCGGGGCGGCGTGCGCTGGCCGGCGGGCAGGGTCGGATCGGCGAAGGCGCACCGCTGGAAGCGGCCCGGCCGAATGCTTTTATCTTGTACGAGCACAACATTGGACCCCTGACGCCGATGCTGGCCGAGAGCCTGGCCGAGGCGGTGCGCACCTACCCGGCCGGCTGGATTGAGCAAGCCATCCGCATTGCCGTCGAGAACAACGTGCGCAAATGGCGCTACATCGAAGCGATTCTTGAGGAATGGAAGACGCAGGGCAGAAATGAGCGAGAAGATCGAGCAGGCGCTGATGAAGCTCGCCAGCGCTACCACGAAAGCTTCCGTCGACACTTCGGCGGTTGACCCGCAGCAGCCCGACCGGGCCGGCGACCCCAACTGCCCGCACTGCGGCGGGGCGGGGTACTTGCGCCGCGATTTGCCGGTCAACCATCCCGAGTTCGGCCGCGTGGTCCCCTGTGTCTGCCGTACCGACGAGCTCCAGGCCCGATTCCGCCAGCGCCTGTACAGCCTGAGCCAACTGGGCCGGCTGGCCGACCTGACCTTCGACAGCTTTCGCCCCGAAGGACGCACCGGCATCGGCGATGCTGAGCGGACTTCGGTAGACAATGCCTTTCAACGCGCCCGGCAATACGCCGAACGGCTCGATGGTTGGTTGTTGCTCCAAGGCAGTTATGGAACCGGCAAGACACACCTGGCGGCCGCCATTGCCAACCAGGCGGTGGCCAACAGCACGCCGACCTTGTTCCTGACCGTGCCCGACCTGCTCGACCTGCTGCGTGCGTCGTTCGGGGCCAATGAGATGCGCTTCGACGAGCGCTTCGATCAGGTGCGCAACGCCCCCTTGCTGGTGCTCGATGACCTGGGCACGCACAGCGCCACCGACTGGGCGCGCGAGAAGCTCTTCCAGATCGTCAACTACCGCTACGTCAATGCGCTCCCGCTCGTCCTGACGACCAACCTGCCGTTGGACCGCATCGAGGGGCGCCTGCGCTCCCGGCTATCAGACCTTGACCGGGTGGTTCACGTCGAAATCCGAGCGCCGGATTACCGGCGCTCGGCAGACGAGGGCAGTCAGGACTTGGTGTCTTCCCTGGCGCTGCACAAGGGACAAACCTTCGGCAACTTCAATTTTCGTCAGGAGGAAGGCTTACCGCGCAAGGAATTGGCCTCGTTGCGGGCCGCTTTCGATCAGGCGTTGGCCTTCGCGCAAGAACCCGACGGGTGGTTGGCGGTCTTTGGCACATATGGGACCGGCAAGACCCATTTGGCGGCCGCCATCGCCAACTACCAGGACAGCAATGGCCAGCCCGTCCGCTTCGTTGTGGTGCCGGATCTGCTTGACCACCTGCGGGCGACCTTCAACCCGGACGCCGGCACCTCCTATGACCGCTTGTTTGAAGACCTGCGCCGTACACCGATGCTCGTGCTCGACGATCTGGGCAGCCAGGCGACCTCGGCCTGGGCCAGAGAGAAGTTGTTCCAACTGTTCAATTACCGCTACAACGCCCGCCTGCCTACCGTCGTTACCACGGCCGAGCCCCCCGACAAGTTTGACCCTCGGCTGCTGACCCGGATGAACGATCCCGAGGTTTGTCGCGTCATCGAGCTGAATGTGCCGCCTTATCACCGGCCGCGCAGCGGCCGGCGCTGATTGTTGACCCTACTTTCGGCCGCATGGTACAATCCGCTCTCGTCTGCCCCCATCGTCTAGTCTGGCCTAGGACATAGCCCTTTCAAGGCTACGACCGGGGTTCGAATCCCCGTGGGGGCACCTGTCCGCCGACCGCCTGGCCTTCGCTGCCGGCGGTCTTTCGTTTAACATGGTCACGTCGGAAACTTGGCGCATGCCCCGCCGAATGGACTAAATCATGACCGAGATCTTGCGTAGTGAGGATTGCGGCAACTCCCCTAAGAACCTGCTGGTCCAGGAGCTATCCATCGCTCTGGCAACCCGGGACCTTCCACTCCTGCTCGACAATTGCGCAGACGACGTGACCTGGGAGATCCTCGGACGAGGCCGGGGCGATTCGCAATCCGATCTCACCGTTCTGCTCGACGACCGGCCTGAGCCCGCCAGATTGGCGATTCACCACGTTGTCACCCACGGCAAGGCGGGAGCAGTCGACGGCACAGCGGAATTTGCCAATGGAGCCAAACAGCACTTCTGCGACAT
>DASWJQ010000103.1:0-3228 GCA_036397095.1 Anaerolineales bacterium
AAGCAGCTTGACGGCCACCTGGCGCCGCAGCGTGGTGTGGTCTCCTACGTAGACATCGGCCATCCCGCCCCGGCCAATGCGTTGGCCCAGCGTAACGCCCTGAAGGTGAGGAAGCTTAGGTGACAGCATTCACCATCCTTGAAGCACAAGATACCCGTCGGAACCAGACATCACCGGTTGAGGCAGCCGATGCCTCTGCCAGGCCGCGTCCGCGTGCCCCTCAAATCGTGCGACGCCTGAGGCCGGTAGCCAGCAGACCCAGCAGGCCGGTGGCAGCCAGCAGAATGGATGTCGACAGCAGGATCCATTTAGCAAGGGTGGCGACGGCGGCCAGGGCTGCCCCGGCAAGCGCCGGCTGCGGGTAGAGCAGGATCACCAGTGCCAGCGCCGCATTTTCCACCAGGTCCGCGACCATGGTACCCAGAGCCACACCCGCCCAGCGGTGGCGATCCGGCCGGTCCGGCCAGGTTCGGGCAAAGCTGTAACTGACAAACGATGCCAAGAACAGCCCGTAGGTCAGCGGGAAGGCCAGATCGTAGCTGTAGCGCCCCTTCAGGTACGCCTGACGACCGATGGGTCCGTAGGCCGAAAGCATGGCGTACAAGCGCTCGGGTGTGTAGGTCAGACTGGTGTCTGGTGTGCCCACCGCTTGTGCGTATGCCTGCGAGCGCTGTCCCATTTGAGGCAGCACGACCAGGAGGAATGTGGCGAAGATCAACCCGAGCAGGACGACCAGCCGCCCCCGGCCCAGCCCGACCAGTAGTCGGTTCATCCAAAGCCGGAGTGCCGCCGTCGGCGGCCTAGTCGTTGGGCCAAGGGATAGAAGCCGGTGAAGTGTAACCATGCTTCTCGACGGCATAGAGCCGACCGCTCGAAGCGGCTTCGCACTCCGGATCATCGTCGAACAGCATGGAGGTTCCATCCGTATGGACCACAACCGGGATCATCAGACCGTCCCGGCAAATGGTGGCTTCGATCATGTAGCCGCGGAAGTCATCTTCCGTCATCCAAATCCCCTCCCACTCGACAACTACGTCGTTGCCCTGGCGGGTCGCCCAGACTTTCTGCACCGGCCCGTACAGCGTGGATTTGGGCAATGGATGGTAGTAGATGCCGACCAGATTGACATCGCCGGTGACCTGCACAAGGGAAGCCGCAATCCAGCAGGCCCAGGCTTGTTTGTCCCACTTAACCCACAGCCACGAGCTGCCGTGGTTGCGGTTCCACACGACACCATGGTCACCGGGAAAGAGATCGCCGGCGTGCAGGTAGGCACTGTTGGGGCCGTAGCGGCAGTGGGCCTGCTGCAGCACCTCCACATCCGGGAAGTCGTAGGTTGGTGTTGGCGTGATCGACGGCGTCGGTGTGATGGTTGGTGTCGGTGTTTCGGTGGATGTGGGCGTAGTGGTCGGTGTGGGTGTCACGGTTGGCGTGGCGGTCGCCGTGGACGTCGAGGTGGGGGTAGGCGTCGAGGTAGAGAAAAAGGGTATCCCGCCGGAGCAACCGGAAAGCGCAACAGCCACAAGTGTGACGGCCAGCCAGCGGGCGGGCCGGGGAACAGGCAACCAGCGCACGAAAAATACTCCAACAACGCTGCGGACGTAGCGGTTGGCATCATACCGGGCCGCCGACCGGTTGACCATCCCCCTTTGTTCCCCCTGGATCGAATGTCTGCAGGGCTCATCCCGACCTGCGCCCCAAGGTCAGGCGAGCCAGGACGTCGAGCGCCGTCTCCCGGCCCGGCCACTGGTCCAAGTCGACTCCCAGGAACCGGCTGCAGGCGCCGGCGTGCAATGTCAGGACGGTTTCGACCGACCACATCATCAGCGCCAACATGCGCAGCTCGACCTCGGTCCGCTCACCGCCATCGGCCTCACGCAGCGGAACCAGGATCTCCTCCGCGGCGGTCAGATCCCCGCTCAGGACGGCATCTTCGGCCATCAGGTGCGCCAGGCCGGCATCGACCTCCAGGCTCCGCAGCCGCTGGCGCAGAATCCGGCGCAGACGGGTGTCGGCATCCAACCGTCGGTCCCCAGCCGCCTGATCCGGCGGATCGCTGGTGCCGAGCAATTGACTGCTGGCTTCGGCCAGCAAATTACGCTTCGATCCGAAGTGGTAATTGATCAAGCCGACGCCGACGCCGGCCCGCTCGGCGACCCGACGTACGGTGACGGATTGGGCCCCTTCTTCGCGGATCAGGGCAACTGCTGCCCCCAGGATCCGTTGTCGGGCGGGCTCAGTTCGGCCCACGGCCACCTCCCTGAACGCGTATTGAATGCGTTTTGAGCATGTTCAGTTTGAATGTACACCAAAAAGAGCCGGGGGGTCAACCCGGCTCGCAAGCGCATGGTGGCGGCTCTGGTTCGGCTAACGAGGGAGCAACGTGAGTGCCGCCACCAGGGCGCCGGCCAGGGCCATCGATCCGAAGACAGTCAAAATCGGCCGCCGCAGCTCGACTGATCCCAGGGAGATGGCCAAGACCCCTTTTGACAATGTGTTGACGATGCTGGCCAGCACGATAGCGCCGGCGGCGACATGGGTCCCCACCCTGCCCTCGGCCGCCAAATTGGCGCTGCTCAAGGTGATGGCATCGACATCGACCAGGCCCGTAATGAGGCTGGTGGCGTACACACCGGCCTCGCCGAACAGCTGCTCGGCGCCTGATACCAGGAAAATGACAAAGGCGAACATGAGGCCGAACGTGATGGCGGTCGACAGGCGCAGCGGGTTCTGCTGTGTGACGACCCGATCAGCGCGCTCGCTTTGCTGGCGTTGACTGCGCCACAGCCAGAAAGCGCCAACAAGCCCCGTCAACAGCATGGCGCCGAGCGTGGGCGCCACCAAAGGAATGAGCGGACTGTGGACGGCCGTGACCTCCACCAGCACACGCGGATAGAGCACACAGGAGGCGAGGGCGATGGCCAGGGCAAATGTCGTCGCCAGGCCCGGTGCCTCCCTCGACCGGCTGGAGAAGCTGGCGGTGACGGCTGTGCTGCTGACCAACCCACCCAGGGCGCCCGTTAGGCCGATACCCCGCTCGGCGCCCAGCACCTTCATTAGTACATAGCCCAGAAAACCAAGGCCGGAAACCAGGATGACCATGAGCCAGATGTCGCGCGGGTTGAAAACGCCGAAGGGACCCAGATCGACATCGGGCAGCATCGGCCAGACGACGGCGGTGATCAAGGCGAATTCGAGCGTAGCACGCAGGTCAACCGACGACATGCG
>DASWJQ010000104.1:0-10818 GCA_036397095.1 Anaerolineales bacterium
CTACTTCGAAGACACGGTCGCCGAGGCCACGGCCGAGGCCGGACTGCGGGGTGTGCTCGGCCAGACGGTGCTCAAGTTCCCCTCCCCCGATGCCGACACTTACGAAGATGCCCTCGACTCTGCCCGCAGCTTTATCGAGAAGTGGCATGGCCACGACCTTATCGTGCCGGCGGTGGCACCGCACGCACCCTACACCTGCACCGAGGAGATCCTGCGCGATTGCGCCGCACTGGCCCGCGAGTTCGATGTCCCGCTTCATATTCATATCGCCGAGACCAAACAGGAAGTTGACGACTGGCGCCAGACCTATGACATGCCGGTCGTGCCGTGGGTCAAGAAGCAGGGGCTGTTCGAGGCCAAGGTGATTGCCGCCCACTGCGTGCATGTCGACACCGGCGAAATCCACACCATGCAGCACGCCGGCACCGGCATCGCCCACAACCCGTCGAGCAATCTCAAGCTGGCGTCCGGCTTCGCACCGGTCACCGAAATGCTGGAAGCCGGCCTGAACGTGGCTATTGGCACCGACGGCACCTCATCCAACAACGATTTGGACATGATCGAAGAGATACGGCTGGCGTCGTTTGTCGCCAAAGGCGTGACCGGCGACCCAACCGTTCTGCCGGCCCGCCAGGTGATGACCATGGCCACCCGCATGGGCGCCGCCGCCGTCCACCTGGGGCACTTGATCGGCTCGCTCGAGCCGGGCAAGCGGGCGGACATGGCCGTGTTCGACCTGGACACATTGCACAATTTGCCCCGCTTCGACCGCGAACGGAACGCCATCTACGCCCGCATCGTCTATGCCGCCAAATCAACCGATGTCAGCGATGTAATGGTCAACGGCCGCTGGTTGATGCGGGACCGCCAGCTGCTTACGATCGATACCGAACCGCTGCTGGCCCAGGCCGCCGACTACGCCCGCCAGATCGACACATTCCTGGTGGAGCGCGAAGGTTCACTGGTCTCCAAACTGATCGCCATCGGCGGGGCCGAGCAGCTGGAGAGCTATGAAGTTCAGGTCAAGGTGCGGCTCGACGATCCAGAGGCGATCGTCGAGCTGCTGGAAAGTGATGAGTTCGCCGTCGTGCGCCGGGCGCACTACCACGAGCACGACACGTACTTTAGCTTTGACGATCCCGAGCAGGGCCGGTTACGCCATCGCGAGGATGATTTCATCGATGAGGCGGGCGAGGCCTATAACGTGCGTTATCGCTTGACGCTGATCGGTCCGGCCGCCGAGCGCGAGTTCGACAACTCGGTGCTGCTGTCGCGCTCCCGCTTCATCGCCCCGGCCCAGCACAGCCTGCGCTTCTACCGCGAGTACTTTGAGCCGAGCCACGAACTGGCGATCAGCAAGGACCGGCGTCGCTGGCTGATCCGGCGAGGCGAGTTCGAGTTCTTCATCAATATCGACCGGCTCATTCAGCCGCCGGCCGAGGACTCCTTCCTCGAAATCAAGACCCGCACATGGTCGCGGCGTGATGCCGAGCGCAAAGCGGAGGCCATCACCAGTCTGTTGACCGACCTTGGTCTGAAGCAAGCCGAGGCAATTCGCCACGAGTACCCGGAGTTGGTTAAGACGTAGAGACCCGCGCGGCCGGTCAAATTGCCCTCGACACAGACAAGACGACACCTTGTTGCGCCCAAGGCGGTGCCTTTGCCTTGGGTCACCCCCTTGCGGGCCCCCAAGTTAGATCACCCCCCTGCAGGCCCCCCTCAAGGGCCCTTCGGCTTCGCTCAGGGAGCTGCGCTAGGGCCCCTGGGGGCAGGGAGGCTGCCCCTAAGCGAAGCACCCCGAGCACAGCGAGGGGCAGACCCCCTGCCAATCGACGGCCGCTCCAGCCCTGAGACAAACCTATCCCTTAAGGGTTCAGCTAGCGGGGCCTCGACCTTACATGTCTAGGATAGAGACGAACCCGACTATTCACTATTCACCATTCACTGCTCTTCCCTATCCCGTATCCCCTATCCCTTATCCCCAATCCCGGAATCACCCTCCCCACCAAGCCGCCTCTGCCACTCGTACAGCTTGTTGAGGGCTTCGAGCGGGGTCATACCCTCGATCTCCAGCTTGCGCAATTCCTGAAGCAAGGGCGAGGCGTCCGGCAGGAAGGAAAGCTGTTGGCTGGTGGCAGCGGACGGTCCGGTCGCCCCCCCATCCGCCTCCAACTCGGCCAGCAGTTCCTGGGCACGGTTGATGACCGGGCGCGGCAGCCCGGCCAGTTCACCGACGTGGATGCCGTAGGAGCGGTCGGCGCCCCCCGGGATGATCTTGTGCAGGAAGACCAGACGGCCGCCTTCGTCGGCGACAGCCACGTTGTAGTTGCGGACCCCGGGCAGCCGGTCAGCCAGCCGCGTCAGCTCGTGGTAGTGGGTAGCGAACAGCGTCCGGGATCGCAACCGCGGGTGGCTGTGGATGTACTCGACGACCGACCAGGCAATAGACAAGCCGTCGTAGGTGCTGGTGCCACGGCCGATCTCATCCAGGATCAGCAAGCTCCGGGCCGTGGCGTGGTGCAGGATGTTGGCCGTTTCGATCATCTCGACCATGAAGGTCGATTGACCGGCATGGATTTCATCCTGGGCACCGATGCGTGTGAATATACGATCGGCCAGTCCGATGCGCGCCCGCTCGGCCGGCAGGTAGCTGCCCATTTGCGCCATTAAGACGAGCAAGGCCACCTGGCGCAAATAGGTAGATTTGCCGCTCATGTTGGGACCGGTGATGATTCGGACGCGTTCGTCCTCATCGAAGACGGCATCATTGGCGACAAAGCGACGCGAGGGCAGGTGTTGCTCTACGACTGGGTGACGGCCCTCGCGGATGTCGAGCACGGGTTCGTCGACGAGTTCGGGCCGGTTATAGCCCTTGACCGCCGCCACCTCGGCCAGCGTCGCCACGACATCAAGACGGGCCAGAACCCTGGCGCTGGCCAGCAACCGTGGCGCCTGTTCGCCAATCCGTCTGCACAGTTCGTAGAACAACTCGGACTCGAGGTCCTTGATCTCCTCCTCGGCCGACAACACCTTGGCCTCGTAGTCCTTCATCTCCGGCGTAATGTACCGCTCGGCGTTGACCAGCGTCTGTTTGCGAATGTACTCGTCGGGCACGGCCCCGCTGTTGGCTTTGGTCACCTCAAGGTAGTAGCCGAAGACCTTGTTGTAGCCGACCTTCAGGCTCTTGATCCCGGTCCGCTCACGCTCGACACCCTCCAAGTTGGCGATCCAATCGCGGGCGCTGCGCGACGAGTCCAGAATGTCGTCCAATTGCCGGCTGTAGCCACGACGAATGATGCCGGGCGTGCCAAGGGTGGCGGGCGGGTCATCCTGGAGGGCGCTATGCAGCAATTGCAGGATGTCATCGCAAATGTCAAACTTTGCGACCAACTCGGCTATCGGCGCCAGCTCGGCCTTCTGCTCCAAAGGCAGCTTGATTGCCGGCAAGCGTGCCAGGTCCTCTCGCAGGCTCGTCAGGTCACGCGGATTGGCCACCGCCGAGGCGATGCGGTTGGTGACCCGCTCCAGGTCGCCCAGGCCAGCTAGCTCCTGGCGAATTGCGGCGCGAAACAGACCGTCCTCGTAAAACGAAGTCACCTGATCGAGGCGATGCTCGATCCGCTGCTTGTCGAGCAGCGGCATGCCGATCCATTGCCGCAGCAGCCGTTTGCCCATGGGCGTCACGCTGTCGTCCAATTCGGCCAGCAACGAGCCTCGAAGCTGCCCGCTGCGCAACGTCTCCGTGAGCTCCAGGTTGCGCCGGGTGGCGGCGTCCAGCACCATGAAATCGGCCAGGCTGTAGGTGGACAGTTCGACGAGCAGTGATGCCGCCGGCTGCTGCGTTTCGCCCAGATAGTCGAGCAGACCACCGGCCGCGGTCGTCGCCAGCGGGCGATTGGCCAGCCCAAAGCCGTCCAGGCTGGCCACGCCGAAGTGGTTTTTGAGGGCGGTTTCGGTCCGATCGGGGGCCAAGCGCCAGGCGGGCCAACGCGTCACGTAGCCGACGCCGTCCAGAGCAAGTTGGCTGTCGTCGGCCAGCAGGACCTCGGCCGGCCGCAGGCGCATCAGTTCCTGGCGAGCGCCGCCGGCCGGATCGCCCGTCTCAAACTCCGTGGCGCAGAACTCGCCGGTCGTGACGTCGACATAGGCCACGCCAACCCGACCCTCGCCGACCACAACCGCCGCCAGGTAGTTGTTGCGGTCGCCCGCCAGCAGGCCAGGCTCAACCACCGTCCCCGGCGTAACCACCCGAACCACCTGCCGCGGGAACAGGCCTTTCACCGGGCCCTCCCCGATCTGCTCGCAGATGGCGACGTGATAACCGCGTTCGATCAGCTTCCCGATGTAGCCCTCGGCCGCGTGATGCGGGATACCAGCCATCGGCACGCGCGCCCCTTTGGCCACATTGCGCGACGTCAGGACAATATCGAGTTCCTTGGCCGCCGTCTCGGCATCCCGATCGAAAGTCTCGTAGAAATCCCCCAACCGAAAGAACAGAATGGCGTCGGGATACTGTGCTTTGATGTCCAGGTACTGCTGACGGATCGGGGTTGCTTCCGAGGCTGTGGCCATGGTTCCGGCATTCTAAGGCGGCCCCAGGGAAACTTCAAGCGAGCATGCTATACTGCCGCCATGCCCGCCGACATCGTCGCAATCGACCTGGGCGGCACCCACCTGCGCGTCGCCCTGTTTGACGGCACCTCCCCCACGCCACTGAGTTCGACCAAGCTGGAAACCCAAGCCGATCAGGGTCCCGACCACGTACTCGACCGGGTCGTCGAGGCCGTCGGCCAACTGCCGCCACCGCAAGGCGAGCGGTGCTTTGGCGTTGGCGCGCCCGGTCCACTCGATCCCGTGGCCGGCGTCGTCTTCGAGGCGCCCAATCTCCCGGGCTGGAAGAACCTGCCGCTCAAAGCCAAGCTGACAAACCGGCTTGGCTGGCCGGTGGTCATCGGCAATGACGCCAACATGGCGGCGCTGGGGGAATGGCAGCACGGCGCCGGCCGGGGCACCACCAACTTGATCTACCTCACCATCAGCACGGGGGTCGGCGGCGGCGTGATCACCAACGGCGAGCTGCTGCTTGGTCACCGTGGGCTGGCTGCCGAGTTGGGTCATCTGACTGTCCAACCGGACGGGCCGCGCTGCGGCTGCGGTCAACGTGGCCATCTGGAAGCGGTCGCCTCCGGTACGGCAATCGCCCGCGCCGCCCGCCAACGTATCGATGATGGTGAAGACTCGGCCCTGGCCGGCCTCGACGAGCCACTGACCACCGAGCTGGTCGGCCGGGCGGCGCAAGCCGGCGACGAATTGGCGGCTGCGGTCATTCGAGAGGCCGCTGAATGGCTAGGGCTGGCGCTGGCCAGCTTCGCCCATTTGTTCAACCCGGAAGTGTTTGTCCTGGGCGGCGGGGTGAGCCAGTTGGGCGCCCTGCTGTTTGATCCCATCCAGCAGTCGCTCCAGAACAACATCATGGACCCCAGCTACCTCGACGGCCTTCAAATTCTGCCGGCGGCGCTGGGCGATGACGCCGGCTTGGTCGGGGCGATGGTCTTGGCCTCCCAGGCCCACGCCTAGCCGTCTGGAAGAGTCTCTTTGGTTGACATGATGCTCTACCTATTGGTAGGACTGTCGTTGGCCTTCGGCTTCCTCAACGGCTTCCACGACAGCTCAAACATCGTGGCGGCAGCCATTTCATCTAGGGCTCTTCGCCCCCGGCTGGCCTTGTGGCTGGCTGCCATCGCCGTCTTCCTTGGCCCGTTTCTTTTCGGCGTAGCGGTCGCCCGCACTGTTGGCGCCGATTTGCTGGTTCCCTCGGCACTTGGCCCCAACGTGGTCGTGGCCGCGCTCAGCGCCGCCATCGCCTGGAATCTGGTGACCTGGTATTGGGGCATCCCGTCGTCATCGTCGCATGCCCTGGTCGGCGGGCTGGTTGGCGCCGCCGGTCTGCTGCAAGGCTGGGGTGCGATTCAAGGGGCTGGCCTGACCAAAGTGCTGCTGGCGCTGTTCATTTCGCCGCCGATTGGGTTAATCGCCGGCTTCCTGCTGCTGCGAGTCGCCCTATGGCTCTTGCGCGGGGCCAGTCCGAAGGTGAATAAGCAATTGCGGCGGGGTCAGATTCTGACGCTGATTGGCCTGGGGTTGAGCCATGGCACCAATGACGGTCAGAAGACAATCGCCGTGTTGACGCTTGGCTTGGTGACGGCCGGCGTACTGCCCGGGTTCGAAGTGCCGCTGTGGGTCATTGCAGCCAGCGGCCTTTCGATGGCGCTGGGCACTTCGCTCGGCGGCTGGCGTTTGATTCGGACCCTGGGGATGCGCTTGTTTCGTATCCGCCCGGTCCACGGGCTGGTGTCACAAGTTGCCGGCGCGGGGGTTATCTTGCTGGCGGCCGTCTTTGGGGGGCCCGTCAGTACTACGCAAGTCATGAGTTCAGCGATTATGGGCGCCGGCGCCGGGCAACGTGTCAGCCAGGTGCGCTGGTTGGTGCTGCGTGAAATGGTAATCGCATGGCTGCTTACGATCCCGGCCACTGCCGTGCTCGGCGGCCTGATCTCGCTCGGACTGGAAGCCCTCTAGTCCCACTCAAGCCACCCCTTGATAACATCCGCCATTTTGCCAGCCACCCCGGGTTCGTTATTGAACCAATGGATGGCGGGGTCGTCGGCCTTGAACCAATTGGCCTGGCGCCGGACAAACTGCCTAGAGCGCCGCTGAATCTGGCGCCTGGCTTCGTCCAGGGTCAGCTTGCCCTGCAGATGCTCGACAAGCTGTCGGTAACCGATGGCCGACATCGGCGGAGCCTCCGGCGGCACTCCGGCCGCCAACAACGCCTCGACCTCGGTCAGCCAGCCAGCGGCCAACATAGACTCGATTCGCTGGTCAATCCGGCGGTAAAGCTCGGGGCGGGGCAGCGTTAGTCCGAGCTGCAGGATGGCGAACGGCGGCGGCTGCTTGCTGCGCAGTTCGCTAGGCGGTTGCCCCGTCAGCTGGTAGATCTCCAGCGCCCGGATAACGCGGCGCACATTGCGTGGATCGATGGCGGCCGCCCGCACTGGGTCCACCTGCGCCAGGCGCCCATGCAGGGCCTGCGGGCCGAGATCATCGGCCACCGCCTGCAGCTCCCGCCGCAGCCCCCAATCCTGCGCCCTGGGGGGCGGCTGCCAGCCCTCGACGACCGCGGTCACATACTGGCCGGTGCCGCCGACCAGCAGCGGCAAACGACCGCGATTGTGAATGCCCTCAATCTCGGCCAACGCCGCCCGCCGGTAGGCCGCCAGGCTGTAACCTAGGTCCGGCATAGTGACGTCGATCAGATGATGGGCCACCTGGGCGCGCTCGGCTTCGGTCGGCTTGGCCGTCCCGATGTCCATGCCTCGGTAGACCAGCCGCGAGTCGGCCGAAACGATCTCACCGTCAAGCAGGTTGGCCAGCTGGAGCGAAACCGCCGTCTTGCCCACGGCGGTCGGACCAACCAACACCACCAGCGGCCGCTCCTTCATCCGCTGCCATCCAGGTCAGGCGCTTCTTCAACGGCGTTGACATAGTGATCCAGCCGCTGCACCCCCGAGGCCGGATCTCCTTCGATGGCGATCACATCGATACGCCAGCGGCGATCGTCCGCCTGATTGGCCTCCAGGTAACCCCAAGCAGTCCGTTGCAGGCTGCGCTGCTTCGATCCGGTGACGGCGGCCTCCGGCGTGCCGTAGCGCCGGCCGCGGCGAGCTTTGACCTCGACGAATACGAGGACCCCCTCCTGCTCGGCGACGATATCGATTTCACCGCGCGGCCCATGCCAATTCCGCACCAAGATACCGTAACCTGCCGCCTGCAGGTGCTCGACGGCGACCTGCTCGCCCCAGTCGCCGATGGATCCAGCGGAGGTCACAAAAACGCCCCCCTCAGCCGATGCCACAGGTCACGCCACAACCGGACTCTGCGGCGTGGCGGGCGCATGGCCAGCCGCTGATAGTGCTCTTCAACCAAACCACTTGTTCGTTCGACGTCGTAGGCCCTGGCCGACTCAACGGCGTTGCCCGCTAACTTGCGCCTGGTGTCGGCGTCCGATAGCAGGCGCGTCAGCTTGGCCGTGAAGGCCGGCAGATCGTGCTTGGCCAGCAACCCGTTGTAGCCGTCCGTGACCGTGTCGCCGACACCCGGCGAGTCGATCCCGACCACCGGCAAACCGGCGGCCAGCGCCTCAATCACGGACAACGGGTGAACCTCAGTCACCGAGGCGCTGACAAAGGCATCGGCCGCCTTCAGATAGCGGGGGATGTCCTCGTACGGCACCAGGCCAGTCATATGGACCTTGTTCGACAGTCCGCTGCGTTCGACCAGATCGCGCAGGTTGTCCGACTCGGGCCCGGTGCCAACGATCAACAGCGAAGCCTCGTCGTATCCGGCCTGGGCCCCGGCAAAGGCCCGCACCAGGAACGTCAGATTCTTCTCGGGGCCGACACGACCGATATAGATCAGGAGCACGTCCTCAGCCGGGACGCCGAGCTGGCTGCGCGGGATCGGTTCGATCTCGGCCGCAAAGGGGGCCAGGTCGACCCCGTTGGGGATGACCTCGATCTCGGCCTCCACTTCCAGCTCGCGCAGCACCCGGCGCAATCCCTCGGAGGGTGCGATCACCAAGTCGACCTCCCGGCAGAACGACGGCAGGTAGGCCTGCAGGAAGCTGGTGCCGATCTGATCGGGCAGCATCGGCAGGTAGGCCTGTGCATATAGGTCATAGCGGGTGTGGTTGGTAAACACGATCGGGATGCCCGCGGGCCGGCAGTAGCGCAGGGCCAGCCGGCCGCTGAGGAACGGGTGATGGACATGCACGACGTCCATCGTTTCCAGTTGGCGCTGGGCCGCGTCGTTGAAGCGAAAGCTCAGGTACAACCCGGAGTCGGCCATTGGCACCGGCACGCCCGGCGACCGTACCACCCCCGGTTCCTCGTGCTCGGTGCGTTCGCCAAAGGTGAATACAAAGACCTCGTGGCCCCGCGCTTCGAGGACGCGTTTGTTCAGGTCGATATAGTGCGTCACGCCGCTGACGTGTGGCTTGTAAATGTCGGCCAGCATGCCGATTCGCATGGATTTCCCCTCCAGGTTGACTCCATCCTAGCCGCCCTGCCGAAGCAGCGTCAAGACTTGCCCCCGTATCCGCACACGTGATTCAGTTACCGATTACATATGCGGATGGGAAGCTAGTTGACAATCTTGCTTGGCCGACGCTAGAATACGGGTTTATAGGCGCGTCCGAGACGTACGACCCTCGCCGCGCCCTCTTCCCCCGCTGACCTTAGGAGGTGCGCCTGACCCAGATTGTCACGACCCATACGAAGGTTCGGCCCGTATGCCGAACGATGTTTTGCACGAATATCAGGAGGAGAGACTGTGAGTAAGCGTTTGTTTACGGCCCTTGCCCTGCTCATTGTGGCAAGCATGGCCCTGGCTGCCTGCGGCGGCGCCCCCACTACACCGGCCCCGGTTGGCGGTGATGGTGGTGACGGCGGCGACGGCGGCGCGTTTGTCTGCGATGATGCAATCGGTTGTCTCGACATCGCCCCAGATGAGCCCGTCCATCTCGCCTACATGCTGACCATCTCGGGCGCCACCGCCTTTCTGGGCGAAGACTCCGTCGGCGGCATCGAGATTGCCATCGATGACCGCGGCGGCGAGCTGCTCGGCCACCCGATCCAGCTGACCGGCGAGGACTCCGGCTGCAGCGCTGAGGGCGGCCAGACGGCGGCCACCATCGTTGCTTCCGATCCGACCATCGTCGGCGTCGTCGGCACAAACTGTTCGAGCTCGGCCACAGCGGCGATGTCCACCCTCATGGGCGCCGGCTTGGTGATGATCTCGCCGTCGAACACAGCCCCGGCTCTGACGCTGGAAGGCGAGACCTGGCAGGAAGGCTACTTCCGAGCCTGCCACACCGACCTGTTCCAGGGTGCGGTGGCGGCTGAGTTCGCCTACAACGAGTTGGGCGCCACGACCGCAGCCACCATCCACGACGGCAGCCCGTACGCCGATCAACTGCAGGCTGTCTTCTCGGACCGCTTCGCTGAACTGGGTGGCACTGTCACCTTCCAGGGTGCGGTTAATGTGGGCGACACCGATATGCGCACCATCCTGACATCGGTAGCTGCCGACTCGCCTGACATCCTGTACTTCCCCATCTTCGAGCCTGAGGGTCCCTTCATCGTCCAGCAATCGGGCGAGATCGAGGGCCTGGAGGACACGATCCTGATGGGCGCCGACGGCCTGTTGGTCGACAGCTTCCCTGAGAATGCTGGCGCCAACGCGGTTGGCATGTACCTGTCCGGCCCGTATGTCAGCGGCGCCTCCTACGATGACTTCCTGGCCAAGTGGGAAGCCAAGTACGGTGGCGTGCCGCCTAGCGGCTTCCACGCCTTCGCCTATGACGGCACCAACATCTTGTTGGATGCGGTCGAGGCAGTGGCGGTCCAGGACGCCGACGGCACCCTGCACGTCGGCCGGCAGGCCTTGCGTGACGCAATGGCCGCCACCGACGGGTTCCAGGGTCTGACCGGTACGCTGAGCTGTGGCACCAAGGAGTTCGCCGCTGGCACCAGCCACGGCGACTGCGCCACCGGTTCGGCGCTCGGCATCTTCGAAATCACCGATGCCGAAGTCACCGGCGGGAACTGGCCACCGGAGGCAATCTTCACGCCGGGTGGTTGATGATCGCCAGGGTTCTTAGTCCTCACTAAGATCCCCGTTGTGAGCCAGGGTGGGCGCAATGCTCACCCTGGCTCACATCAACGTTTCCGACACCCCCAAAGGTTCGAGGACGAGCAT
>DASWJQ010000105.1:0-24433 GCA_036397095.1 Anaerolineales bacterium
TGAAACGGCGCCAGGTGGTTGAGGGCAAAGGTGCGCTCCAGGCCGTCGGCCGTGGTGTGCCGGCGAAAGAACATGCCGCCGGCATTGTTGACCAGCACATCCAACCGGTCGGTCTCCTCACGCACCCGCCTGGCCAGATTCCGCACCTCACCCATGGTCGACAGGTCGGCCGGCCAATAGCGGTGCTGGCCCGCTCCGGCCGCCGTCATCTGTTCCACGACTTGATACCCCATAACCCGGCTGCGGCCGACGATCGAAACGTTGGCGCCGCGAAGGGCCAAGGCCAACGCCGCCGCTCGGCCAATGCCGGTTGTGCCACCGGTAATCAAGATGGTCTTGCCCTCAGCGGCTTCGATGGACGTCCCCAATCTACCGATGCCTTTCAACCCCGGGCGCGGATCAGGTGCAAGCGGGTCCATTCTAACGGTCGGCCCCGTCTACTGGCGCCAAGGCTGCTAGACAAAGCTCCGGTCGGGCCTTAGACTGAGCGACTGGCACAATGGTGAATCGGCGGTTTTGAAGATGCAAGTGCAGACTGTTCCGGGTTCCCACCCGCTATTGGGTGAGCTGCGAGCCTTCCAGACCGAGCCGCTGGCGACGGTCGAGCGGGCGCGGCAGGCCGGCGATCTGGTGCGCTGGCGGTTTGGGCCCTACTGGTTCTACCAGGCCAACCACCCCGAAATCATCCGCCAGGTGTTGGTCCGCCAGGCCGACCACTTCCACAAAACGCAACGCAACAAAGAGGTATTCCGGGAAGTGATGGGCAACGGCCTGCTGATCAGCGACGGCTCGTTTTGGCGCCGCCAACGGTCCCTGGTCCAGCCCGCCTTTCACGCCGGCCGCATTCAGTCCTACGCCGACGTGATGGTTGACCAGACCGAGCGTATGCTGAGCCGTTGGCGCAAGCTCTCCCAGGTCGACTTGGGCCAAGAGATGATGCAGCTGACACTGGCGATCGTCGCCCGCGCCCTATTCGGCGCCGAGCTGGGCGACGAGGTCTTTTCGACAGTGGACCGGGCCATGACCGTCCTGCTCCAGCGGGCCAACGATCGATTTCGACGGGTGCTGACGGCACCAAGTTGGCTGCCGACACGCGCTAACCGAGCCGCCGAGCGGGCCATCGTCGACTTGCGGCGGATCGTGCAGGGCCTGATCGACGAAAGGCGGGCACAGGCTATCGATCGCGGCGACCTGCTGTCGATGCTTCTGCTGGCCGAAGCCGACGACGGCAGCCGCATGACCGACGAGCAGGCCCTCGACGAAGCCATCACGCTGTTCCTGGCCGGCCACGAGACCACCGCCAACGCGCTCACCTGGACCTGGACGCTGCTGGCTCGCCACCCGCAGGTGGAAGCCGCCGCCCGCGACGAGGTCCGACGTCAGCTCGGCGGGCGCAAACCCCAGGCGGCGGACAGCGATCGGCTGCCCTACCTAATGGCGGTTGTCAAGGAAGGCATGCGGCTGTATCCGCCCGCCTGGATCTTCGCCCGCCAGGCGACAATACCGGTTGAAATCGATGGCGCCCAACTGCCGACTGGCGCCGTCGTGTTTGTCAGCCCCTGGTCGCTGCACCGGGACCCCCATTGGTATGAATCCCCCGCCGAGTTTCGGCCGGGGCGATTCCTGGGGGAGGCGGAGGCGGAATTGCCGAAGTATGCCTATTTGCCTTTTGGCGGGGGACCCCGCGTGTGCATCGGCAACGGCTTTGCCTTGCTCGAAGCACAATTGGTCATGGCGGTCATGCTCGACGCGGTCCATCTGGAGCTGGCGCCCGACCAAGACCTGACCCCCGAGCCGATGGTCACTCTGCGGCCGCGCACCAGCATTCGGGCCAGGATCGCCGACGCCCCATGATCCGGCGCCCTAGCCCAAGATAGGATGGGAATGGGTTCCGCACAGCCCGCCAACCAACCGGGACGTTTGCCTTACTCGGTGATTTTGAAGACCTGGTGGCCGCTGGCTGCCAGCTGGATGCTGATGGCCCTCGAGCTGCCCTTGGTCAGCGCCGTCGTTGCCCGGCTGCCGCTGCCCCAGATCAGCCTGGCCGCTTGGGGTGGGGTGATCTTCCCGGTGGCGCTGATCATCGAGTCGCCGATCATCATGCTGCTGGCGGCCTCAACCGCCCTCTGCCGGGACCGCCAGTCCTTCCTGCTGGTCCGGCGTTTCACCCTGTGGACCGGCCTTGCCCTCAGCGGCTTGCACGCGCTGGTGGCCTTCACACCGCTTTACGACGTGGTTGTCGGCGGCCTTATCGGCCCGCCGCCCGAGGTGCTGGAGCCGGCCCGCCTGGGGCTGCAGCTGATGACGCCCTGGACCGTCTCGATCGCTTATCGCCGGTTCCATCAAGGTGTGCTGATCCGCTTTGGACACTCGGATGCGGTCGGGGTGGGCACCGGCGTGCGGCTGACGACCGACGCGCTGGTGCTGGGCGCCGGTTGGCTCTATGGGCAGGCGCCGGGCATCGTGGTGGCCGGTCTGGCGGTGGTCCTGGGCGTCGTCTGCGAAGCGATCTACGCCGGCTGGCGGGCCCGGCTGGTAGTGCGGGACGAGCTGATGCCATCGCCGGCGCAGGACCAACCGCTCACCTTGTCAGGCTTCCTCCGGTTCTACTTCCCGCTGGCGCTGACCTCGCTGCTGACTTTGCTCATCCAGCCAATGGGCAGCGCCGCCTTAAGCCGGATGCCGCGAGTGCTCGAATCGTTGGCGGTATGGCCGGTGGTGTCGGGTCTGGTGTTTATGAGCCGCAGCCTGGGCGTTGCCTACAACGAAGTGGTGGTAGCCCTGCTCGACCGGCCGCGCTCGTACCGCGCCTTACGCCGTTTTACGGCGGGTTTGGCCGTCGCCACTTCGCTGGCGCTGCTGGTGGTGGCGACCACACCGCTATCCCGCTTCTGGTTCGAGGTGTTGTCGGGGCTGCCGCCGGCCTTGGCCGAACTGGGCAGCCAGGCGCTGCTGTTTGCGCTGCCGATGCCCGGCCTGGTCGTCCTGCACAGTTGGTTCCAGGGCACCCTGGTCAACCGCCGGGCAACCCGGGGCGTGACCGAAGCCGTCGCACTGGCTTTGGTCGCCAGCGCCGCCGTGCTGGTCTACGGAGTGGCGACCCAGCCGACGGCCGGGCTCCTGATCGTGTGGCTGGGGTTTGACCTGGGGGCCTTGGTGCAGGTGCTGTGGTTGTGGCACCGCAGCCGAGGCTCGATGCAGGCCATGCGGCAGGAGGAGGACGGGTTGGCGGCGGTGGTGCCGTATGATCCGGTGGGAGCCTGAATTCGGACCGCAGACGGCGGACAGCAGACCGCCAAGGCCAGAGCCAATAACACAAAGACTCTAAGCCATGAAGACACCAAGACACTAAGATGGACAATTGTTTAGAAACAGAATTCTTCGAGTCTTTGTGTCTTCGTGTTATGTACACTTCTATTCAATGATAAATTGCCTTCCGGGGGCTCAAATTGACGAAGATCCACCGCCATCCCGATCCTGACTCCCTGGCTCAGGCCACCGCCGAGTTCATGCAGGCGGCAATCCTGGAGCGCGTGAAACAGGTGGGTCGAGCGCATGTCGTTCTGGCGGGAGGCTCAACGCCGCGTTCCACCTATCAATACCTGGGGCGTCTGTTGGCGCAATCCGAGCTGGCCGCCGGCAGCTTGGAGTTCTATTGGGGAGACGAACGCTGTGTGCCGCTGGACGATCCGGCCAGCAACTTCCGTTTGGCCAGCGAGAGCCTGCTGGCCCCGCTGCCGGCGGGCACCTTCGAGGCCCATCCGATCGAGTGCGGCGGGAACGCGCCCGCCGCGGCCGAGACCTACGAGGGGCTGCTGCGCCTGGCGTTCCCGAGCGCAGCTCGGCCCCGCTTTGATCTGGTGCTTCTGGGCCTGGGCGATGATGGCCACACCGCCTCACTCTTCCCCGGGTCCCCCTGGCTGGCCGAAGCCGAACGCTGGGTTGCGGCTGAGCATGTCGATGAGCTGCGTGCCTGGCGGGTGAGCCTGACGCCGCCGGCGATCAACGCCGCCCGGACCGTCGTGTTTCTTGTGCAGGGTGAGGCCAAGGCCGACGCCGTGCGCCAGGTGATGCGGGCGGCGCACGATCCGGTCCGCAGGCCGGCCCAAATCGTCGAGCCGCTCGACGGGGAGCTGCATTGGTTCCTGGATGAGGCGGCCGCCTCCCGGCTCTGAAGAAGATCAAGTTCGAATAACACCAAGACACGAAGGACACAAAAGGGAAACCCTTAGCGCCCTTTGTGCCTTTGTGTTATCTGCTGTTCACGATGAGCTAGTCGGCCGCCCCCGCAAGCGCATACGGATCGTGCGATGTCTCGTACTCCCGGCGGAACTGTTGCGTGTACAGCCGATAGTAGTGGCCGCCGGCGCGCACCAGCTCGGCGTGGCTGCCCATCTCCTGGATGTGGCCGCCTTCGATCACCAGGATGCGGTCGGCCCGCTTGATGGTCGACAGGCGGTGGGCGATGACGAAGGTCGTGCGGCCTTCCATCAGCGTTTCCATGCCGCGCTGGATCAACGACTCGGTCAGGGTGTCGACCGAGCTGGTGGCCTCGTCCATGATGAACAGATCGGGCTTGGCCAGCACGGCGCGCGCCAGGCTGATCAGCTGTTTCTGGCCGACCGATAGATTGCCGCCGCCTTCCCCGACCTCCTCGTCGTAACCCTTTTCCAATTCGATGATGAAATCGTGGGCACCGGCCAACCTGGCGGCCCCCTCGATCTCGGTATCGTCCGCTTCGAGTTTGCCGTAGCGGATGTTGTGGCGGATCGTGCCGGAGAACAGGTGGGGTGTCTGCAGCACCATACCTACCTTCGACTGAATCGAATGAAGGGTGAAGCTGGTGTAGTCCTGGCCCCCCAGCCGGACGACGCCCTTGGTCGGCTCGTAGAAGCGGCACAGCAGGTTGACGATGGTCGATTTGCCGCCGCCGGTTGGCCCAACCAGGGCGATGGTCTCGCCCTGGCGCACCTTCAAGCTGAAGTCCGACAGGACGGGCACGTCGTCCTCGTAGGCAAAGTCGACCCCCTCGAACTCGATATCAACCCGCAGGCTGTCCAGTTCGGCGGCGCCGGGGCGGTCGGTGATCTCGAGCTCGGCATCGATTAGCGAGAACACCCGCTCGGCGGAAGCAATGGCGTGCTGCATTTCGGCATAGACGCGGGCCAGGTCCTGAATGGGCCACAGCATGAAGGTGATGTAGCCGATGAAAGCCTGGATGCCGCCGATCGTCATGCCGCCCAGCTCAACCTGGAAGCCGCCGTAGTAGATCACGCTGCCAATGGCGAAGGCCGAAATCATCTGCACGGCCGGCAGGAACAAGGCCGACAGCCAGGCGGCGCGGTAGGAGGAGGTGTACATGCGGCCGGCCAGATCGCTGAACTCGCGCAGGTTTTCGTCTTCGCGGCCCAGCGCTTTGACGACACGGACGCCGGTGATGTTCTCGTTGAACGAGCCGGTGATCTGCGAATTGAGTTTGCGGGCCTGGCGAAACTCGACCAGGATGCGCTTCTTGAATTGGGCGGCAACAATCAGCAGGATCGGAATGAAGGCCAACACGATCAAGGCCAACCGCAGGTTGATGAAGGCCATGAAGGCGAAGGCGGTCAGAATGTTGAGCGTTCCCCAGGTGATGTCGAGCAGGCCCCAGGTCACCAGATTGGCGATGCGTTCCGAGTCGGAGGTGACGCGCGACATCAGCCAGCCGACAGGGGTCCGCGAATAATAAGAAAGCGACAGCGCCTGCAAGTGGTGGAACATCGTTTGGCGCAGGTCGTACTGGACGCGTTCGCCCAGTACGCCGGCCAGGTAGATAAAGCAGAAGACACCGGCAGCCAGCAGGAGATTGAGCGCAGCATACAACAGGATGATCTCGAGCAGCTTGTCGGGGTTGCCGGCGACAATGCCCTCGTCGATGATCCGCTTGCTCAGGTAGGTGAAGTAGGAGTCGAGGAACGAGACCAGCGCTACGGCCGCAAGGAAGCCGGCGACCCAACGCCAATGCGGCCGAACGTTCCGCAGGATGCGGATCAGCGTTTGGCCATTGAACTGAGTCTCGAACTCTTCTTCCTCGAAACTAGTTGGCGGCACTGGCGATATCCCTCTCGAGTTCGACTTCGACCTGGGCCTGCATCTGATAGATCCGGCGGTACAGACCTTCCTCGGCCAGCAGCGTGTCATGGGTGCCCCGCTGCACGATGCGGCCATGGTCGAGCACCAGAATTAGGTCGGCGTTCATCACACTCTGCACCCGGTGGGCGATGACGAAGTTGGTGCGGCCGGCCATCAGCCGGTCGAGCGCCTGACGGATGGCGGCCTCGGTTTCCGTGTCAACCGACGAGGTGGCGTCATCCAGGATCAAGATGCGCGGGTTCTTGAGCAGGGTGCGGGCGATGGCCACCCGCTGTTTCTGGCCGCCCGACAGCGTGACGCCCTTCTCACCAACCAGCGTGTCGTAGCCCTGGGGGAAGGTCATTACGACGTCGTGAATGGCGGCGGCTTTGGCTGCTTCTTCGATGGACGCCTGCTCGACCTCGCCTTCCAGACCGTAGGTAATGTTGTCGCGGATCGAGCGCGAGAACAGAAACGGCTCCTGCTCGACAATGCCGATCTGGCGGCGCAGGAACGAGGGAGCGTACTCGTTCAAGTCGACCCCGTCCAGCGTGATCCGGCCGCCAGTGTAGTCATAGAAGCGAGGCAGCAGATTGACCAGCGTCGTCTTGCCCGACCCGGTCGAGCCGAGCAGGGCGACGGTCTGCCCCGGCTGGACTTCGAAGCTGATGTCATGCAGCACCGGCTCTTCGCCTTCGTAGGCGAAGGACACCGAGTCGAAGACCAACTGACCCTGCACCGTCTCCTCCGCCCGACCGCGCCCGAGGTGGAGGGCTTCACGAGCCGCCCGCACGATCTCCATCACCCGGCCGTACGAGACCAAGCCGGTCGACATCTGCACGATCAGCCGCCCCAGATTGCGCATCGGAAAGATCAGCCACACCAGCAAGCCGGCGTAGGCCAGATAGGTGCCGACGGTAATCGTGCCGGCAATAGCCATGCGGGCGGCAATGTAGTACCCCGTCAGCAGTTGGATGCTGAGCAGGACATCGGTCATTGGCCAAAACAGTGAGTGCATCCGGACAAACGACCGGCCGCGCTTGTACTTCTCCCAGTTGTCGCCCTCGAATTTGTCGATTTCGAACTGCTGCCGGGCAAAGGCCTTGACAACTCGCACCCCCGACAGATTCTCCTGCAAGGTGGTTGACAGGGTGGCTTCTTGCTCCTGGTAGGCCTCGTACACGACGCCCACCCGGCGGAAGAAGAAGGTCGAGATTGCCAGAATGATGGGCACGACAACAACCGAGAGCCCCGCCAACCGCAGGTCGAGCACGGCCAGGGCGCCCAGATTGACGACGAACAGCAGGGCGATACGGCCGAAGCCAATCGCCTGATCAGCGAAGAAACGGCGGATTGAGTCCACGTCGGAGGTGGCGCGCGAGATCAGCTCGCCCGTCTGCGCGTCGTCATGGTAGTGGAAGGGCAGCCGCTGCAAATGGTCGAAGACATAGGTCCGAAGGCGCAGGGCGATACCTTCGGCGGTCTCGGCGGCCAGGCGCCCGCTGATGAAGGTGAAGGCGCCTTCGAAGACGGCCAGCCCGACGAAGGCGGCAGCCAGCGGCACCAACGAGATCTGGCCGACGTCTGCGACCAGGTAGACGTCGATGAATTGGCGCAGCAGCAGGTAGGTGCCGGCCTTCATCAGCGCCGCCACGCCCAGTGCCAGCGCGGCGCCGACATAACGCAGCCGGTAGCCCGGCATAAGCCGCCACAGGCCGACGACTTTGCGGTCGCTGACGGCCTGCTGCACATCGAAAGTCTTGACGGGTGCTGACTGTGTCGCCACGGGAGGCTTACTCCGGCCCTGCCAACAAAGGATGGCGCCCGACCGGCGAACCGGCCAGTCGCCATCGGCCCAACCGGGCAATTCTACCACCGGGCTCAGCTAAACGAGACCTGCCTACAAAGCAAGACGCCCCCTGGTGGGGGGGCGTCAGCGTCGGGGTTGGCCGGGCCGGCTAGAAGCGGGCCAGTGAGCGCCAGCGGTCGATTTTCTCCTCATCGTCGCCCCGGGCCTTCTCCAGCAGCGCCTCGAAGGAAGGTTTGGCCCACGAAGGCGCCGGCACGTCGTAATTGAAGCCTTCGAGCCGGCGGCGCTCAATCGGGTGACCCAGAAAGTGCTCGATCTTGGCGATCTGGCGTTCGTCCTCCGGGGTCACCAGCGTAATGGCTTCGCCTTCGGCATGGGCCCGGGCGGTGCGCCCGATGCGGTGGACATAGTCTTCGGCGTGATCCGGCATGTCGAAGTTGAGCACATGTGAAATGTCTTCGATATCCAGCCCGCGTGAGGCGATATTGGTGGCAACCAACACACGGACGTCGCCCTGCTTGAAACGGTGCAATGCCGACAGCCGGCGTTTTTGCGGGAAATCACCATGGATGACGTCGACCGAGGTGCCGGCTTCCTTCAGCTTGCGGTAGACGACGTCGGCGTTGGCCTTGGTCCGGGTGAAAACCAGCATGCTGTCGACCGAGTTGCCTTCGAGCAATCCCAGCAACAGGTCGGTCTTCAAATGGACCGGAACCGGATACAGCGCCTGGTCAAGAATGGCGGGCGGTCTGGAGGCCAGGATGTCGAGCCGTACCGGGTCGCGCAAGAATTCGTTGGCTAAACCCTGGACCTCGTCCGGCATGGTCGCCGAGAACATCATGGTCTGGCGTTCGGCCGGCATCTGGCGGATGATCGAACGCATGTCCGGCAGGAAACCCATGTCGAGCATGCGGTCGGCCTCGTCGAGCACCAGAATCTGGAGGTCGTCATAGCTGACATTGCCCCGGCGCATATGGTCGAGCAAGCGGCCCGGGGTGGCGACGACCAAATCCACACCGCGGCGCAGCTCGTCGGCCTGCTCTTTGATCGAAGCGCCACCGTAGACGGTACAGACGCTGATCGGCGTGTGGCGGGCAAAGCTGCGGGCCTCGTCGGAGATCTGGAGTGCCAACTCGCGGGTTGGCGCCAGGACGACCATTTGAGGCCGGCGCGGATTGGGCCGGCTGCCGTGAAGACGCTGCATCGCCGGCAGCAGGAAGGCGACCGTCTTGCCGGTGCCCGTTTGGGCTGAACCGACAATGTCACGCCCTTCAAGGGCGGGTGGGATGGCCTGGGTTTGAATGGGCGTTGGGGAGGCGAAACCGTGGTCTTCGACCGCCTGCAACAATGGTTGGATTAATCCAAATTCGTCAAAACTCATAACCTACGTTGTGTACTCCTGAAGTTGAACCGGCACAAAAAATCCGCCCCGTCGGCGTGCGGCGGTGCGGACCAGCCGTCCTCCTTCGCCTGCGAAACATCGCTCTCATTCTAATTAAGGATGTCCGGGGTGTCAATGGGGAGTGCGCATAGGCATTTGGGGAAGAGTGAGGGGTGTGATAGGTGATAGGTGACAGGTGGACGGGGATAGGGGAGTTGGGATTGGGGATTAGGGACTGGGATGTGGTGCCCACAGGTGACCGCTGACCGCTGACGGCTGATCGCTGACTGCCTATTGCCCGGCGGTTGGTGCCCGGTGCCAAGCGCCTCGGCCGGATCCAACGCGAGAAAGACCGGTCCCATGCTGTAAGATTAGGGTGGCCGCGCATCGTTAGCCCAGTTGGGCGGGCCGCGCCTTTACGCCGGAGGGCGGGTACGTGAACCCTGTTATCGAAGTCGCCACCAGTCGCCTGGGACCGCTTATTGGGGTCCTAATTGCCCGAGTCTTGCCGCGGGGTCTATCTGCCTGGCTGACCGACCGGCTGGCGGATTGGGCGGCGGCCAAACCCGAGAACCACGCCGTACGTGCCGTGCGGGCCAACCAGGCGGTGGTGCGCGATTGGTCTGAGCGCGATCCACGCTTGAACAATGTCGTGCTGCGGGTGTTCCGCAACGCCGCCCGCGGCTACCTCGCCTTCTTCCGCGGCATGGCCCGCGGCCGGGACGCGCTGGAAGCCACCTGTTCGGTGGAGCCGGCCCTGGTAGACGTTCTTAAGGAAGCCGAGGCGGCTGGACGCGGCGTGATGATGGTCGGTCCGCACATGGGCAACTTCGACATTGCCTTGCTGGCACTGCACCAGCACGGACTCAAGCCGATGCTGTTGAGCCTGCGCAATCCGCGCGGCTCAGTGCTCGTCGACAACGCCATTCGCCGCCATTACGGCATTGAGTTGACTCCGATCACACCGCAGTCCCTGCGCCAGGCGTTGAACCGGCTGCGCAGCGGTGGGCTGGTCCTGACGTTGGTCGACCGGCCCGACAGCAGCGGCGAATGGCTGACGTTCTTCGGCAGGTCGACGCGGCTGCCGACCGGCCACGCTCGCCTGGCGCAGGCAACCGGCGCACTGCTGCAGCTGGCCTACGCAGTGCAGGTGGGCGACGGCAGCTACCAAGTCAAGATGGGAGAGACGATCGACCCGCTGGCCCTGGAGGCCAATACGAAGTCTGACGCCGTCCGGCAGTTGGCGCAGGCCGTCGCTGAGGCGATGGAAGCGCCCATCCGGCGACGGCCGGAAGAGTGGCTGGTCTTCTTGCCGTTGTGGCCCGAATCGGCTGGCGTCGAGGGCTAGCCAAGCCGATGCGACTGGGCCTGCAAATTCCCCGTTTCACGTGGCCGTCCGCACCCGATTCCATTCGCTCGACGCTCAGGCAGATTGCTGTTGCGGCCGAGGCGGCCGGTTTTGACAGCCTGTGGGTCATGGACCACTTCTTCCAGATCCCGGCCGTCGGGCGGCCGGCCGAGCCGATGCTGGAGGCTTACACGACCCTGGGCACCCTGGCCGGCATGACCGAACGGGTGCAGCTCGGAGCGCTGGTGACCGGGGTCATCTACCGGCAGCCGGCTGTGTTGGTCAAAGAAGTGACATCGCTTGATGTGCTGTCCGGCGGGCGGGCCTATTTTGGTATTGGCGCAGCCTGGTTCGAGCGGGAATCCAAGGGCCTGGGGGTTGCGTTCCCTTCAACCGCCGAGCGTTTTGAGCGGTTGGAAGAGGCGCTACAAATCACGCACCAAATGTGGTCGGGTGAAGTGGGGCCTTACCATGGCCGGCACTTCCAGTTGGCGGAAACCTTGTGCCAACCGATGCCAATAAGCCGGCCGCATCCGCCGATCATGATCGGTGGGATGGGCGAGCGCAAGACCCTGCGGATGGTGGCCGAATACGGTGATGCCTGCAACCTGTTTGCCCGTCAGGGCGCCGAAGTTGTCCAGCATAAACTGGAGGTGCTGGCCGAGCATTGCCACAGGCTGGACCGGCCGTACGATCAGATCGAGAAGACCACGCTGGCCACCGCCGATCTGTCCGAGGGGAAGCTGACACCCCAGGGTCTTCTCGATTGGTGCGGCCAACTGTCGGAGCTGGGCATCGACCACGCCATCTTCAACTTGCCCAATGTGCACGAGATCGAGCCGTTGGACCGGATCGGGGCGGAAGTCGTCCCGCACGTTCATCGGCTCTGAAGGTCAGCCTGACGGCGAGCGATGGACGCCAGGCGCCTGGCGCCCAGCCACCTTGAATGCCTGCGTCCTAGCCATGACCTGATGACCTCCGAGGTCCACACGCACGCGGTTCGGGATCGTGGCGCCCTGTGTGGACCTCGGAGGTCATCGCGGTTAGTAGGGGCGCATCGCCACGCGCTCCTATGAGTTGATTTGCGATGCACCGCGGTCTGCGGTCCGCTGTCCGCCGTCCTGCCTCTCCTTCGTCCATCGTCCACGGTCTACCGTCCCGCCACCTAGATTCAAGCAAGATCGGCTCGATGCGAAGTGTGAGGCACTTGTAAGCACAGCGCGCACGGTTCTGGCTTAGCATGGTCCTCTGTGCAAGCCGGGCCGCCAGGCGCAACTGTCGGCCCGCGGCCAATTGAGGAGGATGGCGATGACCGTCCACACCGGACCTCGGGGCAAGTACTTCACCGAGGTCATCCGCAAGTCTGCCGTGCGGGCCACCATTCGCACGGTTGGGGCTACGATCACCGGCACCGTTCACGTGCACCCCGACGAACGAACGCTGGACATGCTGAATGCCCTAGACGGCTTTTTGGCCGTGACCGACGCTCAGGTCGACGACGGCCAGCAGCCTTTTGAGGCCGCGTTCCTGGCGGTCAGTTCGGCCCATATTGTGTGGGTCAAACCCGACGATGAGGGGGTTAGCGGACATGACCGACGCGACTGAAAAGACCGCCGACGCCTCGGCGGCGGATCTAACCAAGCTTCGTCAGTGGCTGCTCCAGCGGGTCAGCCAAGGCCTCGAGGCCAATGGGGGCCAACCCAGCCCGGCCGACGTGCGCCAGCATCTGGCCAAGGCCTTCGAGGAAGCCGGGGCCGGCCTGTCGGACGGTCTGAAGCGCCAACTGGAGCGTGACATTGTCAACGAGCTGCTAGGCTACGGACCCATCCAGCAGCTGCTCGACGATCCAACTGTCAGCGAGATCATGATCAACGGCTGCGACCGCGTCTTTATCGAGCGCCAAGGCCGCCTGGAACAAACGTCGATTCGATTCGCCAATGACGAGACCCTGATTCGCCTGATCGACCGCATCATCCTGCCGCTTGGCCGGCGCATCGACGGCGACAACCCGACGGTTGATGCCCGCTTACCCGACGGATCACGGGTCAATGCCGTCATTCCGCCGGTTGCTCTGGATGGGCCCAGCCTGACGATCCGCAAGTTCGCCAAAGAACGGCTGATGGTTGAGAACCTGGTTTCGCTGGGCTCGATCAACGAGCACATGGCGACTTTCTTGGAAGCCTGTGTCGTCAGCCGGCTCAACGTGGTGGTGTCCGGCGGGACCGGATCCGGGAAGACAACGCTGCTCAATATCCTGTCAGAATTTATCCCCGAGGGCGAGCGGTTGGTCACCATCGAAGACTCGGCCGAACTGCAGCTTCATCATTCCAATATCGTGCGGTTGGAGACCAAGCCGGCCAACGTCGATGGAACCGGTGAGGTGCCGATCCGCCATCTGGTGCGCAATTCGCTGCGCATGCGTCCCGACCGGATCGTGGTCGGCGAAGTCCGGGGCGGCGAAGCGGTCGACATGCTGCAGGCGATGAACACGGGCCACGATGGCTCGCTGACCACGGTGCACGCCAATTCGCCGCGCGACGCCGCCTCACGGTTGGAAACGCTGTGCTTGATGTCCGGCATCGAGTTGCCCTTACGTGTTGTCCGAGAGCAGATCGCCTCGGCGGTCGACGTCATCATTCAGCAATCCCGGATGCGGGACGGGAGCCGCAAGGTCACCAGCATCACGGAAGTGTTGGGGATGGAAGGTGACACGATCGTGATGAGCGAGCTGTTCCGTTTCGACGAAACAGGCATCGGCCAGGATGGCAAGGTGATCGGGGCCCACAAGGCAACCGGAATTCGGCCAATGTTCGGGCCGCGGCTTGAAGCGGCCGGGTTCAAGCTGGGCCCAGAAGTGTTCGGCGCCACCGAAATGAGCTACCGAACTGCGAACGGCGGCCGGCGGTAGAGAGGAAACACGGGCGCCGAGCGTCAGGCGCCCAGCCCCGGGCACCCAAACCCAAGGGGGGCTGCGGTTGGCCCCGCATCGGAATCAAGCGTAGGGGCACGAACTATCGTGCCCCTACCCATTCTGTGGCCCGGCAGGGGTGGAGGGTACACGAGGGATACGGCAACACGGAGTGCAGTAAGTGGGTTTGATTGACTCCGGCCTTGCCCGAGGCCCTGCTAGCCTACGCCAGCCATGAGCTCCCCTCCCCCATGTCGCCCATGCCGACCTTCGTGTATTATCAGCCTGTTCCGCATGATGACAGTCTGGTGGCGCGATGCAGCGTAAGCGACAAATCCGAGGCGTTGGCCTGGCGTTAATTGCCGTCGGCGTCGGCGCGCTTGGAATTGCGCTGGGGGTGGTTTTCTACCAGGTCAACCCCAATGCGTTTCCGACCGCGGTGCCACCGACGGCAACCTTTGGTCCGCCGCCGACACTTGCGCAGGTCAGCCAGTGGCTGGTCACCTTCGAGCACCGGTTTGAGGTGGCCCAGTATGCCGTCGGCAATCACCGCTACCGGCTTGAAGTTTCTTGCGGTCCCGCTGGCGGGTCCGCCGTCTATGATGGCGGGTTTGCCGTGACGGGCGCCGCCGAGCAGTACCGCAGCCGGGCCTACCTGCGCCCCAATGGTGTATGGACGGCCCCCCGTGGGGGGCAGGAGATCAGCAGCGTTCACCCCGATCAATCGCTGGGTGCGGCCGTCACCTTGATCTATCCAACACTTGACGACGCCGAAGCCGCCCGCACCGCTTGTGTCGTCAGCGCCAGCCTCGACGGCAACCTGGCAGTGGCCATGGATCCAGCCATTCCCGTCGAATCCGATTCGGGGGGTTAAGTATGAGGGGTTGGCCGGCTGCACTCCTGCTGCCTCTGGTTCTGGCGGCCTGTTCACTCCCCGGCTTGGGGGCCGGCCAGACACCGACGGCCACGGCCACGCTCGTCCCGCCCACCATCCCGCCGACGCTGACGCCTCCGGCAACCGTAACCGCGGTACCAACCGGGCCCGGACCGCCGACTCAGCCTCCGCCGACGATGGGCCCGACGGTCGGGCTGCCGCCGCTGGCAGCCGGCGCTGAAGCTGTCGTTCTTGAGATCGTGATGACTGATGCCAACCGCGGTTGGGCGATTGGAGGCGTGGCCGGCGACGATCTACGGCTGCTCCGCACCACGGATGGCGCCTCCAGCTGGCGCGACGTCTCACCGCCCATTCATCAGGATTGGGTTGACAGTGGCTACCGATCGGTCATGGCGCCGCTCTCCTCCGAAGAGGCGTGGTTCCTGCGCTACCGTCCGCTGCAGTCACCCGAGCCAACCGGCGATGTGGCCGCGGTCTGGGTAACCAAGGACGGCGGCGGCAGTTGGCAATTGGGGGACCCAACCGCCGTGCTCTTCCTGGGCACGCAAGGCTCGCCTCCCTACCTGGTGGCCACCGAGAGTGGACAAGGTTGGTTGTTGGCGCGGGCCGGAGGGGCCGGGATGCACCAGTATCCGGTCTCGTTATTGCGGACGACAGATGGTGCGCAGCACTGGCAGGTACTGTCCGACCCATTCGACCTGGCGGCTGATGGCTTGATGAGCTGCTACAAGTCGGGGATGAGCTTTGCATCCAACGGCACGGGTTTACTGACCATTGAGAGCTGCCCGGTTACCGGCGCTGAGGTCCGGACCACCCGGGACGGCGGCCTCACCTGGGATGCTCAGCTCCTGCCGGAACCGGCGGATTCGCCCGGGATTTATGACGAAGGTGTGTGCGAGAGCCACTCACCGCTGGTCGCCGATGAAGGTCAGATGACGGCCGGGGTGACCTGCCGCTTGTTCGAACCCGAGACCACCGAGGCCTACATCTACAGATCCGGCGATGGCGGGGCCAGCTGGCAGGCGGAGCCCTATCCAGGCGGCGACCTGCACCGGATTGACCTGCTTACGTTGTGGGCCACCACACGCCAGTTGTGGCGGTCGTTGGACGGCGGTCAGACCTGGGAGCAGCGCAAAGAAGTGTTCTGGGACGGACAGTTCAGTTTCGTCTCGGCCGAGCTCGGCTGGGCAGTTGCCCAGGAGGAAGATGAGCTGGCGCTGGTCAGGACCGACGACGGCGGCGAGACGTGGGCCATCGTCGAGCCGGTCATTCAAGCGGACTGACTGGTTCAGATAGCCCAATGACCCAAAGTGAAGTTGTCCAACTTCGCAAGGACAGCACGCTCATTGCCATTTGCCCCCAATCAAGTCTTGTTGTCTTTGTAACGTCTGCTCTTGTCCGGGTTCGTTGTGGATGCAAGCGGCTAGCCAGCGGGCAGGGGGGCAGGCTCGGCTGAAGTTGGCCCGGCCTTGGCCAGGCGCCGCCCAACTCGCTGATTGAGCCACAGGAACCCCATCACGGTCACTGCGGATAACAAGCCGCACAGGTACCAAATCAGGTCGGGATCCAGGTTGTCGAGCACCAGGCCAGCAGCCCATGGCCCGACCGCCGAAGGCAGACCCCAAGACAGCGCAAACACCCCCATGTAGCGTCCCCGCATGTCAGCCGGTGCGAACAGCGCCACCAGCGCCTGGGAAACCGGGATGACCAACATTTCCCCGACGGTAACGATCAGCATGGCGGCGATGAACAGCGGGTAGACCCCGACCACGCCATACAGCGTGAAACCGACCATGTACAGCGCCGAGCCGAGCGCCATGGCCACCATCGGCGGCCATCCACGAGTCCGGCGCGTAACCCAGAACTGGGCGATCACCACCAGGCTGGCATTGATGCTCATCAGCGCCCCGTAGCCGCGTGGGGCGATGCCATGAACATCGCGCAGGTAGACCGACAGGGTGCTGTAGAGCTGCAGGTAGACCAGGTTCATGGCAATGGACATGACCAGAAAGGCCACGTACGGCCGGTCGGTCACGACCTGGCCGTAGCCGCGGAAGGTCTTGCCAATCGGCTCGGCTGGTTCCCCGGCGGCCCGTTCAGGCATTGTCTCGGGGATCAGGCGGAAGACGATGAAGGCGGTGATCAGGCTGGCGACAGCATCGCCGATGAACAAATACAAGTAGGACTGGGTGGCTATCAGCCCGCCGATGGTTGGCCCGACGATCCAGGACAGGTTGCCGGCCACCCGCAGCACGCCAAAGCCTTCGGCCCGTTGGTGCTCGGGCAACAAGTCGGCGACCATCGCCGTCCGAGCCGGGCCGGCCAGGTCCGATAGCAAGCCAACCACCATCACCAAGGGGAACAAGATTGCCAGGCTCTCGACCAGGCCCAAAGCAATGCTGCTGGCCGCCGAAAAGACCAGTCCGAACAGGATGATGAAACGGCGGCCGAAGCGGTCGGTTAGCCCTCCCCCGAGCAGATTGCCGGCGAAGCCCGTAACGGCAAACACGGCAAAGACCAGGCCGGCCTCGGTCATCCCGACGTTGAATTTCTGCGTCACGTACAGTGTAAAGAACGGAAACACCAACGTCCGGCCGACACCGTCGATGAAGGTGGCGCCGGTCAGGATCCAGAACTTGGCGTTGTATTCGCGGTAGGTTGCCGTAATCCGATGGATCATGGGCTGCTACGCCAGGGTAGTCGTTCCTTTACAGTGGTAGGAGGACGAGAAGCGTGTCCGATCGTACCCAGGTCATTAACCCGCGCTCTGGGGATAGGGTTCACTACCCATCCAGGCGGGTACCTGACCTAGCTTCGGCACAGTCGCCAGCCGGTGTGCGCTCGCCGGCTCGGACCTCCAGCGGCAGACGGTTCTCATCCGGCGGAAGGGGGCAGGTAGCGAAGGCGGTGAAGGCACAGGGGGGATTGTAGGCGTAGTTGAAATCGACGACCGTCTCCCCTTCCGTGGTCGGCTCGACGTAGAGGAAACGGCCTGCGCCATAGGTATCGCCGCCGTTGGTTCGGTCGGCGAAAGGCGCGAACCACAGGTCGGCCCGGTCGATGGCCGCCAGCCGATACGATTCGCCCTTGAGCGTCAGGTGAAGCCAGGCCGCCAACGGATCTTCGGTTGGCGTCCCCAATTCGTTGGGGACGGTGATGGTGGCACCATGGGCGGCCGCTTCGAACTTGGCCGTCACCCGCCAGGACGGATCGGGCGCGTACCAACGCCGTCCCGGAAAGACATGTCGAGCCGGATGCTGGCTGTCCCACACGCGCAGCGCCAGCCTGCCCTCGCGTTCGATCACCATCAACTGCAGGGTGCCAACCTCCAATGCGCTGGGCTCCCCGGTCAGGTCGGTCGCCAACGAGGTATGGACTACGAGTTCGCCACCGAGGGTTGCAGTCACACCCTCGGCCGCTTCGAAGCGGAGTTCGTTGTCGAGGACGAGCTGGCCGATGTGATCGGGTGCACGATCGGAGCCGATCTGGATATCATTGGTCGGGTGGCGTCCCAGCCGCTGGCTTCCCGGCTCCAACCAGTGAAGACCAACCAGGGAGAGCCAGCCGTACGGCCGCCGCAGCGAGTCGTCCAGCCGCTGGCGCCAGGCGGTCAGGTCGTCGAGCCAGGTTGAGTCCATGGGCGGATTGTACGCCAGAGGGGGCTTGGGGGTGCGAAAAGCGGTTGGACGATGGACGATGGACCATGGACAATGCTGACCGCGGACGGCTGACGGCAAACCGCCGCTGTCCGAGCGCAGGCCACGAGTCCCTAGGTCCAGCCCCTGCTCGCCCCTGTGCAATCCCTTACCGGCACACGGTGCTGATCCTGCCGCAAGCGCGCCAGTTCAAGAGTGACTTGGGGCTATCTTGGAAAACCTACCCATCTTCCCACATGCAGGACGCCTTTGAGTGGCGTCCGGCTTCGCTTAGGAGGCTGCGCCGGCGCGCTGGCGTCGTCTACCCCGGCCGGGCGAACACCACGACAAAGTAGCCGCCGTAGTCGCTGTCGGGATCGTAGACATAGCCCACCCCGAACTCGGTGTAGTTGGGGCTGAGCAGGTTGTTGCGGTGGGGTGTGCTGTTCATCCACCAGTTGAACGCAATTTCCGGACCGTTGGTGGTGTTGCCCGTGACGTAATAGTTCTCGCCAATCCACGACCAGCTGTAACCTTGGGCATTGACGCGTTGGCCGACGTTGGAGCCGTCGGAACCGGTGTGGCCCAGGAAGTGGTTGCAGGCCATGTCGCTCGCCTGCACACGGGCCGCCGCTCGCAGCGAACCATGGACCTCGTACGCGGCCAGGCCGCGTGCGGTGCGCTCGTCATTGACCAATTGGACGACCCAGGCCTCGTAGTTCGTATTGACCGTCGCCCCGCAGTCCGCCGGTGTGGGGGTCGCCGTGGGCGGAGCCTGACTGGTGGCGGTGTGTGTCGGGGTCGGCCCGCCAGGGGTCGGGCTGTCCACCGGAGTCGTCGAAGGTGTGCTGGAGCTGGCCGGGGGCGCCGTCTTGGTGGGCGTCCGGGTTGGGGTGGGCGATGCGGTCGAAGTTCGGCTGGGAGTCCACGATGCGGTTGCAGTTGGACTGGCCGTTGCTGTCAGGCTTGGGCTGGCTGTGCTCGTGGCACTGGCAGTGGGGCTGGGACTTGGCGTCGCCGTTTCGCTGGCGGTTGGGCTGGCGCTGGCGGTAGCCGTCGGGCTGGCAGTAGCCGTGGGCGGCATGGTAGGAGGTAGGATCACGCTGGCGTCGCCGGCGACAAACTGCGGGACGCCACCAACAGGTTGAAGCGCTGTTGCCGTGGGTTCGATGGCGGCGGTGGGGCTCAGTGTGGGACTGGCGGGGGGCATCAGCCCCTGGTCAATCAACAAGGCGATAATGGCAGGCTCGAAGCCTGGTTGGGCCGCACCGAACATGGCTTGGGTCGAGAACACCAGCAGCCCGAAGGTCGCCAGGCAAACCGGCGGCGCGATGATCAGGCCGGGGAGCACGATGCTCCGCAGCCAGTTCCGCTTCTTTCGTCTGCCGACAAATCCAGCCAAGGCTTGCTTTGCCCCTCGTCGCGGTACGTCCCACCATTGTCCCGGTCACAAGGCCAAGATCACCATAGCGAGGTTGTACCAGGGATTTGCCGGCGTGTGCGAGGCACATCCCCCCGTTGAATGGGTAATCCCTCCGTTTGGAGCGAGTACACTGACGTACACTGAAACAGCCTGAGCTAGGAGGTAGCAGTGGCCAACGAGCATCGCCAGCAGCCTGGAAAGCCGTCGAGCGACAGTCAGTACTTCGCAGAAATGACCAAGGCGGTATTCCGCTCGGGCTTCAGCTGGCAGGTCATTGAGAATAAGTGGCCCGGATTCGTCGAGGCCTTCGCCAAATTCGACCTCGGGCGCGTGGCTGACTTTGACGAGCGTGATTTCGAACGCCTGGTGCAGGATGAGCGCATCGTGCGCAACGGCCGGAAGATCCAGGCGTCCATCGACAACGCACGCGGCATGCAGTCCTTAATCGCCGAGCATGGCTCTTTCCACAGCTACCTGCGCAGCCTGGACTCGATGGACTATCCGAGCCGGGCCAAGGTACTGCAAAAGCAATTCAAGTTTCTCGGCCGGACCGGCACCTTTACCTTCCTGTGGTACGTCGGTGAGCCCGTCCCCGAGTGGGAGGATCGCTAGGGGGTCCTTCCTGCTCAACCGGCAGACCACGTGGGCTACCGAGTCGCTAGAGTCCATGGTCAGCGGTCCATCCTGCGAACTATGCCTGGCAGGGACATAGTCCGTTGATTTTGGCCCACCGGGTTGAAAGCGGTCGCGCTTCCCATTGGCACAATCGATATTTGACATTTGTCGTTTGAAGCTCCGCTGATAATTTCCTAGGATGGTCTCCGACTTGCCTACGAACCCGTTTCCTTCCACGGAGGTCCGGATGGAATTCATGGTTGAGACTCACGACCTGGCCAAGACCTTTCGGTCGAATGGCACGGTGGTCGAAGCAGTCAAGGGGGTCGATCTCCAGATCCGCAAGGGCGAGATTTTCAGCCTGTTGGGACCCAACGGCGCTGGCAAGACAACGACGATCTCGATGATCAGTGGGCTGATTGAGCCAACTCGGGGTGACGCCTTGATCGGCGGCTATTCGATCACAGACCAGCCGATGCAGGCCAAGGAGTTGCTTGGGGTCATTCCGCAGGAAATTGCCCTCTATCCGAATCTCAGCGCACGCGCAAACTTGCTGTTCTTTGGTCAGATGTACGGACTCAAAGGAACTGATCTGCAGCGGCGTGTCGACGAGTTGCTGGCCTTTGGTGAGCTGACTTACAGGCAGCACGATCGGATCGACACTTATTCGGGCGGGATGAAGCGACGCATCAATATCGCCGCCGGATTGCTGCATGACCCGCAAGTCGTGTACATGGATGAGCCGACCGTCGGCATCGATCCCCAGAGCCGGCGCCGCATCCTCGATACGGTCAAACAACTGCGTGACGAGCGGGGGCTCACCGTGCTCTACACCACGCACTTGATGGAGGAAGCGCAGGAATTGAGCGACCGGGTGGCGATCATCGACCACGGTGAGATCATCGCCATGGGCACACAAGGTGAGCTGATCCAGCAGGTCGGCGAGCAAGACCATCTGGTCGTCAAAGTTGGCCAGGCCGAGGTGGCTGACGAAGTGCTCGCCCGGGTACATGACACGATCGAAGGTGTCACCCAGGTGGTCTACGATCCGCCTGGTGAGGCCGGTGAGGAGCGGACCAACACCAGTGGTTTGGTCTTGGTCAGCGCCTCCCGCGGACGCAAGGCCTTGCGCCACGTGCTGCGCGTCATCGACGAGGCCGGCATCGAAATCCAGTCGGTCGAAGTGCGGGAGCCCGATCTAGAGGCCGTATTCCTCAGCCTCACTGGCAGGGCCCTCAGGGACTGACATGGCGAAGTTGTGGGCGATTGCCTGGCGCGAGCTGTATACGCGCTTCACGGACCGCACCCTGCTCATTATTATGCTGGCGGCGCCATTGGGCATTGCGACCATCGTCGGCTTGGCCTTTGGTGGCCTGGGCAGCGGCGGCAGCAGCCCGGTCGAGCACATTCCGGTGATCGTTGTCAATCAGGACAACGGTGGTCCGGGCAGCACAGTCTTTGGGGATGTGCTGACGGAGCTGCTGGTCCACGGCGAGCGGCCGGCCAGTCAAAGTGGCCCCGCGCTGGACTGCGCACAAGGCGAGGGTGACCAAGCAGGCGACGGGATGAGCTTGGACGACCTGATCGACGGGCAGGCCTTCGACGAGGCGGCTGCCTCCGCCTTCGTGGCGCTCGGAGACATCGAAGCGCCCCAGGCCGGGCACGGCACGCAAGCCTACGTGTTGGCGGCGGCCCGGGCGGCTGTTGACCGTGGTCTGTTCACGGCGCTGGTCATTGTTCCCTCTGACTACAGCCAGTCCTTGCTGGCCTTGGCCGACACGACCCTGCCGGGCGGAACAATTGAGGTCGAGGTGTATGCCAACCGAGGTCGTGTGCTGTCGGCCGCGATCGTCCGCAGCGTGGTCGACGCCATCAGCAGCCAGATGGCCAGCGGCAATATTGCCATCGGCGTTGGCCTCAGCCAGCTGGTCGAGCACCAGCCGCAAGCCTTGGCCGGTTTGACCGAGGCGAATGTAACTTCGGCTTTCGGCTGTGGCTTCATGCCGACGACCGATCTGATTGAACTCGACAGCCAGCCGGTACAAGCGGCAGCCCAAGACAACCAGGCGGGCGCCATTCTGGTGGCGGTCGGCTCGGCCCAAGCGATGTTCTTCGCCCTGTTCACCGCCCAGTTTGGCATTTTGAGCGTCTACGAGGAACGCAAGAACTGGACATTGCAGCGCATGCTTTCAACCCCGACCCCCAGGTGGGCAATCCTGGGCGGCAAGTTGGTGGGTGTGATCGTCAGTATTCTGTTTCAGATGTTGGCTTTAATGATCGCGCTGACGGCCGTCGGCAGCTTGATGGTCGGCCATCTCAACCTGATTTGGGGGCAGGACCTGGGATTGCTTGGCTTGCTATTGTTGGCGGCGTCAACCGCGGTTGGGGGCCTGGGCATGCTGATGGCCGGCGTCATGCGCAGCGTCGAGCAGGCCAATGTGGTGGCCTCGGTGCTGAACATTGGCCTGGGGGTCTTGGGCGGCGGCTTTGGCTTCCAGCTCCCGGTGGTCGTCGCCGGCTTCTCGCTCATTCACTGGGGCCGCGAGGCTTTCCAACTCCTGGCGGCAGGTCAGACCGAAATCTGGCTGCACCTGGCGATCCTATTCGGCCAGGGGATTGTCTTCTTTGTCATCGGCCTACTGTTGTTCAACCGGCGCTTCGAGGTCTGACGCCATGCGTAGAATTCTGGCCATTGTCGCCCAAGACTTGCGGGTCTTCCTGGCGGACCGATCGAACCTGCCCGGATTGCTGCTAACGCCAGTCGTCATGACCGTCATCATTGGCCTGGTAAGCGGGGGGGCCTTCGGCGGCACATCAACCACCCTGCGGCTGGACGTGATCGACAATGACCATACGGTTGCCTCCCAAAGATTCCTGCAATCGGTCAGCGCAGCCGATCCGGCCATCACCCTCTGCCCGCTCGAAAGCGGGGAGGCCGATGCATGCAACCTAGGCGAAGATGGGCTCATGACTCAGGCTCGCGGTCTGGCCCGGGTCGCTGAAGGTACCGCCATCGGACTGCTGGAGATCCCAACGGGTCTGGCGACGGCCATCGAGAACCGCCAGCCGGGACGGGTTGTGCTTCACACCGTCACCGACTTCGGCCAGGGGCAGTCGGCGGAGCAGGCGGTGGCCTCGGCACTGGAGCAAATCAATGGGGCGGCGGCCGTTACCGAGGCCGGCCTGCTAGCGATCGAGGAGCTGGCCGTTGATCCGATCGAGGACGATGCAGTTTCGGAGATTGAGGACTCCCTCTACCAGCAGGCGTTGCGGATCTGGCGGCAACAGCCGGTTCAGACGCCGCTCGAACTGTCCGGAGCCGAAGAAGGTGGGGTCGTCAGCACTCTGCAGCGAGGTCTGGGTCACTCCGTGCCGGGCATGGGAACTATGTTCGTCATGATGACCGTCTTTGGGGGGATGGCCGCTCTGATCGAAGAGCGCCGCCAGGGGACGCTGCAGCGATTGGCGGTGATGCCCATCCCGCGGCCGGCCCTGATCGCGGGCAAGCTGCTGGCCCGCTTCAGCCTCGGCATTCTGCAGTTCCTGGTGATCTTCGCCGTGGGCGCTGTGCTAGGGATGAATTTCGGCGAGGATCCGCTGGCCTTGGTCGTGGTGGCCGCCGCCTACACGTTGGCCGTCACTGCCATTTCGTTCGCCATCGGCTCGCGGCTGGCCAATCCAGCACAAGCGGCCGGACTGACCCTGCTCCTGACGCTGACGCTGGCACCGTTGGGTGGGGCCTGGTGGCCGCTCGAGATATCGCCGCAGTTTATGCAGATGGCCGGACGCGTATCCCCAATCTCGTGGGCAATGATGGCCTTCACCCGGCTGACGTATGAAGGTGCCCACCTGGACGACCTGTGGATGCCGATCCTGGTGCTGTTGGCCATGACCGTCGTTGCCTTTGCGCTGGCCATCCCGCGCTTCCGCTATCAGCTGGCGGAAGCCTAGCGGCCCGAGGCTGCGCTCGACTCCAACCATGGCGACAAGGCACGATCTAAGGTGGTGAAGGGCTAGACGGGGCTCCGCGCAGCGTGTTCGTGATCTCCCTGCTGTTCCGAGTTGATGATCCGCAAAGCGAGTCAGGGCATCCAACCCGCCTCGACTACTTGCTGACCGGCTTCCCCCGACTGGTTGTAAGCCTCGACAAATTCAAAGCGTGACCGAAACATTGGGTTCCCGGGGCGAACTGGCCACTTTGCTGTGGGGTGAAGACTTGTGTGTCTGCCGTGCCGAGTGTTGTGAGCGATTGCAGCCTGTTTGGCTGCTGGGCAACGGGGGGGCACCGGTAGCCGCATGCCCGTTGA
>DASWJQ010000106.1:0-3691 GCA_036397095.1 Anaerolineales bacterium
AACTCTTCCACGCGCTTTGTGCTGCGTGCTCAGCGCTGCATGCTGATCGGCTGAGAGCTTAGAGCTGAAAGCCGCCCTCGTCAGGGCTGCACCTGAAATGGCACGGCGGCGGCTTCAGCTTCTTCAACGGTCTTGAAAAAGGCGACTGGCACCCGGACCAGGTCACGGTCAAGCGGCTCGACGCCGGGACGGTTGAAGCGTGTGAAATAGACGTACGCTTGCTCGTCGGCCGTCTCAAAGTTGCGGCTGTTGCTGTTCGGATCGAGCAATGACGGATACAGGATGTAGTTGTCGTCGCCCGGCTGGTAGGTCCAGGGCAGTTCGGCTGCCGTCAGCAGGTAGCGGTTCGACCAGTGGATCAGGTCGGTTGAGGTGGCATAAATGATGCCCCAAATGTCCTGGCCATCGCGGTGTACAGTTGATTCACCGAGCAGCACGTACTGCTCGAGGAACGTGTTGTAGTGCAGGCTCGAAGAGACGATGCCCAGCGTTGGTTCCGATACGGCTGCGCAGGGAACGCCACCGCGTTCCGACTCGTCCATCTGGTACGGATCCCGCCAGGCAATGGTGAATTCGTCGCCATCCCAGGCGCGCCAGCTGTCGGGCCGGCTCAAGTCGTCCGTGCGCATAAGGCACTGGCGCTGGTGATCGGTGTTGGTGGCGTCGATCCGAACGAATGCGTAGTAATCGTCGTCTTTCTTTACGATGTTCGTGCCGCTCATCACCCCGTACGGTCCTGCATTGGCAATATACACGTCGGGCAGCGAAGCGACCAGGTGAGCGGGTGGGGGGGCCGCATCCTGGTAGGTTAGACCCCCGTCATGTGAAACGGCCAGCGTGATGGCGTTGTACCAACAGGCGAAGTGTAGCGGCGGCTGGCAGTCGGCACTGTGCTCCCAGCCATGGTACTCGTTGTGGATCAGCATCCAAATCGTGGTCCCGTCTTCGGTGTAAGGTGCGTATAGCCACTCATTGTCGTTGAACAGGCTGGGATCGGCCTGGTGGTCCGAGCCCAATACAACCGTGCAGTCGTGGGTCACCTGATCAAGTTCGGCGCCTGTCCAGCGCCGGCCGAGCAGATGGCTGCTGATCAGCTGTACCGTGCCGTCAGCATCGCGGAAGGCGCGGGCCGGCAGGTCGGGGATGTCCTCATAGGCGCAGCGCTCGGCGGACCAGTCGAAGACGGTTTCAACCGGCCCGACAATGGCCATACCGCCGGGGACCGACGTCGGTGTGGCCGTCGGGGGCCGGGTGGGCTGCGCGGTTGCCGCTGCCGTGGGCGGAAGCGGCGAGGCGCTAGCGGCGCCCAGCGGGACCGGCAGCTCGCCAGGTGCATTGCACGCGGCCATCACGAAAAGCAAACCACTCAAGAGCGTGAATGACGCAGTCCACTTTGACATCCAATGCCCTCTTCTATCCCGCGTTGGATCAAGGCCGGGGACCATATCACGAAGTCGGAAGGGAGGAAAGTGCCGCGGTGAACCGTACCGCAACGGCGATTCAACAGCAACCAGATTATCGCTGGCACACAGTGGAGAAGCAAACTGAGGGAGATCGACGTGCCAGGCGAGCGTTGGCCGCTGAGCGCCTAGCCCTCAGGGCCAAGTGCTATGCGTCAGACTAGAGGCTCTTCTGGCGCACCTTTTCCTGCCGGTTGCGCAGTTTGGCGTCGAGCACTCGCTTACGCAGGCGCAGGCTATCGGGTGTGACCTCGAGCAGCTCGTCTTCGCGCAGGTACTCAATCGCCTGATCCAGACTCATCACCTTGGGCGCAGTCAGACGCACGTCGATCTCTTTGGTCGACGCTCGGTGGTTGGTGACGTGGCGGGCCTTGCATACGTTGACGTCGATATCCCCCGGCCGAGTCTGCTCGCCAACCACCATGCCGGCGTACACTTCGACGCCTGGGCCGACGAACAGCCCCCCGCGCTCCTCGGCGTTCTTCAGACCATAGGTTGTCGTCGTGCCAGGCTCCCAGGCCACCAGCGAGCCGCCGCCGCGCTCGAAAGCCCCGCCTATCATTGGCCGGTAGCTGTCAAACTGGCTGTGCAGATAGCCGGCGCCGCGGGTAGCTGTCAGGAAATGATAGCGAAAGCCGAGCAGGCCGCGGGTCGGAACCAGGTAGCGTAGCCGCACCGAGTCGCCGCCTTGCTCGACCAAATCGAGCATCTCGCCGCGGCGGCTGCCCAGCAGCTCGACGACCGTCCCAACTACATCGGCCGTTGTCTCAATATAGACCTCTTCGAAGGGCTCGAGCAGCCCGTCATCGCTGTAGCGAATGATCACTTCCGGCCGGGAAACCTGGAACTCGTAGCCCTCACGCCGCATGGTTTCGATCAAGATCGCCAGGTGAAGCTCGCCCCGGCCAGACACCAGGAACTGGTCGGCCGACTCGGTCGTTTCAACGCGCAGCGAGACGTTAGTGCGCAGCTCATCGAACAGCCGCTTTCGCAGTTGGCGCGACGTGCTCCAGCGGCCTTCGCGGCCGGCGAAGGGCGAAGTGTTGACGCCGAAGGTCATGCGGACCGTCGGCGGCTCGACATGGATAACGGGCAGGGCAGCCGGCTGATCGGGGTCGGCCAGCGTCTCGCCGATAGCGACCTCGTCGAGGCCGGCTACGACGACGATATCGCCGGCGGTAGCCCGCTCGACCTCGACCATGTCCAGGCCTCGATGCAGATACAGGTAGCTGGCGACGGCTGGCAGCGCCTCGCCGTCCAGCGTCATGCGGGCAAGCGGCATGCCGGCCGTCACCGTGCCGGCATTGATCCGGCCGGTGGCCGTTGCCCCGCGGTAGGGGTCGTACCCCAGTGAGGTAACCAGCATTTGGAACGGCGCCTCCGGATCGACTTTAGGGGCCGGCAGGTGACGCAAAATAGCATCGAACAAGGGCGACAGGTCGGGGCCAAGGTCAGGGGTCAGGCCGGCTTGCGCGCTGACGGCGTTGGTATAAATCACTGGGAAATCGGCCTGTTGCTCGCTGGCGCCGAGCTGGATGAACAGGTCGAAGGTTTGGTTGAGCGCCCGCGCCGGATCGGCGCCCTTGCGATCGACCTTGTTGATGACAACCACCGCCCGGTGATCGCGGGCCAATGCCTTCTTGAGCACAAAACGGGTCTGGGGCATCGGCCCTTCGGCCGCATCGACCAGCAGCAGCACACCATCGACCATGTTCAGCACGCGCTCGACCTCGCCGCCGAAATCGGCGTGGCCGGGGGTGTCGACGATGTTCAGGCGCACGGCTTGCCCGCCGGCCGGATCGGGGACGGTGAAGGAGGTGTTCTTGGCCAGAATGGTGATGCCGCGCTCGCGCTCCAGCTCGTTGGAATCCATCACGCGCTCTGCGACCGCCTGGTTAAGGCGGAAGACCCGAGCCTGGTGCAGCATCCCATCAACCAGGGTGGTTTTACCGTGGTCGACATGGGCGATGATTGCCAGATTGCGCAGTTCGGTTCGTTCGGTCAGCATAGCCTTCAACAGCGTCGGACTACCCGGGGACACAAAAACCGACCCCGGCCGCTGGATGACGGGGTCGGTGTTGTGCAGTCCAATCTTACTCGGTCTGGCCGGAGTTGGGAAGGGCGGGCAAGGGGGACCGAGGACCGTTGACGATGGACCGAGAACGATCGGGAACCAACGCGTGGGAGCGCTAGGCGATGCGCCCGCCAGACGGCAGACGGCAGACGGCGGA